>NZ_AKZQ01000003.1:0-130817 GCF_000278705.1 Flavobacterium sp. F52 | reverse complement strand
CGGAAGCGCTAAACGGATCTGGCGATACAGGAACCACTGCTGAAGGAGAGGTAATGGTGAAGTCTCTGCTGATGGTTGTCTCATAGCATTTATCAGTCACTTTATAGGTAACCGTCACTGTTCCGCCGTCGCAAAGTTTCGGCGCTACGGGACTACCTTGGATTTCCCCTTTCGCATCGCAGCCGCCGCTCACTTTAAAGCCCGCTTTGAAGGCCTCAAATGCGGCATCCAATGCGGCCTGGTCTGCATACGCGCAGGCCGAAGCATTCACTGAGGTCGGAGCTTCTGCGCTTACCGTCGCAGGAGCCGTAATGGTGAAAGTCGCAGAACATGATTTCTGTAATCCGCAAGAATCAGTAACATTATAATTTACGGTTACAGTTCCTCCGCATAAAGCTGGAGGAGTCAAATTCTCTAATCCTGTAATTGTTAAAGTTCCATTACCTCCCGAAGCTGTAAAGCTTTGTTTAAAAGCATCAAAAGCAGTATTAACCGCAGCCTGATCGGCATAAAAGCAAGAACTTTTTATATTATCTTCAGGACAAGTTATATTAATAGGCGTTGGCGGAGTGCTTGTCACAACTACGTCATCTGCTTTTTTACATCCATTTATAGGATCGGTGACTGTTAAGGTATAAGTTCCAGCCTTATCAATTGTTGGTGTGAGCGTTGTACCGTCCGATACAATGTTTCCATCCAATGTACTCCATAAATAGGTCGCATTAGGCGTACTTGATGAGCCAGATAATTTTATTGATGTTATTAAACACGTTAAAACTTTATCTTCTCCCGCATTAACATTTGGCGGTTCTTTATTTTCAAGGACTGTGACCGTTTTTTTAGCAAAACAGCCTTCTAAATTTGTATAAGCATATACCGTATAAACTCCGTTAACCGATACAACAGGAGCATTTCCTGGTAGAAAAGGGCCATCGGCTATGCCATCAGGTGAAGGTCCGTACCATTTTATAGTGGCATTGGGTGGAGTTGGTGTTGCTGTTAAAGTAGCTGTTGGATTATTACAAGTCAATGGATTGCTAACATTACCTACTACAGCTACATCTGTAATATTTCCAAATAAATAAGGCCCCGAAAAATCTTTTAATTCTGCCGTAAATGAAGATGACGATCTTGTTTTTACTATCAGACTACCTAATAAATTTGAACAAGGACTTTGGTTAACATTTCGGCTATCCAAGCCTAACGCTGTCAAATTAAGTCCGAACTCTGTAAACTGCAAAGCCTTATAATTATCTTGAAAATTGGCTTGCGAACCTTCTAAAGTTCCCCAAGGCGGACCTAATGTTGCAGCCGTTACATTAACAACTGCAAAAACATTGGTAAGTATCCCTCCTCCTTTTGCTTTTATTTCGGCATATCCGTAAGGAGGTGCACCATTGCCTTGGTCAAAAACACCAGTAAGATCAAATGGTCTGTTAGGTCTTGAGTTAAAATTAGCAATATCAGCACTCGACATCCAGACTCTTACACTACCCAGTGGTTTTGTACCACCATTTTCAAAATCGATAGCAACAAGTACGTCACCAGGAACAAGTATTTTTCCTGTGGCATCAAAAGTCCATGCCGTGTGTCCTGCTTGACTACCTGTACCAACTAATGCACTACCGTTGAAGCTAACTTCTGTTCTAAAAAATTCAAAATCAAAATGTGAGTTTCCATCAGAAGAAATTTTAGATGCTCCTCCATAGCCCCATAAAATTCCATTAGGATTAATTGCTAATGCGGCTGGAGATAAGTCTCTCCTTAAATAGCCGTAAACATCAACAATATCATCCTTTTGAGGGATACTACCTGAACCTAAAGCCCAAGTAGTCGGATTATCACCATTCTTGTTGGAATTTCCAGAAAAAGTATTAGAGTCGTTGTTACTTTGCGTTGAATTTCCGTCCCGCCCGTAAACAGCATCAATCCACAAAAAATTACCAACCATGGTATTTTTGGGTTTCGACATTCTTTTTTCGAATGTAAAATTATTATTAGCTTGGATTGATGTTTTCAGTCCCGCCGCATTAGTCTGATCGATAACATTTTGACCGGTTCCATTTGCAAAAGCAGAGCTAAAAAACCAGTCATCATAGATGCCCGAAACCGTCGGGGGAACTAAAAATTGCTCTTTGTTTGCATAAACGTCAGCATCAATACCAAAATTAGCCTGTACAGCCGCTCCAGATATAGCTTGTGAATGCAAGGAAGGATGGATAGCAAATAGCATAAAAAGTACCATCACATAAAATTGATACTTTTTGTGCACAATAATTTTCGTCAAATTAAAATTTGGAAAAATTAAATCGATAAAAGAACAACGAAAGACTTTACAAAATTCATGTAAAATCTTGATGTGATAAAGAATAGTTTTTTTCATAATAATAGTATTTAGAATACCATTACATTAGCAAAAAACCAGATAGTTTGCAGATTTGGCAATTACATGTAAATAATAAACCATCTTCAAAAGTTATGAAGCACAAAATCTAAAACTCTTATAAAAAGACTTGACCCTCAGAAATTAATCTGACATTGACGATCAGGGGGAAAACATTTGTTAAAATTAGTTAATAACCTAAATGCTCTCAATTAAAAAGGAGTAAAATCGATATCATTCAAAAATAATCGATGAACGGAACATGATAAGAAAGAAAAGTAGTACGAAGCGCTTTTTCAAATAAAAAAAAGACCTTTCATTTTTCAAAAACAAAAGGTCTTTTTTGTCAATTTCCTAAAAACATATTAGCCAAACAACACAATAACACGCATGTTGATTAAAAAATATGAATTTCGCAATTACTTTGTTTTAGTTTTAAACAATATTTTACTAAAAAATAATGCATGATACGGAAGCGAGTTTTCCCAATAATCCCATGTATGAGCTCCTGGACGTTCTGTGTAATCGTGGTCGACTTTGTTATAAACTAATCTTCTGTGTAACTCTCTATTGGGTTCAATTAAAAAATCATCTACACCGCAATCTATTATTAGTGGCAACTTGTTCGCTTTTAGTTTATCTGCCATTCTTAAAACAGAATTTTGCTCGTACAATTCAGTATTTCCGCTTTTATCGCCAAAAACAGGCTGCATTAATTTGACAATTTGAGCAGACGAATCTCTGTTAAGCATTGTACTCATATCTACGGCACCGCTCATACTTCCGGCTGCACAAAACAAATCGGGATGTCTGGCTGATAAATACAAAGCGCCATGCCCCCCCATTGAAAGCCCCGTGATTACTCTTCCGCCTTTATTGGCAATTGTTCGGTACGTTTTATCTACTTTCTGAATTACTTCCTGCGTAATAAAAGTCTCAAACTGACTTTCTTTATTTACAGGACTGTCAATATAAAAACTAAACGTCTCGCCTTCTGGCATTACGATTATCATATTATATTGATCTGCAAGATTGTGAACCAGTTTCTTGTTTGGAGTATTTTTTAACCAGTCGCTAAAATGTCCGTATGCGCCATGCAACAGATACATTACTGGAAAAGTGGTTTTGCTCTTAGCATAAGAATTGGGCAAAACTACCGCTGCTTTATAGGTTTTTCCCATTGCAGTGCTGGCAACTTGAAGTGTGTCTACTTTTGCAGCGTATGTCATGGTGGTAAGACAAAGCAAAAATGCAGACAATAGCATTTTAAATTTCTTCATTTTAATATTTTTTTCTGATTAGGGTTTGTAAATATACCTTTTTTCAGAATAAAATATATGAAAAATCCGACCTCTTCTTGCACTTAAAAAAGATAGCCACGAATTCACAAATTAATATCAAATAAAATTCGTGACTCGAGCGACAGCGAACAGGCGAAGCAATTCGTGGCTAAAAAGCATCAAGCCAAAAACTAGCTGATTATAATTTTATGCTCGTGACGGTATTGCGAGGCGCTTTTACCGGTATATTGTTTAAACGATTTGCTGAAGTGGCTGAAATTATTAAAACCGCTTTCGTAACAAACCTCATTAATACTCATAGGCTGTTCTGCCAAAAGCTTTGAAGCATGCACTAAACGATATTCATTTACAAACTCAGTAAATGTTTTGTTTGAAATTTTCTTGAAATAACGACAAAAAGAAGGCGTAGTCATACTCACCAAACTAGAAACCTCATCTATAGAAATAGATTCCTGAAAATGATCTTTCACAAAGTTGAAAACCACATTCATACGATCATTATCCTGAGTCTGAAGTTCCATCGTAAATCCGTCAGCATTTAAAATGGTATATTCTTCAGCTGATTCTAGTTCGTCTAAAACAGTCAAAAGAGTCATTAATCTTTGAAATGGCGGTTCATTTTCCATCATTTCAATTTTTTCTCCAATACGTTTTTTCGTTTCACCACCAAAAGCGATTCCACCTTTAGCTTGTTTTAATATATTCTGAACTTTTTTCATTTCGGGAGCAACAAAAAAATCGCTTCCTAAAAATTCAGGTTTTATATGAATAACAGTTTCATTTGTATTTCCTGTCTGCTCATTTGTAAAACCGCAATGCGGTAAATTAGCTCCTATTAAAAGTAAACTACCATTGGTATAATAAGAAACATGGCTTCCTATTTGTCTTTTTCCAGCCCCGCCATTTATATAAACCAACTCAATTTCTGGATGATAGTGCCATAAATGAGCTTTGCTATTGGTCTTTTCGGCGTGTTTAGTGTAGGTAAAAGAACTTCCGTATGAGTTAGTTATCACTTCTAGAGCTGGGGCAATAGTCTTCATGATAATTTCTTTAAAAAATAATAGCAAATTTAACAAAATCGCCTAAAATAATTTAAATTTTAACCTACAACGGTTTCGTAAATGCGAATTTTACATTAAAATAACGTTCTTAACACTGAAAAATTTATATCAAAATCGGCATTTTTTTAAGGTCTTATTTTTTTTCTCTACTTTTTTTTTATTTATCCCATTTAAAACCTGATTTTATACCAATATGTTAAAAATTGTAAGAAAGATGGAAATTTTAAGAAGTATTAAGTTTTCGAAAAACTTTGAAGAATAACAATCAAATTAACAAAAACATAAGATTTAAATCAAATTTTAACCTATAACGGTTTCGTAAATGAGAATATAGCATATAAATTGGAAAATATAGATGTTAAAATAACACACATGCTGCTATAACTTTGCCTCAGAGAAATGAACGAAAAAAATTTAATACTATAGAATATGAAAAAGATTATGAAATTAAGTTTAGTATGTGCAGTACTTCTAACAGGAATGAGTACTTATGCAATTGATGGAAATGAAACGTTAAATCTTCATGTATTAAAAGGAAATGGCAAGGTAATTGCTTTTGGAATTAATCAATTACAAAAAGCAGTTATTAGTATATATGATGATAATGGTGAATTAATCTATACTGAAACCGCTTCTGGTAAAGACGGAATCTTAAGAACTTTCAGTTTAGAACAGTTTCCAGAAGGAAAATATATTTTAGAAGTTGCTGACAGCTTCAAAAAAGTAAAATACGATATTACTGTTAACGCTAATAGTTCTGTTTTGTCTTCAAAAGGAACAGTTTCTGTTAACTAAGAAAATATAAACGTTAAGTGCAATTCTTCACGGCACTTAAAACTTTATACTCTAATACAGTATAAAAAGTGAGGTTAGATAGTTAGTAAGTTAAAAACTTTCAAAAGTTTTAAAAACGGCTCTTTGTGGTTACTGAGCCGTTTTTTTTTTGCTTTATACTTTCTTAACAGTAAAGTTTCTTTTTACCGCAAAGACACAATCCCGATAGCTATCGGGAAACGCAAAGTTCGCAAAGTTTTTTTCGATAAAGCTTTGCGAACTTTGCGTTTGTATTCACAATCTTAAGTAAAAATCTTTGCGCCCTTTGCGGTTAAACACATCATCCAAAAAAAACTTAGATACTTAGTATCTCAGAACCTTAGCATCTTTCAAAACTTCCTACATTTTTTAAAGAAACCGTTATGATATTGTAAATTAAAAACCATCAAAAACGTTGAAAAATAATAACCAAATCAACCAAAACAGTAAAAAATAAATCAAATTTTAACATATAACGGTTTCGTAAATGAGAATATAGCATCGAAATTGGCAAATATAGTATTGTTTTTTTACTTACAACCGAAGTAATTTAGCATCAGAGAATTAGAACTATTAATTTAAAAACTAAATACCATGAAAAAGATTATTAGATTGAGTTTAGTAGCAGCGTTGCTTTTCACAGGAATAAGCACTTATGCAATTGATGGAACAGCAGATTTTAACCTGCACGTTATTAAAGCTAATGGCAAAATGATCACTTTTGGCCTTAACCAAACACAAAAAGCCTATTTAGCTATTTATGACAAAGACGGATCTCTAATTTATTCTGAAACCGCTTCAGGTAAAGATGGAATTTTAAGAACTTTCAGCTTAGAAGAATTTCCAGAAGGAACTTACTTCTTAGAAGTAGAAAACGATGCAAAAAAAGCAAAATACGAAATCACAATAACTGACGATTCTTCTGTTTTATCTCAAAAAGCAGTTTCTTCGGTTTATAAAGCAGGTTTCGCTAAAAATACAAGCGTGGCAGCACGCTAAAAAAGTTTATGCTTTTCATAAGTATAAAGTGAGGTTAGATAGTTAGTAAGTTTAAAAACTTTCAAAAGTTTTAAAAACAGCTCTTTGTGGTTACTGAGCTGTTTTTTTTTGCTTTTTATTTAAGGTTCTGAGACGCTAAGATGCTAAGGTTCTAAGTTTTTTGAAAGATTTTGAGATTCTAAGCCTTTTTTGCCTGCAGTATATTAATGCACTACC
Source organism: Flavobacterium sp. F52 (assembly GCF_000278705.1). Classification (NCBI taxonomy): domain Bacteria; kingdom Pseudomonadati; phylum Bacteroidota; class Flavobacteriia; order Flavobacteriales; family Flavobacteriaceae; genus Flavobacterium; species Flavobacterium sp. F52. The sequence goes on along the minus strand of NZ_AKZQ01000003.1, from coordinate 124,041 downwards.
ATTTAAACGTTAAAGATAAACTTAGAACCTTAGCATCTTAGTATCTTAGCGCCTTTTTATGTAAATAAATCCTTAAACCATTGCAAACTTAAAAACAAGCGAAACATTAAAAAATAATAACCGAATTAACAAAAACGTTAAAAATAATTCAAGATTTAACCTATAACGGTTTCGTAAATGAGAATATAGCATAGAAATCAGAAAATACAGTTGTGCTTTTTCATGTAATACATAAGTAATTTAGCATCAGAGAATTAGAACTATTAATTTAAAACCTAAGTACCATGAAAAAGATTGCAAAATTGAGTTTAGTAGCAGCGTTGCTTTTCACAGGAATAAGCACTTACGCAATTGATGGAAATGGAGAATTTAATCTTCATGTATTAAAAGCTAATGGGAAACTGATCACTTTCGCTCTTAACAAAGTACAGAAAGCCAATTTAGCTATTTATGACAATGACGGAACTTTAATCTATTCTGAAACTGCATCTGGAAAAGATGGAATTTTAAGAACTTTCAGTTTAGAGCAATTTCCTGAGGGAACTTATTACTTAGAAGTAGAAGACAATGTGAAAAAAGCAAAATATGAAATTACAATAGATGATACTGCGTCATTATCCAGAACTGCAATTTCTTCAGTTTACAAAGCTGGTTTTGCCAAAAATTCAAGTGTTGCTGCGCGCTAAGAATTTATACGCCCCAAAAAGGTATAAATTGAGGTTAAAAAAATTAAAAATTACGTTTTAAGAAACAGCTCTTGGTGGTTATGGAGCTGTTTTTTTGTTTTATAATAAATCCAAAATTGCAAAGCAAAACCATTTTCTGAAAATTATTCTTATTAATTACAACCCACTGATTTTTAAGGACTAAAAAATATTCAAGAAAAAACAATCCGTAAGCCCAGTAATTGCGTACATAGTTCAAACAAAATGCAGAAATAATTACAATTCAATAACTTATGGATTTAAAAATGCCATTTTATTGCTAAAAATTAAATTTGTATTTGTAGTTTTACGCGTTCCACATTTAGTAATTAACAATTTAAAAAAAACATGACAAAATTTACCAAAGCTGGTTTAGTTGCTGCCTTTTTTTTAGCGACTGTGTTTACCTATGCCATTGATGGAAAAGGTGATTACATTTTAAATATCAAAACAGGAAACGGAAAAGTAGTTAGCTTTACTTTAGACACTGTAGAAAATGCATCTTTCTCTATCTATGATGAGAATCACAACTTACTTTATGCGGGAGAATCTGCAGCAGACAAATTGGAAGTTTCTAAAACAATTAGTTTAGAAAGTTTTCCTGCTGGAACGTATGTTCTTGAAGTGAAAGCCAACGACAAAATTGAGAAGCACGAAATTAAAGTTGCTGCTAAAAAAGTAAAGACTGTAAAGTTAGACCAATCTGTAAATCAGAGTCCAGCTTTCCGTCGTTAATTTTTTGCCCCTAAAAATTAGAAAAGCAGCTCGTACCAGGAGCTGCTTTTTTTGTTTTATTTCTCGATAAAATCTAATTTGTATATTCAAAACTTTCAAAATCAATTAATTCTAAAATGCAATACAACAGTTTTTATTTACAAAACGTCGTCTAAAATCAATTCATGTTACTGATTTCCATATATTTGTAACCAAAATTGCATCAAGCATACAATAAAAATAAATTAGTGAAGTTTATAATTGTTTTTATAACTGTTTCTTGCAGTGAAAGATTTTCAAAAACAATTAATGAATACGATTAAATACCACAACCAAAACTAAAAACCTATGCAGAAAAAACTAGCTCTTTTAGTATTGTTAATCGTATTTTCATTTCGTGCAGCTGCGCAAAATGAAACCTATTATAAAACCGATAAAGTCGGCGAAAAATACGCTTATGTCGACGTTATAAAAACCTACGAAAAGGTTGCTGCAAAAGGCTACAAATCTGTAGACTTATTTCAAAAACTAGGAAATTCATCGTATTCGAATTGCGAACTCGAAAAAGCAGCCGAATGGTACACCAAATTATTTTCGCTAACCACAGACTTAGAACCTGTATATTATTATCGCTACGCAGAATCGTTACGTTTTATTTGTGAAAATGCAAAAGCCGATGCTCTTATCGAAAAATTAAAACGTAAACCGAAAACAACAATAAAAAAGAAAGTTTAAAACTTAAATCTATAAAAACCTCTCATTTCTGAGAGGTTTATTTTTTATTCTGCCTAATTTTCTGCAACATTATCATTTTGAAAGAGGAAACCAGCTAGCTGGAGAAATTTATTTTCAATATATTTGAAATATGAATGAAAACCCAAAAGACATAACAATCAGGCGAGCTGTAATTGCAGATTTACCTAAACTTGCCGAATTTCTACAATTTTTAGTAAATGCAGAAAGACCCTATGACCCAACATTAAAAGAGGGTGAGATTTTTTATTATGACATAAAGGAGCTTATTTTAGACAGCAAGAGCGAAGTTTTGGTTGTAGACTTTAACAATCAAATTGTTGGTAGTGGATATGCTCAAATTCGAACTGCTCTTCCCTATCAAATACATGAACTATATGGATATCTCGGTTTTATGTACGTTGATCCAGAATTTAGAGGAAAAGGCCTAATTAACCTATTAATTAACGAACTTAAAAAATGGGTTTCATCCCAGGGAATAACCGAGGTTAGATTACAGGTTTATTCTGAAAATGAAGCGGCAGTCAACGCTTACAGGAGAGCAGGATTTGCACCAATAACGACAACCATGAGGTGTGATATGAGCCAATTAGATGATAATTAAAATAGAAAAGCATTCGTTAATACGAATGCTTTTTTTATTCTTTATAATTATTATTTCTGATTTAGCAATTTCTCCAAATATTCATTTTTATCTTTTTCTGCCTGAAGCAAACGTTCGTAAAGCTTTTTATTTTCTTCTACCGTTTCCATTAATTTGTCTAATGGATTAAAAGTGCAATTATTAAGTCCAAAATAGTTATTGGGACTTTCATTAAAAGTATTAAAGTAATTAATCACGCCTTCTTCTGAAAAGTTTTTAATTGCTTCTGCTGTTACACCCAATGCTTTTGCAATTGCGATAAGTTTATCTTCATCAATCGTTTCACTATTTTCTAAAATAGAAATCGCTTGCTGATTTGTTCCTAAAGCCTGCGCCAAAGCTTCCTGCTTCATATCACGAAGTTCACGAATACGGCTTATTTTTCGCCCTATATGATTTGGTTTTGTTAGTGTGCTCATAATTCAAAGATAATAATTTAGTGTAAGAATCTGCGAGATGTAAAAAACATATTTAATCGTGTACCAAACACAAAAAATTGATAGTACACATGAAAATCTATTTCTTCCTTCGCTGAATCAAACAAAAGTACAATTTTTCTTATAATAATTTCATAAAAGTCAAATTGTAAATCATTTAAAAATATACGCCTTATGGAAACGAACGAAACAGAAAAACTTCAAAAACTGCAAAAATTAACCGCTAAGTATTTTACAACGCTAAAACCAACCAATGAAGCCAATTCTTATACCGTACAATTTAAAGTGGTAAATTATTTAGAACTCGGCTGCCTCATTACCGATTTGCTAAAATTATGCATTCTAGCCCTTGATAACGACATGCATAATTTTTCTAAAAAAGATAAAAGTGCAACTATTAATGTGAGTCTGATTTTGGAAACGGTTCTGCATTTGTTTCCTATGGATGAAATGGAGTTTTTGGGATTTGTTGGGGAGGATTTATATTTCAAACCGTGACATATGGTCACGGTTTGTTTTTTTAAGTTGACAACAAAATTAAGTCATCTTAAAAACACTTTTAATCACTGGCACTAGCGAGAGAAACAATATTTTATCTACTAGCCACTCAAGGCAGTACAATTTTTGAATTCTTAATAATTAACTTTTGTTAATATTAAAAGTTCAAACTTAAATGTAAACCAACCTGAAGTCCATTAAAAATAATTATATTTTCAATGGACTTTTTAATATTTTGATACTGGTGTAAAAATTGTTTTCTGATTAATTGGATCCCACGCAAAAGTGAATAATCCTTCAGATGTACTTCTACTTACTAGTGCTGCATCGTGCAATTCTTTCTTTTTTCTCGTTGAAATGTTTTCAAATCCCAAAGGAGGTCTTTTTGCATGTGCAAAGTTAAGAATAACTTTTCCTGTACTAAATTCTAAAAGGTAGTAAAAGCGATAACCCGATGAATCAGGAATTCTTTTTTTCAAATATGGAATCGTAGTTGGACCAAATAATCTATCCCCTGTTCCAATATTTGCTATATTAGAAGGCAAGAAAAATGCATGAAACAAATTCTCAAAATCTTTATATTGCTTTTTTTTTATAATATTCTTAAATTCTTTAATAAAATCTTCAGTACAATATATGCTCATTCACTATCTGCTTAACATTTCTATTCGGTTAGCAAATTCTTTATCATCAGGCAAATTGAAAAATAAGTCCTCAAGATCTTCTGTATATTCTTTTAAATCATTTAATGCATCTTTATATGCGTGCATCGCTTCTGTAGCTATTCCTTTTCTAATTAACCAATTTAATTCTACATAATTACGAATTGCTTTGTGATGAAATGCTTTAGATTGATCTAATATTTTTCTAATCATTTCGAAACATTCATCATCTAAGTTTTCTAAATGTGACAATTTTGCCATTTTTAAATTCAATTCGGAAATTAAAGAAGCCCTTTCAAATAATATATCCCTAACTTTACAGATACTATCTAATAACTTATTTATTGCAAGCTCATGCGCTGCTTTAATATTTTTTTTATTAGATAATTCAGTCACTTCGTTAAAAGTTTCTTGAATTCTTGATTTGGTGGTAGTGCACTCCATTTTATTAAAACGTTTGATTATAAGTCTTTTATACAAAAGCATTATGTTTTCATTGCAAGCAAATGTAAATAAAAATTATGTTAAAAAAATCTTGTTTAAGACAAAAATAACGATAGTTTCAGTATAAAAAACATTAGTAGTCATTTAAATACCTAATTATTATGAAGTCTTTTACTATTCTTTCTTAATAAGTGCGATAAGCTTTTGCATAAAATCATCTATCTATTTTTGATAAAGTTTTAGAATTTTGTTTTACAAATCATAAAAACAAACGCATTATGCTTAAACATTAGCAACAAATCATCATAACCGTTCTGAAAAACATTTTTTTTTTACATATTCCTTCTATACTGTCCACCAACTTCAAACAACGCCGAAGTAATCTGACCTAAAGAACAAACCTTCGTAGCTTCCATTAAATGGTCGAATAAGTTTTCGTTTTTAATAGCCGCTTGCTGTAAGGTATTTAAATGCTCGTTTACTTTTGCTTCATGGAAATTATGCAAGTTATCCAACATTGTAATCTGGTATTGTTTTTCTTCCTCGGTTGCGCGAATAACCTCAGCCGGAATTACCGTTGGCGAACCTTTTGAACTCAGGAACGTATTTACACCCACAATTGGGAAATCTCCGTTGTGTTTTAAAGTTTCGTAATACAAACTTTCTTCCTGAATTTTAGAACGTTGGTACATCGTTTCCATTGCGCCTAGAACTCCGCCTCTTTCTGTAATTCTGTCGAATTCTTGAAGAACTGCAGCTTCAATCAAATCGGTTAATTCTTCTATGATGAACGAACCTTGAATTGGGTTTTCGTTTTTCGCTAAACCTAATTCTTTATTAATAATCAATTGAATCGCCATCGCACGACGTACAGATTCTTCTGTTGGCGTTGTAATCGCTTCGTCATAAGCGTTTGTGTGCAATGAGTTACAGTTATCATAAATGGCATACAAAGCCTGTAAAGTTGTTCTGATATCATTAAAATCAATTTCCTGTGCGTGTAACGAACGTCCAGAAGTTTGAATATGATATTTCAGCATTTGTGCTCTTTCGTTGGCTCCGTATTTGTTTTTCATGGCTTTTGCCCAAATTTTACGTGCCACACGACCAATAACCGAATATTCTGGATCTACTCCGTTGGAGAAGAAGAACGATAAATTCGGTCCAAAATCGTTGATGTTCATGCCGCGGCTCAAATAATATTCCACGTAAGTGAAACCATTTGAAAGCGTAAATGCCAATTGCGTAATTGGGTTTGCTCCTGCCTCTGCAATATGATATCCAGAAATCGAAACCGAATAGAAATTACGAACGTTTTTATTGATAAAATATTCCTGAACGTCTCCCATTAAACGCAACGCAAATTCAGTTGAAAAAATACAAGTATTCTGCGCCTGATCTTCTTTTAAAATATCCGCCTGAACCGTTCCACGAACTTGCGATAACGTTTTGGCTTTTATTTCGTTATACACTTCTTGAGGTAAAACCTGATCTCCCGTAACGCCCAAAAGCATTAATCCCAAACCGTTGTTTCCTACTGGAAGTTCGCCTTGATATTTCGGCCTTTCGATTCCTTTTTCTTTATATAATTTGTTGATTTTTGCCTCAACTTCTTTTTCTAAACCATTTTCTTTGATATAAATCTCACATTGCTGATCGATTGCGGCATTCATAAAGAAACCTAAAAGCATTGGCGCAGGTCCATTAATCGTCATACTTACCGAAGTCAAAGCATGAACCAAATCGAAACCTGAATATAGTTTTTTAGCATCGTCTAAACAGCAGATTGAAACGCCCGCATTTCCGATTTTCCCGTAAATATCTGGACGTAAATCTGGGTCGTTTCCGTATAAAGTCACACTATCAAAAGCTGTCGAAAGACGTTTTGCTGGCATTCCCGCACTCACATAATGAAAACGCTTGTTGGTTCTTTCTGGTCCTCCCTCACCCGCAAACATTCTTGACGGATCTTCGCCTTCACGTTTAAACGGATATAATCCCGAAGCAAACGGAAATTCTCCAGGAACATTTTCCTGTAAATTCCAACGCAAGATATCGCCCCAAGCTTCATATTTAGGCAAAGCAATTTTTGGGATTTGTAAATGTGATAAACTTTCAGAATGCGTTGCAATCTTGATTTCTTTATCACGAACTTTAAACGAGTAAACCGGATTTTTGTATTTCGCTACTTTTTCGTCCCAATTCAGGATAATCTCCCAATTGTACGGATCTAAGTCCATTTTTACTTTATCGAATTGATTCAGTAAAAGGTTTAAAAAGATTCTGTTTTCGTCGTGTTCTTGAAATCCTCCTGTTAAAACAGAAGAATCGTCGATTCCTGCTTTTGTAATTTGAGGAACTTTACCCGAAACCGATTCAATGGTTTTGAAGATTCCATATAATTTCTGAGCTACTTTTTGCTGCGCAATTGCAGTCTCGTCATAATTTCTATTATTCTCGGCAATTTCAGATAAATAACGTGTTCTTCCTGGCGGAATTACGAATATCTTTTCGCTCATTTCTTTTGTGATTGTAAAAGTCGACTTTAAATCTGAAGCCGTTTTTTCAACCACTTTATCCATAATCGCTTTGTAAAGCGTGTTCATTCCCGGATCGTTAAACTGCGAAGCAATCGTTCCGAAAACTGGCATTTCGTCTGGGCTTTTATCCCAAAGACCATGATTACGCTGATATTGTTTTTTTACATCTCGCAAAGCGTCTAAAGCTCCACGTTTATCAAATTTATTTAAAGCCACTAAATCGGCAAAATCAAGCATATCGATTTTCTCCAATTGTGTTGCCGCTCCAAATTCTGGTGTCATTACATATAAAGAAACATCAGAATGATCCATAATTTCTGTATCAGACTGACCAATTCCTGAAGTTTCCAAAATAATCAAATCGTATTTTGCGGCTTTTAAAACCTGAATCGCTTCAGCAACATATTTAGACAAAGCCAAATTCGACTGACGTGTCGCCAGCGAACGCATATACACACGAGGGTTATTTATGGCATTCATACGGATTCTGTCTCCTAAAAGTGCTCCTCCTGTTTTTCTCTTAGAAGGATCAACAGAAATTAATCCGATTGTTTTTTCTGGGAAATCAATTAAAAATCGGCGAACCAATTCGTCCACCAAAGAAGATTTTCCGGCACCTCCCGTTCCTGTAATTCCTAAAACTGGAATTTTTGAAGTGGCATTATTTTCGTGAATTTTGTCAAAAACTGGTTTTGCAATTTCAGGAAAGTTTTCGGCAGCAGAAATCAAACGCGCAATTGCCGTTGGAACTTTATTTTCGATATGATCGATTTCTCCGTTTAATTTATCTCCAATCGGAAAATCGGCGCGCTCAACCAAATCATTAATCATTCCTTGTAAACCAAGAGAACGTCCGTCATCTGGAGAATAAATTCTTGTAATACCATATTCATGTAATTCCTCGATTTCGCTTGGCAAGATTACCCCTCCTCCTCCACCAAAGATCTTAATGTGCCCCGCTCCTTTTTCGCGAAGCAAATCATACATATATTTAAAGTATTCGTTGTGTCCGCCTTGGTACGAAGTCATGGCAATAGCATTGGCATCTTCTTGAATGGCGGTATTTACGACTTCTTCCACACTCCTATCGTGCCCTAAATGAATTACTTCAACACCCGTAGATTGGATAATGCGTCGCATAATATTTATGGCTGCATCATGTCCGTCAAAAAGCGAAGCAGCAGTAACAATTCTTACTTTATTTTTAGGAATATATGGTATTTGTTGTTCCATTTTATGAATATGATAATTTTATGCGACCAATGTACAAAATATTTTAATATTTGATTAAGACAATAGCTTTATGTTAACAAAAATAAATCGATTTCGTAAACCGAAAGGGTAACAATTTACGTAACTAATTGATATAGTTAAAGAAAGCTTAAAGACATGGCAATTTCGCAACATTTAAATAAAATCAGAAAACATATTTTAAGCCTTCCTAAATTAATTTAGCAGTGTAGAAAAGCCCCAAATTTTTACCTAAAAACTTACATAGAAAAGTAATAACGTAAAAATTAAAAAAATGAGAACATTTTATTCATTCACCGTAATTTTAGGTTTGAGTTTTTTTGTATTTTCTTTTAACAGTTTTGAAAAAAGTGATTTCATATATAAGAATACAAAAGCTTCAAATCATTCAACCGTTTACCACAATTCAGATGATGTAAACGAAATTTCGAACGACTTCTTTAAAAGATATTCTGATTTGAAAAAATATAAATCTGAAGTTATGTCGTTGTACAAAAACCGAACGCTTGGAACTATTTGGTTTGACGAAGATGAAATTAACGAGTTTGGTTCTGTTTTGTATGAAAAAGCAAAAAAAACAAATGACTTAATCATTCCTTATCAAAAAGAAATTGATCAATTATTTAGCGCTTCATCAGATAAAAGCACTCTTTCTCAAACGGATGCAGATATGCTTTTAAGTTCATTGTATGTATTGTACACTAAGAAAAATAATGCTGATAAAAAAAGAATTGCTTATGATGCCATGCTGAAAGATTTCTTAAACTATAGCACATTAGAAGAAGAAACAACATCAGTTGCAACAAATGAAAAAGTTGAATTTGATCAATATTACAAATTGCAAGATGCTTTGAAAAAATATAAAAGATTAGAGAAATCAAGCAAATATAAACCTATTGTTCCAGAAGAATCTCCATATAAAGAGTTGCGTCCAGATGCAGTTTCAAGCACCATTTCACAGGTTAGAACTCGCTTGTACTTATTAGGAGATTTAAAAACCGATTCTAAAAGCAAAGTATATGATCGTGAATTGATGGATGCTGTAATGAAATACAAAGTCCGCAACGGATTTAAACCTAATTATATCTTGGCTCAAGAACATATTGATGAAATGAATATTCCGCTTGAAGACAAGGTAGCCACTTTAAAACTTAACATGGAAAGATGTCGTGAAATTTCGGCTAAAATTGCTGCGAGCGACGAATATGTTTTGGTTAACGTTCCTTCTTATGAATTGTTTTATGTTAAAAACGGAAAAGTAGTTTTAACTTCTCCTGTATTTGTTGGAGCGCCTTTGACTAAAACCACGATTTTTAATGGAGAAATTGACCGAATTGTTTTTAGCCCATATTGGACAGTGCCTCAAAGCATTGTGCAAAATGAGTTAAGATCTAAAATTGCTGCAGACCCAAATTATCTTGCAGAAAAAAATATGGAGATGGTAAACGGCCAAGTAAGACAAAAACCAGGACCAGACAATTCTTTAGGATTGGTAAAATTTATGTTTCCAAATCCTGATGATATTTATATGCACGATACGCCATCTAAAACTTTGTTCGACTTTGAAAAAAGAACTTTCAGCCACGGATGCATCAATGTAAAAATGGCGAAAGAACTTGCTGTGGCCATGCTGAAAGATTATCCAGAATGGACTCAAGCAAAAATTGACAAAGCTATGGCGGGTAAAGTAGAAAACAGTTTTAAGCTATCTAAAAAAGTGCCTATTTTCATTACGTATTTTACTTCATTAGTAAATGAAAAAGGCGAAATTGGATTCTTTCAAGATGTTTACGAAAAAGATGCCAATCCAAATGGCGAAACACTTCCCGACGCTGTAATTGTAAATCAATAATTTACGCTAATAATTCTAAGAGAGGATTTATCAAATTTGATTTGATAAATCCTCTCTTTATTATTTATTTTGATCACCAATAATAAAAAAACCTTAAAATACTATTTTTAAAGCTTTTAAAGGTAATTACAATTTGAAATTCGCCTTTATTTTGCAATAGAATTAAGCCCCATCTTTTTATAAATGTTTAAAACTAAACTATTATGAAAACAAATAATATAGAAGGTCTTACAATGTTTGAAATAAACGTTTTAATTCAACAAGGAGGAAAGTTTATAATGTTTCCTTTCATTATTTCTGAAATGGTTAAAAGGATTAAGGAACCAAATATTTATTTTATACGCCCAAATGAAGGCACATTCAAATATGCCTTAAAACACTTTTTTCTAAATTTATCGCTAAGCTTGCGTATTTTCCCTTTTGCCCCAATTTATATCGCCAAATCATTATTTTACCTAATGAAAGGCGGAAAAGATTATACTGATACTATATTAAAAGATTTAGACACCAATAGACCTGTTTACACGCACAATTAAACCATCACATTTTATATAGTTTCAAAATCTTTTCCTAAAATCATCTTATACTTTATAAGGTGATTTTTTTTGTCCTAAATTGACATTTTTAAGTCTTATTAAGGCTTATCTGATTTTGCATTAAAGAGAGATTTGCAAATCTTTTTTAATATAAAATCAACAATGAAAAAATACATTTTAGTTCTTGGTATTATTGTTTCAAGTCTCATTATTTCATGCAATAATTCTTCATCAAAGAGTCCAATAACTTACGGCGGCATTAGCAAACCAAAAGCTCCAAAAGCAGTAGGACCTCCGCGCATACTATTTATAGGAAATAATCAAACCGAATATTTTGTTAGCGCTCCCACATTATTTCAGGAATTGTGCAATGCAAATAATAAGAATGTAAATGTTCAGCAACTAATTACAATGGGAGTTCCACTTGACAAAGTCTATTATACAAATAAAACAGAAGCCAATCAGAATTTTTCTAATATAGATAAAGATGGAAATTATTATGATTTTGTAATCCTTCAGGAAGCTCCGCAAATTGCATTAACAAATCTAGAAAAGTATAGGTCAAATTTAAAACTGTTTGCAGAAAAAATACATAAAAACAGTCCTGATGTTGCAATTTATGTGTACCAAAACATGACTCCATTGCCTTATACAGATTCAGACTATACTAATTATTATAAAGAATTGCGTAAAAATACAATTTTAGCAACTGCTTTTATAAAAAACGCAGGGATATTGAAAATTGGTGATGCTGTTAGAGATGCTTATAGCGGTAAAAATGGCTACAACTACCTAAAAAACAAAACAGACAATCTTTGCTATGGTCAAAACACGCCTCATTTTTTAAATGATGGCGGATTTCTTCAGGCTGTTTTATTATACACTACAATTTTTGAAGAAAAACCAATTATTCCTAAAAAGTTAATTTTAAGCACCGGAACTGGTAATAATGACAACATGAGAAAACAAGAGGTTTCAAAAGCAATAAGTAATCCCTTAGCATTAAAAGAAATTGCTTTTAGTAATCGATAAAACTCAAATAATTTCAAAACTAAAAATCACCTTATTGAATTTTATAAGGTGATTTTTTATTTAATATAAAACACTGAAAATCAACAAAATTTATTTCTTATTTTAGCTTTCTCTTTTTAACCTAAAAAACAATCTATGGAAGATTCAAACGAGTTAATACAACAAAAAAGCTGGTTTAACCGAAATTGGAAATGGCTTATTCCAAGCGGATGCTTAACTCTTATAATATTAGTCGCTTTATTTATTGGGGGAATTTTCTATGAAGTAACTTCTGTATTAAAAGATTCTGAGGCTTATAAAGAATCTATGACAGCAGTACAAAATAATAAATTAGTAGTTGAGAGGCTAGGATCTCCAATAGAAACAGACGGAATCGTTTCTGGAAGTGTCACTTCTTCCAATAATGTTAGAACTTGCGATGTACAAGTTCCGATAAAAGGCCCTAAGGGCAAAGCAACATTATTTGTTGTTGGTGAAAAAAGAGGGAAATGGAAATACAGTGAAATGTCTGTCTATATTGAAAAAACAAATGAAAAAATAGATTTATTGCAGCCATAAAAATCTATAGCCCTAATAAAAATTATAAATGAAATCTTTTTTTAGTCTATTCTTAGGACTTTTTCTGTGTGTTTCTTCTTTCGCACAATCTGCCGAAAATTATCACGTTTACCCCAATCAAATCAAACGGTTCTCAAAACCTGCTAGAATATTACACAATGATATTAATGCAGAGGGAAATGGCTCTATTGAATTTATAAATGCCAAAAACCAAATACTGCGCTTTAGATTGCAAAACAATAAACTTCAACCAGGATCTTGTAGGATTGCTTTTGAAATATATTATTATGAAAATAGTTATTTAAGAAGAATTGAATCGCTTGACAGCAATGGAAATTTGATTGGTTGCAATTTAAAACTAAACGGAGAAGCAGTTACTGAATATATTGTCGAAAAACCTTACTTGTACCTCCAAAAAAAGAAACTGATTGATGATGGCGAAGGAAACATTGATATGAAAGATGATTCTAATGAAAAAATCATTCGAGTTCAATATTTTGATGCTCATAATAAACCTATAATACTTTCAAAACCCATTTATATTTCTAGTAAAACCTACTGGCAAGATAATATTCGAATGGGATGGCCATAAATTAAGATGGAAAAAAATGGAGGCTCTAAGTCGCTAAGTCCTTTTATGTTAAGTTTACAACAAAATGTTAGTTTGCTTAAAATAAAATTGTGGCGTTATTTTTGAATAAGTAGTATTTTTGAAACTTAAACAAAACCCCCATAATGAAAAAGATTTTACTATTAGCCGTTACATTTTCTCTTACTTCGTGCGCACAGGTACAACAGACTTTAAATCAATTGCCACAAATCGCATCCCAGATTCCAACAACAGGAACTGTTGATATTGCTTCCGGATTAAAAGAAGCTTTAAATAAAGGAATTACACAACAAGTAAGTAAATTAACCGCCGTAGATGGTTTTTATAAAAACGAAGCTGTAAAAATTTTAATGCCTGAAGAATTACAAAAAGTAGATGCAACTCTACGTAAAGTGGGATTGAGCTCTCTTGCAGATGAAGGAATCAAAATGTTGAACCGCGCCGCAGAGGATGCTGTAAAAGAAGCTACTCCGATTTTTGTTACCGCAGTAAAAAACATGACTTTTACAGATGCTAAAAACATTCTTTTAGGAAGTGACAATGCAGCAACAAATTATTTGCAAACCAGTACCACAACTGCATTATATGCCAAATTTAATCCAGTAATAAAAAACTCTTTTGCAAAAGTAGGCGCAGATGCTGTCTGGACAAAAATTATAACAAAATACAACACTATTCCATTAGTAAAAAAAGTAAATCCAGATTTGACTGATTATACAACCAATCAAGCTTTGTCTGGTGTTTTTAAAATGATTGCTGTTGAAGAAAAAGAAATCAGAAATAATATTACTGCAAGAACAACGCCTTTATTACAAAAGGTTTTTGCAATGCAGGATGGAAAATAATTCTAAAGTTGCTAAGCTTCTAAGACTCTTAATATCTTAATATCTTAGTATCTCAGCATCTTTTCAACTAACCAAAAATAAACTCAAATGCAAAAAATTACCATACTCATTCACTGTAAAGATCAAAAGAATATTATTGCTTCAGTCACTACTTTTATTGCTAAGGTAGGAGGAAATATTACCTATATCGACCAACACGTGGATGTAGAGCAAAATGTGTTTTTTATGCGTTTAGAATGTGAATTTAGCAATCAAGGCAATAGCATTGAAGCCATAAAAGAAGAATTCAGCCAGACGCTTGCTGCCGATTTTAATATGTCTTGGGATTTGTACAATCAGGAACAGAAACCTAAAATGGCTTTGTTTGTTTCTAAATATGATCACTGTTTGTTTGACATTTTAGGACGTTACAGTGCTGATGAATTGGGTGTTGAAATTCCGATGATTATAAGCAATCATAATGATTTACGTTCGATCGCAGAACGTTTTGATATTCCGTTTCACTATGTTCCATTTACAAAAGACAACAAAGAAGAGGGTGAAGCAAGGCAAATTGAGCTTTTAAAAAGATATCAAATCAATTTTATCGTTTTAGCGCGTTACATGCAGATTGTAACCCCAAAAGTGATTTCGCTGTACGAAAATAAAATTATCAATATCCACCATTCGTTCTTACCTGCTTTTCCAGGTGCAAAACCGTATCATTCGGCTTTTAAACGTGGTGTAAAAATTATTGGTGCAACAAGCCACTATGTAACAGAAGAACTGGATGAAGGTCCGATCATCGAACAAGATATTGCACGTGTTTCTCATATTCACTCTGTAGAAGATTTCATCATGAAAGGCCGTGACTTGGAACGCATTGTTTTAGCAAGAGCCATTAAACTGCATGCTGAAAGAAAAACAATGGTTTATAGCAATAAGACAGTTGTTTTTTCTTAGTTTTTAAGTTTCTGAGATACTCAGTTTCTGAGTTCTTTTATATAATAAACCCGACAGGTTTTAAAATCTGTCGGGTTTTCTTTTTATAAGCTCAAAAGTTGCAAGAAAAACAAATCCATAACCTCTTATTTGACTCTTTTTCATTGTCAAAAAAGGGAGTTTATGCTACAGTTGTTAATTTTTCACTTGATTCTATTTCATTGATTTTTAAAATTTTATCATATACTGAGACTTATCCTTAGCACATTTATAAACAAAATTGATTGTTATTGTATTATAATAATAAAAAATTATTTTTCGTTGCACAAAGCTCAAAACAGCTATTTTTCAAATCTTAACGTATGACCAACAAAGTAATAACAAAACCTTAACAGCATAAAATTGATATATGTCGGACATTTGTAATGTAATAAACTGGTTATTTATTATTTTGGTTTTGGTTAGTTAAATGATGCCGGCGTCTTCGAGATGCCGGCATTCTTTTTTTTATAGTCTTTTGTTTCAGGTTTCAATTTTTTTTGTTTCAAGTTACAAAGCTATACGCTTAGTTTTATTGCAAAGAGCGCAAAGATTTTTTAATTAAAAGAAGTTTAAATTTCGAAAGCTTTATAAAAAAATTTTATTCCTATGACTGTCTGAAATGTCTAAACTTTTGCATTTATTCCGTGCATGCATATGCTACAACAACTTGAAACCTGAAACTTGAAACAACTGTTTTTGCTGCAAGCTTTAGACATTAACTTATATCCAACAAAGTAATAACAAGACCTTAACAGCATAAGATTAATATATGTCGGATATTTGTACTGTAATAAACTGGTTATTTATTATTTTGGTTTTGGTTAGTTAAATGATGCCGGCGTCTTCGAGATGTCGGCATTCTTTATTTGTGAAAGTTGGGTTTATTTTGTTTCATATTTCACGTTTCATGTTTCTTTACTTGAACATAGTTTTAACGCAAAGAACGCAAAGTTTTTTCTCAAGAAGTTTGTATAAAAACATAAAGTTCGCAAAGCTTTGTCTAAAAAACTTTGCGAACTTTACGAACTTTGCGTTAATCTTAGCGCTCTTTGTGGTTAAACTTTCAAGCCTCAAGTTGCTTCACTTTGAAAATAATTTTAACGCAAAGAACGCAAAGTTTTTTCTCAAGAAGTTTGTATAAAAACACAAAGTTCGCAAAGCTTTGTCTAAAAAACTTTGCGAACTTTGCGTCCCCGATAGCTATCGGGATTGCGCTCTTTGCGGTTAAACTCTCAACAACTTGAAGCCTGAAACCTGAAACAAAAAACTAATTTTTCAATCTTTCGTGCAGTAATTTGAAATACGAAAAAGCTTTTAGCAATCTACTGCCGTGCCAAGAGAACATTTCGCCGTCAACAAAAATAGTTTTGGCGTGATGTGTAAATCTTCCTATTTCGAAAGCATCTTCTTCTTTAAAAGGATAAGGTTCAGAAGAAAGAAAAACAATATCAGGATCGCCTTCTAAACGCATTTTCTTTAATTCGATTTCAGGATAGCGCCCTTTATCTTCGTAGATGTTTTTAAAATGATTCAGTTTAAGCAACTCATTGATATAAGTGTCATTTCCAGCTACCATATATGGATTTTTCCAAATAAAATAGGCTGCTTTCTTTTCTTTTATATCCTTTATATAATTTTTGAAATCGCTCAAGGCGAAAGCTAATTTGTTGTTCCATTTCTGAGCTTCGGTTCTGCAATTGAATAATTGTCCAAAATCTGAAATCATTTGGAAATTATCTTCAATAGAAACTATATTAGTCACCCAAACAGGACAAATTACGCTTAACTGTTCTACAATCTCAAGCGTGTTTTCTTCTTTATTGCAGATAATAATGTCTGGTTCTAAAAGCTTTATTTTTTCGAAGTGAATTTTCTTCGTTCCTCCAACAATCTTTTTGGTAGATTTAAGATGAAACGGATGGACACAAAACTTCGTTATTCCGATAATTTTTTCTTCTAAACCTAAATCATATAATAATTCAGTTTGCGAAGGAACAAGAGAAATAATTCGTTTTGGAGCTGTTTCGAAAGTATGAATAGTACCAAGCTGGTCTGCTAATTGTTTCATGTTTCAAGTCTTTTTTGTTTTCAAGTTATTTGGGCTTGTGGTTTTTAACCGCAAAGTTCGCAAGGTTTCTTTACGCAAAGTTCGCAAAGCTTTGCGCTCATAGCGTAACTCTTTGCGAACTTTGCGGTTAAATTATGTTCAAAGCAAACTTTAAACCTGCAACTTCAAACCAATAATCTCAGCCATTTCCTGTTGCACTTTCAAAGCTTCTTCTCTTGCTTTTTCAGCAAAATCGGTTCCTTTTGAAGCGTAAATAATAGCTCTTGCAGAATTTACCAAAAGACCTACCTTATCATTCATTCCATATTTGCAAACTTCAGATAAGCTCCCGCCTTGAGCACCGATTCCTGGAACCAATAAGAAACTATCAGGAACAATTTTTCTGATTTCTGTAAAGTATTCTGCTTTGGTTGCACCAACAACATACATTAGGTTTTCGCTGTTTTTCCAAGTTTTAGAAGTTTCTAGAACTTGTTTGTACAATTCCTTTCCGTTTGTATTTAAAGTCTGAAAATCGAAAGCTCCTTCATTAGAAGTCAAAGCTAGCATGATGGTGTGTTTATTTTCGAAAGCTAGAAAAGGCTCCACAGAGTCCTTTCCCATATAAGGAGCAACGGTTACACTATCAAAATTAAGGTCTTCAAAAAAAGCTTTGGCATACATGCTTGATGTATTCCCGATATCACCTCGTTTTGCATCTGCAATCGTAAAAATATCAGGATAATTTTCGTTGATATAATTAATTGTTTTTTGCAGAGACATCCACCCTTTTATTCCGTATGCCTCAAAAAAAGCGGTGTTTGGTTTGTATCCAACAGTCAGATCATGAGTGGCATCAATAATGGCTTTATTAAATTCGAAAATAGGATCTTCGGTTTCTAATAAATGTTGCGGAATCTTAGTCAGATCAGGATCTAAACCAACGCATAAAAATGATTTTTTTTGAAGAATTTGTTCGTGTAGTTGTTGTGTTGTCATATTCTTTTTTTCTTGTGCGGCAAAATTACAAATTATAATGGTTAATGAGTTAATGGTTGGTGGTTAATTGTTGGTGGTTGGTGGTTGGTGGTAATTGCTAATTGTTGGTGGTTAGTTGTTGTTGTCAGGCTGAGTGGAGTCGAAGCCCCTTGCGTCCTTCGGGCTTCATGTGAGAATATTTATTTATGCCAACATTAAATTCTATAAAATCAATAGAAAATTGTGTAATAAAAAAATTGTAACCAAAAGTAACTTTGAAATAAACCATTTAAAAGACAATTATGAGCCCAAATATCGGAATCACACCGAAAAACTTAAAAAAAAGCGCTTCTATATTAGCCACAATTTTATCAAACGAAATGACTTTATATGTAAAGACAAGAAAATTTCACTGGAACATTTCTGGAAATAGTTTTATGGAACTGCATAAATTATTTGAAGAGCAATATCGCATCCTTGAAGCCCAAATTGATGAAGTTGCAGAACGCATTAATCAATTGGGAGAAAAAACAATCGGGACAATGAAGGAGTTTATAGACAATTCTACTCTTAAAGAATCTCCAAAAGAATATGCTTCTCAAAAAAATATGCTTTCTGAACTTTTAGAAAACCACGAACAGCTGGTAACAGAATTTAGAAGCTACATTCCGATTTTTGAAAACGAAACTAACGATGCCGGTTCTGCCGATTTTGTAACAGGATTGCTGCAAGAACACGAAAAGATGGCTTGGATTCTTAGAAGATACCAAGTATAATCGTTACTGGTTTATTTCAACTGTTAATTTATACTTTAATTTCGGGTTGAAGTGAAAATTATGCAACAGTCAGAAAAATAAATGTAACAAGAAGCTAATTGAAAATTTGCAATTTTACAATACAACAAAAAACTAAAAAAGACATCATGAATACGACTGAAATAAAAGGAAACTGGAACGAGTTGAAAGGAAAACTAAAGCAAAAATATGCTGAGTTAACAGATGACGATTTGATGTTTGCTGAAGGAAAAGAAGACGAAATGTATGGAAGACTTCAGCAGAAACTGGGAAAAACAAAAGAAGAATTTCATCAAATCCTGTCAGAATTGTAAATCCTTGCAACTCAATCAGGGAAATACCGTCTAGTACAAAATATTAGACGGTATTTTTTTGAAAATTTTATTTTAAAATCACATTTACTTGTAATTCTATATCATTTAAAAGCAAAAACACCAAATAAAATAAGTATCTTTAACCAAATTTCTATAAAATGAAACTATTTATAAAGTTCGACATTAATACCATTTGCTCTCTTTATTTAAAACAAAATCTGGAACAAAACAATGTAAATTTTACGACTCTAGGTTTTGGAGAAATTGAGATTGAAGACAATCTGGATGCCGAAGCATTGGAGAATTTAAAAGCTAAATTGGCTCCATGCGGTTTTGAAGTAGTTGAAAATCAAAAAAGTGTATTAGTACAAAAAATAAAAGATGCTATTATTGAACTTGTATTTATGGATGATAACAATAATTACAAAAGTTCTGTATTTTTGGCAGAAAAACTAAATCACAGTTACGGATATTTATCGAATGTTTTCTCAGAAGTAACGTATTCTTCTATAGAAAACTTTATCATTTTACAGAAAATCGAAAGAGCAAAACAATTGATTATTATCAACGAAATGAGTTTAACCGAAATTGCTTTTTTACTCAACTACTCGAGTGTGGCGCATTTGAGTACGCAGTTTAAAAACACAACTGGAATTACTCCGTCTGCTTTTCAGAGAATTATTAAGAAACGAAGAGAAAATTTAAAATAAAACCCAAATACCACATTAAAAATGCAAAAAAACGCATTACACATTTTATTGGCCGATGATGATGAAGATGACCGTCTTTTCTTTAAAGATGCATTTGAAGAAATAAAGATACAAACAAATGTAAGTTTTGTTCATGACGGTATGCAACTTATGGATCATTTAATGAACCCAGACAATAAACTTCCAGATATTTTGTTTCTAGATTTAAACATGCCTAAGAAAACAGGTAAAGAGTGTTTAATTGAAATCAAAAAAACGGATCATTTAAAAGATATAATTATTGCCATTTACTCCACGTCTTCCTCTGAAGAAGATATCGAAGATACCTTTATTCAAGGAGCCAATATTTACATCAAAAAGCCAAGCGATTTCAATACGCTCAAAAAAATAATTAATGAGGTTGTGACTGTAAACTGGCATTATCATACTTCTGGTTTAAACCGTGATAATTTCTTGTTGCGACTAAAATAAAAGCATACCAACAATGAAGTGGATACCAAATTTTAATTCTTCAAACTCTTTGAGAGTTATTTTTGTAATCGCAGTTTTCATTCTGTTATTTCTTTCTTCAATTGCTTACAAACATAATCAGGACTTGAACGAATCGAGCAAACTGGTTATGCATGCCTACGAAATCAACATACAGCTCGAACGATTAATGTCGGCTATTAAAGATGCAGAAACGGGTCAGCGTGGGTACATCATTACCCGCAATGCCCGTTTTTTAACTCCCTATATTTATTCTCGCGACAAGGTAAATACTTCATTTATTACCTTAAAAAAACTAACTGCTGATAATCCTAAGCAGCAGGAAAACCTTCAGAAACTCTTCAAGCTCATTACCCAACGTTTTATTTCTTTTGAAAACTGTTTAAAATACAGCGACCCTAAAACATACGATAAAAGAAAACTGGACAATCATATGTTTGGCGGAAGAATCTTAATGGAAAATATCCGTTTTAAGGTTGACGAAATGAACGATATCGAGAAAGATTTCTTAAAGAAACGACTTAAAATTTACGACTCCGAAATCTCTTTGAGTCCGCTGTTTTCGATTTCATTATTCTTGGTGGCTTTGAGTTTTATTTTATTGGCTTACCGCCAAATTAGCCGCGATTTTGAACGTTTGAAAGTATTCAACAAAAAACTTCTTATTTCTAGCGGTTTAATTTCTGAATCTGAAAACATCGGTAAATTCAGCACTTGGCAATGGGATTTGGATTCTGATAAAATTGATTTTTCAGACAACCAATTCCGTTTATTAGGTCTTGAGCCAAAATCTTTTGCGCCTAACAAAGCAACACTCATCAAATATGTTCACCCAGACGACAAAGAATCTGTTGCCAAGGCAATAGACGAAATTGTAGAAAAGAAACATCTTCCGTTTGTATATTATAAAATTGTGCGTCCAGATTTTGAAGTTCGTTATTTTAAAACAACGGGAAAATTGGTGACCGATCAGCAAGGCAGTAAAATTTTGCTGGGAATCAATTTTGATATTACAGATGAGCACCTTCTAAATATCGAACTTCAGGAACGAAATAAGGAACTGGAAAAAAGCAACAAAGAACTAGCTTCTTTCAATCATGTGGCAAGCCACGATTTACAGGAACCTCTTAGAAAAATACAAACTTTCATTTCGAGAGTTTCGAGTGCCGACAAAGAAGTTATGTCTGAAAGCGGTAAAAATTACATTACCAAAATAGAAAGTTCGGCAAAAAGAATGCGTGTTTTAATAGACGATCTTCTTTTATTTTCAAGAACCAATACGACCAAAAAGGAATTCATCAAAATGAATCTGAATGAACTTTTGGATAATGCCGAATCTGAGTTGGGTGAAGTAATTGAAGAAAAAAAAGCGACGATTCAGCGTATTGGCAAACTTCCGAAGCTTTCTGTTATTCCGTATCAGATCGAACAGCTGTTCATTAATTTAATTGGAAATTCATTAAAATACAATCAGCCCGATGTAAATCCTGAAATTTCTATTTCGAGCGAAAAAGTAAATTCTGCCGATTATCCAGAAATATTAGAACAGTCTATAAAGAAGTATCACAAAATTACTTTTACAGACAACGGAATGGGATTCGATCCGCAGTTTAAAGAAACTATTTTTATTCTTTTTCAGCGTCTTCATTCCAAAACAGATTATCCAGGAACCGGAATTGGATTGGCGATCTGCAAGAAGATTGTCGAAAACCATAAAGGCTATATCACAGCCGATAGTATTTTAGGAAAAGGCTCAGTGTTTACAGTGTTTCTACCCGATTAAACCTCATTAAAAAAACACATAAAAAACGTTATATAAATCCACTATGGGAATTATATAACGTTTCTTTTTTATGCTGTAAAGTAAAATCTTTCATTCGTTAGCATCTTTGTAATGTAATACTTTAGGAAGTAATAATGAAAGCAATTCCCTCTTTAAAGGCTGCATATTTTAGAGTCTTTTTCTTATTCGTATTAGTACTATGCGCGACGTCTTGCAGAAAAATTAATCCGATTGAAAACAATTTTAAAAATCAAGCTTTTGCAAAAAATGACAGAGAAGAAACAGAAGTGTTCTTTTTTATTTCGACGGCGAATATTAGCAAATCAATTATTTCTAAAAGTCAAATTGCACAGAAAAAAAGTTCAGATGTTATTGTTCAGGAATTAAGCAAAAGAATTGAAGTTCAAGAAAATCAATTGTTAGAAGAGATTAACAAAATGGCTACATCAAAGCTCATTGTCATTACTGAAATAAATGCCACGCACAAACGAGACCTGTACAACCTTATTGATGCGAGCAGCAATGACTTTAACAATATCTATTTAGATGCAATGACAGAAGCAATTTGTGACCAGATTGAGTTACTCGAGACAATTTCTAGAGAAACCAACGATAAAGAAATTCTAGAACTGGTACTTCGCTTTTTGCCACAACAATACAGACTCTTACGAGAGACTGAACGAATAAAAAAACAAAATGAATAAATGCCTAATTAATTATCTATTAACTAAATTTTTAACTATGAAATTACAAGCCAAATTTTTATGCGCCTTAACACTTTTTTTAACAGCATCATTCGGAATGCTGCACGCTCAGGACAATAATGTAAATACCGAGTTCGGTGTAAAAGGAGGATTCAACATGTCCAACCTATATGGTAGCGGAGATGATGTAGATGACAACAATATTTTATACGGATTTAATGCTGGGGTTTACGCCACACTTCCTATCTCAGATTTTGTTGCCATCCAGCCAGAGCTTTTGTTTACCACAAAAGGAGCAGAATTAGAATATAGCAATGCTTTTGCAAGCGGAAACACAAAATTTAAACTAAACTATATCGAACTTCCACTTTTAGTGAGAGTAAATGTAACCAAAAATTTTAATGTTCACGCGGGTGGTTACGCATCGTATTTAGTAAGTTCTAAAGTAACTGGAGATGGAACTTTCGATTTTGATGAAGAAATTGATGCAGATGATCTAGCAAGATTTGATGCCGGTATTTCTGCAGGTATTGGAGTAGATTTTAGCCCAATTAGTGTCGGATTACGTTACAACTATGGTTTAACAACTGTTGGTAAAGAAAGAACTATTGCTGGCACAACTTACACAGTGCCAGATGCAAAAAACAGCAACTTGACCTTATATCTTTCTTATAAGTTAAACTAAACAAGAAATTATTAACCGCTAAAATAAAAAACCATGTCAAACTTATTATATACCATTGCAGTGATTCTGGTAATACTTTGGGCTCTTGGGTTCTTTGTTTACAGTTTCGGAAGCATTATCCATATTTTGCTCGTAATTGCCATTATTGCCGTATTGCTTCGACTAATTAAAGGTCGAGAAGTTTAAAATCACAACTATTAAATCAACAAATTATTAAATATTAATCCATTAAATTAAATATTATGAAAACTAGTAGCACAATTTTAGGAATTTTAGGAGCCGCAGCGGCGGGAGCATTCATAGGTGTTTTATTTGCACCAGACAAAGGATCAAACACAAGAAAAAAAATCAAAGATAAATCAAGAGATTATGGTGATAACTTGAAATCAAAATTTGATGGCATCGTAAACACAATCACTTCAAACGGTAAAGAAATTATCGAAGAAGGAAAATCTAAACTTAACCAAGTTAAAGAAGATTACAACACGTTGAAAGACGATGCTAAAACAGTAAAATCAAACTATTAATAGCAATCTATTAATTAGTGAAATTTTCAAACCATAAAACCTTATATCATGGAACCAAATGCAACAACAAACGAGAATTTAAATCTTTATGAAAAAGCAGAAAACTATGCTAAAACAAGTTTAGAATTATTAAAACTAAAAACAGTGTGTTCTGTTGCTGATGGTGCTTCATCATTGGCTTCAAAGATAGCGATTGGTATTGTTGTTGCATTTTTTACATTGTTCTTAAACATCGGGATTAGTTTATGGATTGGAAAAGAACTTGGAGAGTATTACTACGGCTTTTTTATCATGGCACTATTCTATCTTATTTTAGTGATTGTAGTGGTAAAATCACACCATAAATTGATAAAAACCCCAATTGGAAATACAATTATCTCCAGCATTCTAAAAGAAACAAAAAACTGATTTAATTTATTAATAAACATAAAAGACTATGGAAGCCATTTACAATATTGATCAATTAAATCGAAAAATTGAGGAATTAGAAGTTCGCCAGGATAAAGAATGGTGCGCTATAAAAGACCATATCGACGAAATTAAAGACAATTTAAAGCCGATAAATCTGATTAGAAATACGGTTGAAGAAATCAATGAAACGGTTGGTTTTAAAAGCCATATCGCGCAATCGGCAATCAGTATCGGAATTGGTTATCTAGCCAAAAGATTTATTGTCGGAAAAGGCGATTCGATGTTCAAAGGCGTTTTGGGCTCTCTCGTTCAGCTCATTGTCACCAATCTGGTTTCGAAACCTCATCATGAATCTTCTGAAGATGAAGAAGAAGATTCTCAATATGAACCATCAAGAGAGTAATTGTTAACTTAATTTAATTATTATGGAAAAGCTTAGCGAAATAGTAATAAAAAATGGTGTATACGTTTACTCGAATCTATATAAATGTTTTGAATATACGAGAGTATTTTTAGGAGTATAGTTTTTTTTAGCTTCTAAGATGCTAAGACACTAAGTTTCTAAGTTTTAGATTCTTCGAATCTTATTTTATTATTGAAACTCAAAATCATAAAAAAACAGCATCACTTTGTGATGCTGTTTTTTTATGTGTTAAAGTAAAGCTTAGAAACTTTGTATCTTAGTGATCTCAGCATCTAAGAAGTTTCATTAGTAAACTTCTGAAGCTTCCTTCAATTTCTCCATGTTATTAACCAACTGAAGCTCAGAAACGATTTTCTGAATATCACCATTCATGATATTTCCTAAATCGTAAAGCGTTAAACCAATACGGTGATCGGTTACACGTCCTTGCGCGTAGTTGTATGTACGGATTTTTGCCGAACGGTCTCCAGAACTTACCTGAGAACTACGTTTTTTAGCATCTTCTTCTTGCTTTTTGGCCAATTCCATTTCGTACAAACGAGAACGCAATACCATCAAAGCTTTATCTTTATTCTTGTGTTGCGATTTCTCATCCTGACATTGCGCCACCAAACCTGTTGGAATGTGTGTTAAACGTACAGCCGATTTCGTAGTATTTACCGACTGACCTCCAGGTCCAGACGAACAGAAGAAATCTACACGAACATCGTTCATATCTACTTGAACATCAAACTCCTCAGCTTCTGGCAAAACCATAACCGTAGCAGCCGATGTATGCACACGTCCTTGAGTTTCTGTCTGCGGAACACGCTGTACACGGTGAACACCCGCTTCAAACTTCAAAGTTCCGTATACATCTTCTCCTGTAACTTCAAAGATAATCTCTTTGAAACCTCCAGAAGTACCCTCGTTCATATCTACAACAGATGATCTCCATCCCATAGATTCGCAATATTTCGTGTACATTCTAAACAAGTCACCTGCAAAAATACTCGCTTCGTCCCCACCCGTTCCGGCGCGGATCTCCACCATTACGTTTTTCGCATCTTCAGGATCTTTAGGAATAAGCATAAATTTGATTTCCTCCTCCAATTCTGGCAGACGTTCTTTTGCTTCATCCAATTGCATTTTGGCCATTTCCACCATTTCAGCATCACTTCCGTCAGCAATAATTTCGTTTGCTTCGTCGATGTTTGCTAAAACTATGATGTACTCTTCTCTCTTTTCAACAAGCGCTTTAATCCCTTTATATTCTTGGTTAAGCTGCTTATAACGTTTTTGATCAGAAATAACATCCGGCTGAATAATCAAATCCGAAATCTCATCGAAACGCTGCTTTACATATTGAAGTCTATCTAACATTTTCTAATTCCTTTTATTGGACGGCAAAATTACAAAATTTTTATCGAAAATTCTAGTGTTCATTTTTAGGGGAATATAAGTTGAATATTTAGTGGAATTGTAATGATTTTTAGGAGCTGTTTCCTGTCCCGATAGCTATCGGGACTAATATCTTTTTAGGCAGAATCTCTATGGTTTATTAAGTTCTTTTTCGTTTGCCTAAAAAGGATGCCGCTACTATCAGGGCTAAAAGTATAGTATTTTACATATTTTCAGAGTATTTATTTGACTCGCCACTCATAAGCTGCATTTTTATCAAATAAATATTACAATATTTAACAAAATAATTTAATAAAATAATCTTTTTCTTATATATTATTATTATACTTGCATTTGTATAATCCACAATCATTCTATGAAATATTAACTTAAAAGCCAAAATATGAGAAGAAAAATTAAAAATGCAGCAAGATTTATGGTCATTTTATTCGTTTCTGTCACTTTTATCAAGTGCCAGAAAGATGACAATGATGTAGGACAGACAGATGTTAGAATTATTTCGTCTGCCAAAGAATGGTTTAAAGCCTATGAATCAAATGGTGATAATTTCGCATTACTTCAAAATTTAGATTATAATTGGAATGAAGCAGAAATTAGAAATTCACAAGATGGAACCAAAACGATTATAGTTCCTGTTAATGAAGCAAAAAAAGACGCAACAGAACTTTGGGAACAAAAATTGTATATTTATAAATTAGCCGATAACAAGTATGAAGCCATGATCTTTGAAATTTTCCCCAACGGCGCGAGTATAGCCCCAGAAGATTTATCAATAGACAGTCCGACATTTAATGGATACATAACCGCTTGGGATTTAAAAAAAGGTTTTGTAAGAACTGCCAGCTTCGAGAATGGACAACTTGTAGAAAATGGCAAAGTCAAGCTAATTTTAAAAAGTGCAGGAACGACCGGCAAAGCTCCTTCCGACAATTCTTGTCCTGCTGGAATCGAATGCGATATAGATGGCAGTGGAACGACAGACACAGGAATACAATTAAAAGATGTTGTGGTAAACAATAATTATAAGAATACCAGTTCAGGAGGATATATTATCTACAACGGCATGACAAGCGGCTACAGCATATACACAGATACTGGCT
Organism: Flavobacterium sp. F52; assembly: GCF_000278705.1. Taxonomy (NCBI): domain Bacteria; kingdom Pseudomonadati; phylum Bacteroidota; class Flavobacteriia; order Flavobacteriales; family Flavobacteriaceae; genus Flavobacterium; species Flavobacterium sp. F52. The sequence goes on along the minus strand of NZ_AKZQ01000003.1, from coordinate 96,632 downwards.
CTTATACCAATCATGGTACGGGTACGGGCAGCGGAAGCGAAGGCGGAGAAGATCAAAGTACAAATGCAACAGATCCTTGCGCACAATTGAAAGCTTTAACAGACGTTACCCAAACAGGAAACATGAAACCTAGTATTGATTGGTTAAAAGGAAAAGTAATGGCTTCCATCAATAGATTGGAACATGGTGTTGAAGTAAAAAAACTCATGAATCCAGATGAAACTTACAGGTATGAGTACAATCAGATATCATCTGTAGACGAATTTTCAGTCCCACTATCCACAGGCTCTTCCTATATTGGCGGTGCACATTCTCACCCCAAAAATGGCTATGCAATGTTTTCTTTTGGCGATGTGAAATTTTTAAGAAATGCTTATAGCGAAGCATCTCCAAGCAGGAAAGAGGATGTTTTTTTGATAATGGTTGCCAAAGATAAAGCCGGAAATGTAAATACTTATTCTATAAAAGTTAACGATTTTGTGTTATTAGATAGTAAGGTAAATTCAGTGTGGAATAATCCTAATTTAAATAATAAATCAGAAAAAGAAAAATTAAAAAAAATTCACGATGAACAGGCAGAATTATATGATGGAAGTGAAGGAGCCTTGGAAGAGAGTTTTCTCAAACAATTTGGTTCTTTTGGCATAACCATCTATAAAGCAGATCCACTATTAACTAAATGGAGTAAAGTAGAACTTAATCCAACAACAAAAAAAGCAAATCTTGTACCTTGTACATAACAATAATAAATGATTATGAAAAACTATATTAATTTTTTAGCAGTATTCTATATTTTTTTAAATAGCTGTTCAGCACAAAGTCCAGTACTAGACATAAAAACACCAAAAGAAGGGTTTGTTGGTATAAGAGGAGCATATTATAAAGACACTAAAGGTATACTAAATGGATATGATGGCACTTATATATATACTAATGGAAATACATCACTTAAGATCAAATTGCAAAAAAACATAAAGACTTCTATGAATGGTGCTTATTATGAAGACTTGATAGTTGGTGAATACCAATTAATCGAAAATGGAGTTGAGAAAGTCAATACCTTGAATAGATTAACTCCCACAAGTAATAGTAATAATATAAGTGGCAAGAGAGTTTTGACAGGAACTGTATTAGGATGTGACGACTGCAGTTCAGATGAAAAGCGACTAAGATTAGGGTTTACGGATGAACTATCTCCCCAAGTAGGAGAAATTGATATAAGAAAAACTACTGTCAATGGAAAACCTGCAATTATCGCAGAAATTTGGTACACGGGACCAATGGCTGTTAGGGAAGGTCAGCCAAAACCAAAGCCTGCCATCATAAAAGGTGGTAAATATTTGATGATAAAACAATAATTATATATCTAAAAACCTCAAGTATTTTATACCCCGCTCCATGAAGTCTTCAACTGAAAAGCTACGCAAATGTCTCTGACTTTGCGTTTTTTTTATTTCTTATAAATCCGAAAACCACTCAAAAGTCTCCGACTTTTTACGAATCATTCTAAAATGATTATTTTTATAAGCACGATTGACGTAAAGTCAGAGACTTTGAGACGTTTCTGTTTTCAAATTAACGATAGCAAAAATGGCGCAAAGTCAGTCCCGAAAGCTTTCGGGATTGCGCAGCAACGAGAAATTATAAAAAAACATAATTAATTCATTGTAAAAATGAACGAGACTAAACCCAAAAAGAAAAATTGGCTCAAAATTTTTATAGAAAACTTACTTGATTTTATTTTAAAATAGAACTAAAAAAGCGCAGAAGTTAAAAAACTTCTTGCGCTTTTTCCATCAATATTCTAGATGAAATTTACACAAATCATCCAACAACTCCATTTCATCTTCTGGCAATAACTGCAAGGCAATTTCAAGCAAAGTCATTACATTGACATTATTGTCTTTTGTAAAACTCGATAAACCGTTTGCATCTGGATTAAGCAAAATAATACTTGCTTTTAGCAAATCTGAAACCATTAGATTTACTTCGTTATAAGAAGATACTTTTAGCGGTATTGTATACGAGTTGGTTTCTTTTGGCACTGGTTTTAGTTTACTGAAGTAGCTTCCTTTATTTATTAATTCTAACAATTCTTCGGCTCTTTCTTTATTTTGTGCTTCCATGATTTTCTATTTTTTATTTCAGAACGAAATTATAAATAACAGATTATTTTTAAGTGATTGTAAACAATCGAGTGTATACAACCGAATTTAAAACTTACGCGAAATATCTTATATTTGAAAAAACTAAACCTATCCAAAATGAATAAGCTAATCAAACTAAATCTTGTTGGAGTGATTTTATTTCTTACTTCTTGTACTTCAATGTCTCCACTTCAAGTACATAACACACTTCCGACTTTAACCAAATCAAAATATATTACACAATCAGAAATAGAAATCAGTACTTGCAAATCCTTAACGAAAAACAGAAGCTACGTTGCTCCCATTGGAATGACGCCAAAAAACGATTTGACAAATGCTGCCAAAGGAATAGATGAATGGGTTAAAATTGATGGAGGAAATGCCTATGTTTTAAGAAATTTTAATTGGGTTAATATTGACCAAGATACAAGTCAACTTCATGTTGATTTTGATACTTTGTTGTGTGAGTAAAATTGCACAAGCTTTAAAAATTCATCCAAGTGAATTAATTAAGGATTTGTAACTCCAAAGAAGGAAACTCGAATTGCATATTAATTTTTTACGGAGCTACTTACGGAGATTTGCTTCGCCTGTTCGCTATAGCTCGTGTTTCCTTACGTCGAAATTGTAAAAGTTAGATAATTCAGTAACAAAATTTAACTTTAATAAATTTAAAAAATAAGTAAAAAAATAGTCAAGAGACATATTGCTCAAAAACATAATATAATTGCTATGAAAAACTTTTTTTTGGTCGTAATGTTTACTATAACATTCTTCTCCATTTCTGCTCAAACTAAAGAAAAATATAAAAGTTTGCTGTTAGAAAAATCGAATGAATATACAGGTCAAAATTTGAGAGATTCTGTAAAAACGGTTTACTCAAGAATATATGCAGTAAATAAAAACTTGACAGAAATTGAAAAAAGTGAATTTATTATGAATAATGGCATTCACTGCTATAAGTATATTATGTTTGATAAATATGGTCGAATTAAAGAGACGTTTGGAGCAAGATCTGGGGAAAACTTTTTGACTAAAATCAACAAAAACAAAACTAAACTTTATGAATACGATGAAAACGATTGGAAAGAAAAAAGCAAACAGGAGATACAATTGAAGCAATATTATCCCGTCTCTAATCATAATTTACTTCAAAAATTAAATCAAATAAATGTCCCTAAAGACACTGTAATTATTGGAGATAAAATTTGGTCAGAATACGACGCGGATGTTTACAGTTATATTTACGACAAAAAAGGGCAAATTATTGAAGAACAAAAGTACTGTGTTTACAGAGTTGCGCCTGTAATAGAGAATACTACTCCTAATAATGATGATTTATCAGTTCGTAAACTTTTTATTTATAATAATAAAGGGCAAGTTGTAAATCAAAAAATTACAAATGGACCTTTTTCAAAAAAAATTCCTTATACTGATATGGGGACTGAGAGTCCTTTTTGTGAGGATTTACAATTTCATTATTCTTATGATTCATTAGGACGCATTACAGAAGTCAGAATGTTCGGATGTGGAAAAACTGTTGCTAAAGAAGAATATACTTATCATCCAATCGAAGATTATGTTCAAAATGTCAAATATTACATTACAGGTCCCGGAGAAATTTCCAATCCTACCAAAAACTTTGTACGAACATATAATAAAAGAGGCGATATTATTAAAAGTGAATTTATTCCTGACAATCTCGAACAGAATACTAAACCAAAATCACGATATTACACTTACGAATACGACAGTCACAACAATTGGATAAAATGCAATATATTCCTTGAAGGCACTTCAACAGGAGAACCAACATTGATTGCAGAAAGAAAAATTGAATACTATAACTAGTTTTTACAAAATACCCGATAGCGCGGATTTGCAATCCGTGCCCGCAACAGCAAGACACAGTACAAATAATTTAAAGCCAATCTTTGTGGGCACGGATTGCAAATCCGCGCTATCGGAAAGTGTTAATAAACTTTAAGTATATTTAATTTGCAAAATAGTAATCTTTTACTTACTTTTATAATTCTATTCAGAATAAAAACAATTCAATTCTATAAAAGATTAACGCCAAATACTACTTCAGGCGCAAAAATGAATCTTCCAAAATAAAAATTTAATTCTCCATTTGCTTCATAGAAATTCTATATCCAAACTGAATCAAGAAGCATTTCAATTGTATTAACTTTAATATCAATAAAAATGAAAAGAATTATTTTTTTACTCGTAGCTGTTTCTGCAAATGCTTTATTTGTGAGTTGTTCAAAAGAACAAGATTCCAAAGATTCGAATTCTGCAAAAGAAAAGATTGAGATTCCTTTGACTGATTATGGTTTTTATCATAATGAAGCTTTAGATTTATACTATAAAAAATATAAAGGAATTGATGGAAAAACAACTGGTTTGATAATAGACGAAATGTTGGCTGAGCTTAAAATAAAATATCCAGAACAATTTAAAAATATGGATACAAATGAGGTAAAGCTTGCATTTCAAAACATTGATCCAAAAAAATTTGACATGTATTCTTTTTGGAATTCAAAAAAAGAGGAATTATATGCTTCCAATAAAGTATCAAAACGTTTAGGAAGCTTGGTTGACAACATAATTGAAGATGATATGAATTACAACCAATGTATGGTTGCAATTGAAAATTTCAAAAAAGTCAATTATTTATCGAAAACAACTAGTACCTTAACAGTAAATGAGCAAAATGAATTAGTAGTACTTGAAAATGTATTGAAAAGTTCAAATCAATATTGGACTTCTAAAAGCAACCCAACAAAAAAAACAAATAGCCAACCAGGATCAAAAGCAATTGTTGCTGATACAATGGGAGCTTTAATGTTTGTTTACAGCGGTCCAATGTCGATAATCGCTGGAGGCATTTGTTCACTATTTGTTAATGAAGCTATACCTTATGAAGCAGTGCCTTACGAAGAAGAATCGATAAATCTTTAAGAAATAAAAAACTAGCAACAATGATAAATATAGAGTTAAATAAAACTGTAGAAATGTTAGAGAAATTCAACTATAAATACAAATTGAGAAACAGTACTATTACTGTAACTCTTGATTTTTCTCAAAATGTGGTAGTTGATTTATCTAATCCTTCAAAAATTATTATTAGAGATCATCTTGAAAATTGGAATTTTTTAACAGGCTGTATCAAAATGAGTCTAAAAAATGCGATTCTGTATAATTTTATTCTGCTTTTATTCTTCGGTTTTTTATGTCAATATTTACAATTTACAGGAAATTCATTAACCAATTTATTTTTAACTTTCATGGGATGGATATTACTATTTTCCACATATTATTTAATCAAACTTGAAGGTTTTAAATTACAACTCAAAACAATTATAAAATAATCTTCTCCCGTTGGCGCGAGCAAGGCGCTCGCGCTAGCACAGGGGATAAAACTTTACAAACACAGACTTTAAAAGCCAACTTATTACATCAGTGTTAGTAAGAAATTTATATATTTGATTATATCAAAAACCAATAGTGCCGATTTGCGTTGGTAATGGCCTTGACGAACGATTCTAAAAAACAGTTTTAGCAAGCTGAAATAATTAGAAAAACTAAACTAAAACTCAAATCATGGAAAACTTCGATTGGACTTCTTTCACCAAAAAAATAGCTATTAAAGCTCCGCTCAGCGACATTTATAACGCTTGGACAATCGCGAACGAACTGGAAAAATGGTTTCTAGAAAAAGTATCTTTTTTTGATGCCAATGAAGAACCAATCAGCAAAGATCAAAATGTTTCGGGAGGCAGTTCTTATGAATGGCTTTGGTATTTGTATGATGATGCTATGAAAGGAAAAATTACTTCTGCCAACGGAAAAGACTCTTTGCAGTTTACGTTTGAAGGAACATGTCTAGTCGATATAAAACTGAGTGAGGAAAACGGTTATACAATTGTAGAACTTCGTCATCATAACATTCCGACAGATGATAATTCGAAACAATATATCAGATTGGGCTGTTCCAATGGATGGCATTTTTATTTGACCAATCTGAAATCGGTTTACGAGGGCGGTTTGGATTTGCGAAATAAAGATGAGAATCTGAATCCTATGATTAATAATTAAATAATGGATTTAACAGAAATAACATCGGGTCGTATTATTTTGGAGTTTTTAGGAGCTTCGGTTCGATTTCTTGGCTACAATTTATGGACGCTTTCCAACCAAAATGATTTTAAAACATTTTCAAGTTTCTGGTCATCAGGCGGAAGTATCAAAAAAAGAGATGATAACAGCGATCGAAATCACATGATTGGAGGCATCGTTTTAGGAAGTTTTGTAATGTTGTTGATTGTTTTTAATGCCTAATTTATCACGCCACAACACATTCCATCTTTTTCTCTTCCATAATCTGCATGTCGATTATTTTTTGGGCAACAGTTCCTCTTTCAAATAAACGAATGAATTTGAAAACGGTGCTCACAAAATATCCTGGGTTCGAAACCAATCGGGCGACTTCGGTTATTCTCTGGTCTCTTAATTTCGTACAGGCTTCTCTTTCGTTTTCTGGAACTGCTACAAATTCGTTGGCAAATTTCCATGCACCGTTTCTCGCCGTTTCCATGCTGAAATCTATAAAGAAATTGTCTACTTTGCCCGTAAATTTTAGAATCCACGTAAGTGTTGGCCAAATTTTGATCAAGCACTTTTCGACACCGCCAACCAAATCGCTAAGAATAAAATTTATGTGGTCAAAATCATGTTTTAAATCTTCGATGTCTTCGACTGTACTGACTTCTGCCGAAGCAATTCCTAAATCGAGATTTATATGCGCGTTGATTCCGAGCAATAAATGTTGCAACACAATAGGCCAGAACTTTTCAGCTTGTTCAAAGGCAAATGCCCAGCATTCAGATGGTTTTTCTTTGGCTTGATATTGATAATACGCTTTCAAGTATCGATTGGCAAAAATAACATCGAGCTTTTCCATTCGCTCTCCGTTCTGAAAAGAACCAGCCAAAATACCTTCTTTTACTCTTACCGTAACTTCACGATACAGAATAGCAAACAAACCTAAATTGCTCTGGTCTATTTTTGACTTTTCTATTATCTGATCCAATAACAGAATTACTTCGTCTATAGTTTCAGCTTGTTTCATACTCATTTATAATTGGTTTTGATTAAATTGAGAAGAACGAATTTAATTATTTTAAGCTTTCAATGAGCGTTTTTTGAAGTAATTCTCTTATTTTTTCCTCTCTATTATTAAAAAAAAACCAAAACAAAAAACGAATACTATCAAATGGCAATGGCAATAAAGACTTACCACTTTTAATAGTTCGTTCTCACTTTGCAAAAGCCTAGGTATCGCTCAAGAAACATAAAATGAAAGTAACGGCATTGCAAGGAACTTTGTCCCTTTGTCACTATGAGCCTTTGCCCCTTTCCCATAAAATCCCTATTTTCGCTCTTTCAATAAGAAAAGGAAAAAATGAAGGTCTGTATTGCTGAGAAACCAAGTGTAGCACGTGAAATTGCAGCCGTTTTGGGCGCTAATACCAAACATGATGGCTATTATGAAGGTAATGGCTACGCTGTGACTTACACTTTTGGGCATTTATGCACCTTAAAAGAACCCAACGATTATAAGCCGCACTGGAAAAGCTGGGATCTGAATAATCTTCCAATGCTTCCTGAAAAATTTGAAACAAAAGTGGTTCAGAATTCGGGAATTCAGAAACAGTTTAAAATTATTAAAAGTCTTTTCGACAAAGCCGAAGTGGTCATAAACTGCGGGGATGCTGGACAAGAAGGAGAACTGATTCAGCGTTGGGTAATGAACGAGGCGAATTACAAAGGCGAGATTCAGCGTTTATGGATTTCGTCACTTACAACTGAAGCCATCAAAGAAGGTTTTGAAAACTTAAAACCATCAGCCAATTACGATAATTTATATTACGCCGGATTTTCCAGAGCCATTGGCGACTGGCTATTGGGCATGAATGCCACACGTTTGTATACCGTAAAACACGGCGGCTACAAACAGGTTTTGTCTATTGGGCGCGTGCAAACTCCAACGCTGGCAATGGTTGTAGATCGTTTTAGAGAAATCGAGAACTTTAAGCCTCAGCCGTATTGGGAATTGCAGACATTGTATAGAGAAACACTTTTTAGCTATGAGGAAGGTCGGTTTCTAAATAAAGAAGACGGAGAAATTGTAGCCGCAAAAGTAAAAGAAAGTGATTTTGAAATTGTTTCTGTGGATAAAAAGAACGGAAACGAATATGCTCCAAAACTTTTTGATTTAACAGGTTTACAGGTATATTGCAATCAGAAATTTGGGTTTTCGGCAGAAGAAACGCTGAAAATTGCGCAGACTTTGTACGAGCAGAAAGTAATTACTTATCCCAGAGTAGATACAACTTTTTTGCCCAATGATATTTATCCGAAAGTGCCTGGCATTTTGCAGAAATTGACTAATTATGCAGAATTGACCCAGCCAATTTTGGAGAAAAAAATCAAGAAATCGCCAAAGGTTTTCAACGATAAAAAAGTAACCGATCACCATGCGATTATTCCAACGGGAATTCAAAACAATCTACCGTTCAATCAGCAGCAGGTTTATGATATTATTACAAGACGTTTCATTGCTGTTTTTTATGATGATTGTCTCGTTGCCAATACAACCGTGATCGGAAAAGCTGCCGATGTGACTTTTAAAGCAACAGGAAAAGAAATCTTGAAAAAAGGTTTCCGTGTTGTTTTCGAAGATCCGAACGCGAAAGAAAAAGAACCCGATTTATTGCCGAGTTTTACTGTGGGCGAAAAAGGGCCACATGAACCGTCTTTTCTGCAAAAAGAAACCAAACCGCCTAATCAGTTTACCGAAGCGACTTTATTACGTGCGATGGAAACTGCGGGAAAACAAGTTGACGATGAAGATTTACGCGAATTGATGAAAGAAAACGGAATCGGACGTCCGTCAACTCGTGCAAATATTATCGAAACGCTTTTCAAGCGCCAATATATTGTTCGAAATAAAAAACAGGTTTTACCCACTTTAACTGGAATTCAATTGATTGATACGATTCAGAACGAATTGGTAAAATCGGCTGAACTTACCGGAACATGGGAAAAACAGCTAAAAGATATTGAGAAAGGAACTTTCACCGCTGCGGCATTCATTAGAAACATGAAACGCATGGTGGAAGCTTTAGTGTATGAAGTGCGAAGCGAAACCAAACATGCTAATATTTCTCATGCTGCAACGATTCAAAAACCCGTTGTAAAAGCAGAAAAAGAGAAAAAGAAAGCTTCTGGAATTTCTGCAGAAACTTGTCCGAAATGCCAAAAAGGAAATATACTGAAAGGAAAATCGGCTTTTGGATGCAGCGAATACAAATCGGGCTGTGATTTTGTATTGCCTTTTGTTTTTCACGATAAAAAAATTACAGAAAGCCAATATTTGCGATTGGTTCAAAAAGGTTCAACTGTAAATATAAAAGGTTTCAAAACTGATTCTGGAACTGTTGAAGGTTTAATTCGTTTTGAGGAAAATTACAAATTGAAATTAGAACCAAAGAAAACCGATAAAAAAGCCGAAGCAAAAGAAAGTTCAGATGCTTTGATGTGTCCGAAATGCAAAAAGGGAACTATTCTAAAAGGCAAAACGGCTTATGGCTGTGCCGAATACAAATCGGGCTGTGATTTTAAGGTTACTTTTGATGAAGTTCGTGCAAAATTAAAAGACCAAAAACCAACTAAGGAATTGGTGTATTCTATTTTGAGTGAAAGCTTTTAAGTTTTTTTTAGCCACGAATTCACGAATTAATTTTTAAAAATTACTGTGTCTATATTATTTGCCACAGATTGAGCGGATTAAAATGATTCTTTACTCTGTGCATTTTACCAATAATTACATAAATTTTTTCTCGCAGATTTAGCAGATTTGACAGATTTTTATAATACAGAGTACAAAATAAATCTGCTAAATCTGCGTGAGACAAAATCATTTTAATCAGCTCAATCTGTGGCTAAAAATAATTTTGCTTTCAATAATAATTCGAAAAATTCGCAGAAAACTTCCATTCCGTTTATCAAGAAAAATTCGTGAATTCGTGGCTATTTTTTTGCGCAAAAAAATCAGCAGATTATTTTATTAGCCACTAATTGAACAAATTTCCGCGAATTAATTTCACGCAGATTTCGCAGATCTGTGCAGATTTAATTTGATTATTATTAAATAGAATCTGCGCGATCTGCTTAAATCTTTTTAAATCCGCGTGAGACAAAATCATTTTAATCCGCTCAATCTGTGGCTAAAAATAATTTTGCTATCAATAATAATTCGAAAAATTCGCAGAAAACTTCCATTCCGTTTATCAAGAAAAATTCGTGAATTCGTGGCTAAAAAAAATTTCATACATTAGTACCACATTACCAAACCAAAATATCAAAAAATATGTTTCAGAAAATTACTCTTTTAGCTCTTGTATTAGCCGCAGTTTCTTGCCAGAAAAAAGAAACGGTTGAAAAAGATAAAATCAAAAAAGCCGACTGGTTAATTGGGAACTGGGAAAATAAATCTCCTGAAGGCGTTTTATCTGAAAACTGGCAAAAGTTAAATGACAGTACTTTCAGTGCTTCTTCTTATTTCATTAAAGGAAAAGACACTTTGCATTTTGAAACAATAATTCTGGCTCAACTTGGTGAGACGCTTACTTACAAAGCAACTGTAAAAGGGCAAAACGACGACAAACCAGTTTTCTTCCCTTCAACTTCTGAAACAGAACAAAAATTGGTTTTCGAAAATCCGAAACACGATTACCCTCAAAAAATCACTTATACAAAAGGAGCCAATAATACTTTGACAACAGAGATTTCCGGGAATTTGAATGGAAAACCGAGTTCGGAGAAGTTTGTGATGACGAAGAAGTAATATAAAGAATTATTAGTTAATAAAGACAAAATGGGAACTAACTATCAATTACAATCAGACGATCTTAAGGATTTTTTCTATATGTTTGGTATTTTTTCAACTTGTATAATGAGTTTTCTTTCCATTTTAATTACTTTAAAGAATAGAAGAAATACATTGAGAGAAAGTCTATATAAAGAACAACTTATCTTTTCAAATTCACTTATAAATGAATTTTATAAATTACATTCCATTTTAACGAGATTAAACCATAATCAGAAAATAGAATTATCAGAACTTATGCTTCAAGTCGAAACCATATTTGGTATAATATTTTCACATTCTCATATTGGTTCAAATAGAATATTATCTGAAACCTCAATTACATTAGATAGAGTTAACAACATAATTGATAATTTGAAAAGAGAAGAAAGTATAACTTTAAATTATGAAAAATACGTCAACAATTATCAAAAATTAATTAGTACAATCAGAGAAGAATTAGGCTTTTTTTCTTTATCTAAAGAAAATGAAAAACTAATAAAGAGATTTTTTTAAAAAAGAAAAGTAGATTTATTGATATTCAAAACAACTTTGTTAACATTTTATGGAATCATTTCAGATTCAATCAATTGGAAATTTTCTAGCATACTATAAAACAGATTTAAATTATATAAAAAAATTTCAAGAATTTAAGTCTAATCCAAGTCTTGCTTCCGAATACATAACAAAGGAGATTGGATCTTTTTATTCTTTTTTAATTGAATTTAGAGTGGTTAGAAATTTTACAAATGGAGCTACTGACAAACTTCTTGACGAAACCTTATTATGGATTAATTCAAAAGATCCAGATAATGTTGATGCATTTGCCGAAAAACTTGCGCAAACTACTTTGACTAGAGGAAAAATAATGTCATCCATGGCTTCAAAAATTCTTTTCTTAAACAATCCTTGGGAAATTATACCAATGGATAGCCTTGCCAGAAAAACTTTGGAGCAAAAAGAAAACAAATATGTTATTTATAAAAATAATCTAAATAGGTTTCGAGAAATTAACGATTTAACTTTTGAAAAATGTTTAGACTACACTAAACCTCTAACCACACTTATTCATAAAGATTTTAATGAATTAGAAAAATTAGATGTTATTTGCAAAAATAGGTTTGTAGATAAATTACTATGGACGATGGGAAATAAAGCTTTCCATTAATATACAAACTAAAAACTTAGCATCTTACAAAAATCTACTCATTCTCCCCGATCTTATTCACCATAAAAATCATCAGAATACCTAAAAGCGCCATAATAAGAAACGCCCATTTCATGCTTAAATATTCAGAGATAAAACCAACCATTGGCGGAACTAATAAGAATCCTAAATAACCAATTGTAGATATTGAAGTTAGAGCAGAACCTGTGCTTAATTTAGATGATCTTCCGGCAATGCTAAACACCAGCGGAACTACGCAAGAAACCCCAAATCCAATTAAAACGTAACCGAAAATAGTTGGGTAAGCATACGGCATGATAAAACAAATTCCGAAACCTGCTGTTATTAAGATTCCGCTGTAAAGAAGGATTTTTTTAGTTCCAAATTTCATTACGCCATAATCGCCAAAAATGCGTCCCAAAGTTACTGCCGAAGCAAAAAACACGAATGCAGCACTAGTTAATTTGGGAGAAGCTTTTAGGATATTTTCGAAATAAATTCCGCTCCAATCGTACATCGTATTTTCGCAAGCCATTGACACGAAGCAGATCAAGGCAAATTTTACCAGATTCTTTTCTGGCATAGAAAAGAACTTCTTTTTAACCGGAACAGGTTTGTTGTGAATACTCATTGGGTAAAAACAAGCCGTCAGCGCCAACATAAAAATACTCACTCCTAATAAATGATGCGATGGCGCAATTTTCTGTGTTACCATTACATAACCTAATCCTGCTCCCGAAAAAACGGCGATACTCCAAACGGCGTGAAAACGTGTAATAATCGATTTTGGATATAATTTCTGCACTTCTAGAGATTGCGCATTAATCGATAAATTGAAAATATTACGAGAAGCGCCAAAGAATAAAAGTATGATGACCAATTGCCAAACAAATGCTGCTAAACCTGGCAAAGACAAAGCAACATTAAACATAACCGCTCCAAGCAACATGATGTAACGGCTGCTATATTTATTTAGCAATTTTCCAGTAAATGGCATTGTAAGCATTAATCCTATTGGAAAAGCAAATAAAACAGCTCCGAATTCGGCTTCAGAAAGTTTCAATTGGGCTTGTATATGCGGAATTCTGGAAACCCAAGAAGAATACCCGAAACCAGAAAGAAAGAAAAAAACTGTATTGGCAATACGATATCCTCGAGGCGTATTTTGAATCTTTTTAAAGAATGGTAAAATCATGAAATCGTTTTTCAGACTGCAAAATTAAGCCTTTTTAAAGTTTATCTCACTACAACTTCTAATAAGAATTTTGATTAATCGCTCTAAAATCAACATTTAACAATTTCATTCATAAATGATAAAAAAATAAAATTGTTAAAGTTATTTTAATTTCTACATTTGCACTGTTTTTATTTATTCTAAATAAAATTATTATCAACCAAATTTAAAATAGTAATGAATTATCTCAGTTTGAAAACTTCGCGTTTTCTATTTTCAATCAGCTTTCTATTTTCGTTTTTATCTGCCTTTGCACAAAACCATGGAAAAATTAAAGGAACAATTGCAACATCTGATGGCGATGCCGCTGCTGGTGTAAATATTATTCTCAAAAACACTAAATATGGCACCGTTTCTAATGATGACGGTTCTTTTGACTTCAATAAAGTAAAAGCCAATTCTTATACCTTACAAGTATCTTTAACCGGTTATGAAACTTTAGAAGCCGAAATTACGGTTACAGAAAATGAAACTACTACAGTTAATTTACAGCTGAAAGTTTCAAACAAAGAATTAAAAGAAGTTATCATTAGCAGTCCTAAAAGCATTGTGTCCAAAAAAACAGATTATGTTGCCAGAATGCCCCTTAAGAATCTTGAAAATCCACAGGTTTATAGCGTAATCCATAAAGAACTTTTACAGGAACAAGTTGCGGTAGACATTAGAAGTGCTGTACAAAACTCTCCTGGAGTAGTTTCAATTAGTTATCCATCCGGAGGAGTTGGCGTAATTTTTAGAGGATTTTCTACAGGAATAAATGCTAGAAACGGAATGGAAACGGTTTCGGGGCGCTCTTCTGTTGATCTTGGAAATGTAGAACGCATTGAAATCCTAAAAGGCCCGTCTGGAACTCTCTTTGGTTCAACTGTATCTTCATTTGGAGGCGTTGTTAATTTAGTGACTAAAAAACCATACGAAACTACTGCTGCCGAAATCTCATACACAACCGGAAGCTATGGCTTAAATCGTTTAACGGCTGACGTTAATACTCCGCTAAACAAGGATAAAAGTGTCTTATTCAGAATAAATATGGCTGTTAACAGAGAAAAAAGTTTTCTTGATTATGGTTTCAATAATGCTTTGCTTTTTGCCCCTAGCCTTACTTACAAAGCTTCTGAAAAGCTTACTTTCAATATTGATGCTGAACTTTATAATGTAAACAATACAAGACGCACTTATAATACTTACGCTGCAAATTCTGGAATTACAAATCCGAATGACTTAAAGATAGATTACAGAAAATCTATGTTTCATGATGATAATGATGCTAAAACAAAAGCAACAAAAGTTTTTGCTCAGGCCGAATATGAAATATCAGAAAACTGGAAATCTACTACTGTATTTTCATTTGTCGGAGAAGATGTGGAACGCAGTTATCAGAGTTATGCCGTTTGGAGTTCACCAACTCAAGTGGCTAGAAGAGTTGGTCTTTGGGGACCGATTTATAATAACTACACTAACATTCAGGAAAACTTAAACGGAAAATTCTCGACTGGAAACATTAAGCACAAATTTCTTGCGGGTATAAACTATCGACTTTACAGCGGTGCCTTTTCTGGAGGAAGTACTTTTACTCTTGACAATATTGATGTTACTGCACCATTTACTCCTATTAGAAGAAAAGCTGTAGATGCTGGTCTGGTTCTTACAACCTCTACTATTGCAGATCAAAAAACATTTAGTGTGTATGCGTGTGATGTCATCAATTTTACAGATCGTCTTTCGGCTATGTTGAGTTTGCGTCTGGATAATTTTGACCGTGAAAAAGTGGGAACCGTTGAAGGTTATAATCAGACAGCTTTGGCTCCAAAGCTTGGATTGGTTTATGAATTGGTTAAAGACCAAGTTTCTGTATTTGGAAATTACATGAATGGCTTTCAAAACATGCAGCCTGTAACACAGCCAGATGCTTCGATATTTGTTTTGGATCCTATTTATGCAGTTCAATATGAAGGAGGTATTAAAGCCGAAGCTTTCAATAAAAAACTGACTGGCTCTGTGAGTTATTACAATATTACAATCGATAATGCGACAAGAGTAAATGCTACAGGTTTTACAGAACAAGATGGCAAGCAAGTCAGTAAAGGTTTTGATTTTGAGTTAATGGCCACTCCTATCAACGGATTAAGCATTGTTGCTGGTTATGGCTATAATGATAACAGAATTGTAAAAGCTTCTGACACATCAATCGAAGGAAATAAAGCGACAGGTTCTCCTGAAAATGTGGTGAACTTCTGGACTTCTTACACCTTCCAAAATAAACTAAAAGGGCTTGGTTTAGGTTTTGGTGCCAATTATGTAGACAAAAATTTCTTTACAGCAGATAATACTTTTTATATGCCTTCTTATACAACTCTTAACGGATCTGTTTATTATGATCGTACATCATGGAGAGTTGGTCTTAAATTTAATAATATAACTAACGAAAAATACTGGGATTTCTGGGGTACATCACAAGCTCCGACAAATATTCTGGCTAGTTTAACAATTAAATTTTAAGTCAGAGTTTTAATTTAAGCAAAAGCATCTCAGCATAAAACTTGAGGTGCTTTTTTTGTATAATTTTATTTTTAATTATTCTAAATAAAACTTATGTTTGTGAAAAATATCAATTAATAATTTAAAACTCGATCTTATGAAATTAAATACTTTAAAAACAGTAAGCTTTTTATTTCTAATGCTTTTTGCTGCACCTCAACTTTTTGCTCATGCTCTTTGGATCGAAACTAAAGCAACAGGAACAAAAGGAAAAGCTCAAGAAATTTCTGTTTACTTTGGAGAGTTCTCTGATAACGACATTACAAAAGCCGATAAATGGTTTTCTGATTTAAAGGATTTCTCTTTAGTGGTAATTTCTCCTTCAAAAAAAGAGACTAAATTAACTTCTAAAGCTCTAGACAATAAATACCAAGCGTTTTTTACACCAGATGAAGATGGGGTCTACACTATTGTAATGCATCATACTGTAAAAGATGTTTATGGTACGATGAAATTAGATTACAATTCTAGTGCAAACGTTGTGGTTGGCAATAAGGCTGCAGGAAATACTATTACTTCTAACACCAATAAAATTGCTGTTTTCTCAGAAAATGCGGATGTTGCAAAAAAAGATACTAAAATTACTGGCGTAGCCTCTTATGACGGAGCGATTGCAAAAGAAGCTAAAGTTAAAGTAATTGCGCCAAACGGATGGGAAAAAGAGTTGTGGACAAACGATAAAGGAGAATTTTCTTTTACGCCTATCTGGTCAGGAAATTATATGGTAGAATATGCTCATACAGACAAATCATCTGGTGAACACAACGGAAAAAAATACGATGAAATCTGGAAAATGGCTACTTACCAAATTGTAGTAAAATAATTTTTCGTTCATTCTGAGATTTAAATTCAATTTAAAGCCTTGCTGTGGAGCAAGGCTTTTTAGTTGTTATTTATACTGAATTAAAATAACAACTAAAAACTCTTAAGCAAATCTTAAGAAAAAAATAATAAACATTTAAGAAATAAAAATGGTTCATAATTTTCTGTTAAAGAATCTGTGTCTTTATATTTGCACTCAATAATTTTTATTGAATCTAAATAAATACCATGAAATATAATTTACTATTTGCATTAGGATTATTAAGTTTTGCCTCTTACGGTCAAGATTATTCAAGCAATGAAACGACTTCATCTATCACTGATACTGTAAAAAATAAAAAAGGAGAAATTCTAAACGAGGTTCTGGTTACCAAAACAAAAGAGCCGAAACCAGTAACTGCAGTTCGCTCTGGCTTAAAACCAATGGATAACCCTCAAAGCATTCAAGTAATTGGTTCTGAAATCATCGAACAGCAGCAAGCTATCAGATTAAGCGAAGTTCTTAAAAATGCTAATGGTGTATATGTAAGTTCTGCTCGTGGAGGTGCTACAGAATCTTTTTTCTCAAGAGGATATGACATGTCGGCAAACAATATGTTCAAAAATGGTTTTCGTTATAATTCTGGTTCAATTCCTGATGTTTCTGGCTTAGATAAAGTAGAATTCTTAAAAGGTGGTTCTGCCCTATTATTTGGAAATGTTGCTCCAGGAGGAATTTTAAACTTAGTAACCAAAACGCCTCAATTCAAAAGTGGAGGTGAAATCTCAATGCAAATGGGAAGCTACGCTTACTATAAACCAGCATTTGATTTTTATGGAGGCCTAAACAAATCTATTGCATTTAGAATTAACGGTTCTTATGAGAACTCAGAGAGTTTTAGAGATGTTGTAAAAAATGAACGTTTATACATCAACCCATCGTTACTTTTCGTAATCAGCCCTAAAACACAAATTACGGTTCAAGGTGACTATTTAAGCGCAGATTGGACGCCAGATTTTGGAACCGGAATTATTGGAACACAAATACTTGATTTGCCACGTAATGCTTTCTACGGATCGCTTTGGTCAAATGGTACTACTAAATCTTCTAGTGCTTCTGTATTATTAAATCATGATTTCAATAAAAATTGGAAGTTAAATTTTAATTCTTCTCTTCAAAATTATAACAGAGCTTCAAAGTCTACAGCACAGCTATCATCTGTAAAAGAAAATGGAGACTGGACAAGACCTTTAGTTCAAAACAAAAACTTAGAACAAATACTAGGAGACCAATTAAGCCTTCAAGGAAACTTCAATACAGGATCTGTAAAACATCAAATTTTTACAGGTGCAGACTGGGAAAACTCATTTGCAACAGCTTATACTTTTGCATTTGATCCTGCGAATTATGATACTATTAATCTTTTCAATTTTGACCCTACAACACAAAGAAATGATATACCAAATGCAAGAACAACTCAAATTGCAAAAACAGAAACAAATCGTTTTGGTGTTTATTTCCAGGATTTAGTTACAATTACAGAAAAATTCAAAGTATTGGCAGGTATACGCTGGTCATGGCAGGAAGCTGAAGTTACGACTTACAAAGAGACTTACGCCAATAAAATACAAACTGTAAAACCAGAAAATGCCGTTCCTACAGTTGGTGCTAAAAAATTAGACAATGCATTTTCTCCTAAATTTGGATTAATATATCAGCCAAGAAAAGATGTTTCGATATTTGGTAGCTATTCTACTTCGTTTACTCCAAACACAGGAACTACAGCCGATTTAAAACCAATTGAACCTTCTATTATTGATCAATACGAAGCTGGTATTAAAACCGATTTCTTACAAGGTTTATTGAGTACAAATGTTACTGTTTATCAAATCGTGAATAGCAATCTGGCTCAAACAGCTGAATTTAAGGCTGACGGAAGTTTAAATTCAGATACAAACATAAAAGTTCTAAGCGGTGAAACTAAAAGTAAAGGTGTTGAAATAGATGTTACAGCAAGGCCAATTGATGGACTTAGCATTATTGCGGGTTATAGCTACAATGACATGCGTTACACTAAAACATCTGGCTTGAATGGAAGTTTTATTGAAGGTGACCGTTTAGTTAGAACTCCAGCAAATACAGCAAACTTAAGCTTCTTTTACACAGTACAAGATGGTTTCTTTAAAGGAGTATCTTTAGGTGCAATCGGAAATTACATTGGTGATCGTTTAGGTGGCTGGAATGATCAACACAGTACAGATCTTGTTAAATATCCTGATGGTATTTACCACAGAGAAATTCCTATTGAAGGCTACGTTACAATTGATGCATCTGTTGGATATACTTGGAGAAAATTCTCAATTCTTTGCAAATTATCAAACATTACAAATGAATTAAATTATACAGTTCACGAAAACTATAGTGTGAACCCAATTTCTCCTCGTCAGGTTATGACAAGCTTGCGATACAAGTTCTAAAATATTGAATTAGATGTTTTTTTGATTTATCCCGAGATTTTCCTGTCTTCTCAAAAACAGAAAAATCTTGGGATTTTTATTTTACATCCGATACTAATTCAATTAACACTATTTTTGCTAGCAATAATATTCCCTAAAAAAATCAAAAATGTCAGATTCCAAGAAAAACCAATTGCAAAAAAGTTTAGGCCTTAGTTTTAATATAGCCGTTTTAATTGGAGGAACAATCGGTGTTGGGATCTTAAGAACGCCTGGAACTATTGCAGAAATGCTAAATAACTATTGGCTGATTCTTGCTTCTTGGCTATTTGGAGGCTTGTATGTTTTATTGGGAGCTAATTCGTATTCAGAACTGGCGACAATGCTGCCAAAAGCTGGTGGGTCTTACAATTATATAAAAAGAGCTTTGGGCGAGTATGCTGGATTTCTTTCTGGCTGGTACGATTATATTGTAAATGCCATTCCTCCTGCTTTTTATTGCATTGTAATTAGCGAATACACTATCATTCTATTTCCACAATTGACCAATTATGCAACAGTAATGTCCATTTCTTTATTAATAGCATTTGTATTGCTGCATTTAAGTGGTGTAAAAAACGGAAGCTTGATTCAGCAGATTACTAGTTTGTTAAAAGTGATTTGTTTTGTGGCTTTGGTTGTGGCTTGTTTTATGTACTCTGGAGCTGAAATTCCCCCAATAAAAACTGATAATTCGGTTTTTCAAATCGGACTAATTTTTGGATTTTTCAAATCATTGCAACTAATTATCGGGACTTACAATGGCTGGAATGCTGTTTGTTTTTTTGCTGAAGAAAATGAAAATCCAAACAAAAATATTCCGAAATCTTTATACAGCGGAGTTTTACTTGTTGTAGCCATTTATATTTTGGTAAATGCCGCATTTTTTCATGTACTGCCAATCGAAACACTAGCAAAATCTAATCTTGCTGCTGCTGATGTTGCTAAAATTCTTTTTGGCGAAAGCGGAGCTAAAATCGTAACGGTAATTTCGATTTTCTCTTTAATCAGTATTTTGAATGCCTTTATGATGATTCCTCCAAGAATATTGTACGGATTAAGCCGTGACGGATTTTTTATCGAAAAAGGAACTCAAGTAAACGAAGGCGGAACACCAATAGTAGCTCTTTTGGTTTCGTCATTTTTTAGCTTGTTTTTAATCTGCATTGGTTCTTTTGAAGTTTTGTTTTCATTCGCCGCTTTTATCTCCATAATCGTTTGGGGATTGGCGTATTATTCCCTTTTAAAACTAAGAACCTCTGAACCGCATTTACCAAGACCTTACCGCTCTTTCTGGTATCCGTGGACCACAATAATTGCCTTAATATTTTCTATTGCATTACTTGCTGGATTTATTTACAGCGATCCAAAAAGCTTTATTATAATTGTAGGTATTGCGATCGCTTCTTATCCTCTGTTTTTGCTTTTGAAGAAAAACCAAAAGTAATACAAAACTTACTTTTATTTTGTTTTTTAATAAAATGCACTATTTTTGCATTTAACAATATGAAACATGAATTACAACTTATCATTTCAGGAAAGAGCAAAGTTAAGCATGGAACAATTATCCAAGCAGCAGCCAGTTACCTTAGAAGAAGCCAAAGCTCAAGTACAATGGCTAAAGAATTCAAGCATTTCAAAAAACAAGAAAAAGAGACCTTAGAAAGATTTATAGAATTAAATAATCTTTGGATTCTAGATATTAATCTTGAAGATTACCTTTCTGAAGGAGCAGAGCAAAAAGTCTATCTAAAAGATGGAAAGCATGTAATCAAACTTAATGATTCTATTTATTACAATTCCTGGATAGATTACTTCAATAATTTATTGTTAAATAACTTCTTTTTTCCAGATACTGCATACAATTTACTAGGCTTTTTCAAAAACGAAGATATTATATATGCAGTTGTTGAACAACCTTTTGTAAAAGCAACTGAACCAACAGATTTAGAAGTTGTAAAGAAGTTTATGCTTGTAAACGGTTTTCTAAATACCAAAAACAATGATTATTATAATCCCGACCTAGGAATTATTCTTGAAGATCTTCACGACGAAAATGTATTGACAGAAAATGGTATTCTCCAATTTATAGATACCGTTTTCTATATAAAAGATAATTTTTACGAGAATTAAAAAAATAATTTCGTAAAAAAACAGAACTTCTACTGACATAACGTTGTCACTTCATGCCATTTAATTTGCATAACAAAACACAAAAAAGATGAGCAAATTAGATTTAACCAAAACAGACAAAACGTACTATAATGCCAAAATCAACCCCGAAATTGTCTTTATAGAAAAAGCAAATTATATATCGCTTACAGGTCAAGGTGATCCTTCTGGAAAAGATTTTTCAGAAAAAATTCAAGCATTATATACCACGGCGTATGTCATTAAATTTATGCATAAAGCGATGGATAATGATTTTGTTGTTCCAAAACTAGAAGCATTGTGGAGTTTTGATAACGAAAAATACGCATCAATCTCAATGGATGAAGCTCCGCTGAAAATACCTCGCGCTGAATGGAATTACAGAATCATTATTAGAATGCCCAATTTCGTTACGAAAGAACAAACCGAAGAAGCTATTGCCATTGCGGTCAACAAAACGCAAAATGCATTGGCCGAAACAATCGAATTCTTTCAAATGGAAGAAGGTAAAGTAATTCAGGTTCTTCATATTGGTCCTTTTGATACAGAACCGCAAACGCTAAAAAAAATTCTAAAATTTAGCACTGAAAACAATCTGCAACAAAATGGATTGCATCATGAAATTTATCTTTCAGACTTTCGTAAAACAGCTCCTGAGAAATTAAAAACAATACTGAGAGAACCTGTAAAATAGCTCTTTTTATTAGCCACGACTCGAGCGAAAGCGAACAGGCGAAGCAATTCACGAATTATTTTTCTAATCGTTGAGTAAAGCAATAATTTGCGAATTATTCACGAATAGATTTTAAAATAATTCGTGAATTCGTGGCGAAAAAAAAAGACCTAACAGGTTCTAAAAACCTGTTAGGTCTGCTTATAAAAAGAAATATTTCTTATTTCAAACCAGCCAAACTCTGCTCGATTGTAGCAATTTTTGCTAAAGCATCAGCTTGTTTTTGTTTTTCTAAATTAAGTACTTTCTCCGGAGCTCCGTTAACGAATTTCTCATTTGAAAGTTTCGCTTCAACCGATTTCAAGAATCCTTTTGTATAATTCAATTCTTCTGTCAGTTTTGCAATTTCTGCTTCAACGTCAATATTTCCAGTAATCGGAATGAAATATTCATTAGATTTTACACGGAAAGACAAAGCGCCATCAACTTTTTCAGAAACATATTCGAAAGCAGAAACGTTTCCTAATTTCGTGATGATTGAATCAAAATAAGTAGAAACATTTTCGCTATTGATTCCTTTTAATTCAATTGCATCTTTAAATGGAATATTTTTATCTTTTCTGATGGTTCTAATTCCTGAAATTACTTCAATAGAATTTTCGAAATCAGCAATTAATTTTGCATCAAACGGTTTTACTTCTGGCCAAGTCGAAACAATTAAAGCTTCTTCTGGAGTTCTTTCCGTAATTAACTGCCAAATCTCTTCTGTCAAGAAAGGCATAAACGGATGCAATAACTTCAAGTTGTTTTCTAACATTTCGATCGCTTTCGCGAAAGTTACGCTATCAATTGGCTGTTGGTAAGCCGGTTTAATCATTTCTAAGAACCAAGAACAGAAATCATCCCAAACCAATTTATAGATTGCCATCAATGAATCTGAAATTCTGTATTTCTCAAAATTATCTTCAATATCAACCAAAGTCTGCTGTAATTTCGCTTCGTACCATTCTATTGCTACTTTTGATGATTCTGGCTGTGCGATAGTTTCAGAAACTTCCCAACCTTTAATCAATTTGAAGGCATTCCAAATTTTGTTTGAGAACGCTTTTCCTTGAAGGCATAATTCTTCGTCAAACATAATATCGTTTCCTGCAGAAGCACTTAAAAGCAATCCTACACGAACACCGTCGGCACCAAATTTCTCGATCAAGTCTAAAGGATCTGGAGAATTCCCTAATGATTTAGACATTTTACGGCGCTGTTTATCACGAACTAAACCAGTTAAATATACATTAGTAAATGGTTTTTCACCTGCATATTCGTAACCTGCAATGATCATTCTTGCCACCCAGAAAAATAAAATATCCGGACCCGTTACCAAGTCATTTGTTGGATAATAGTATTTAAAATCTGGACTTTCTGGATCCATAATACCACCGAAAACAGACATTGGCCATAACCACGAAGAAAACCAAGTGTCTAATGCGTCAACATCTTGTTTTAAGCTGTCGGTTGTTAGTTGCGGGTTGTTGGTTTTTTCTTTTGCTAATGCTAACGCATCTTCGATGTTTTCTGCAACTACGAAATCTTCTTTTCCGTCTCCGTAATAGTAAGCCGGAATTTGTTGTCCCCACCATAACTGGCGAGAAATATTCCAATCACGAATATTGTTTAACCAGTGTGCATAAGTGTTTTCGAAACGTTTTGGATGCAATTTAATGTCTCCCGTTTCCAAAACCGATTTAATTGCTGGTTTTACCAATTCTTCCATTTTCAAGAACCATTGGTCAGATAATCTTGGTTCGATTACGGCTTTTGTTCTTTCAGAAGTTCCCACTTTATTTAAGTGTGTTTCTGTTTTTGCTAAAGCACCGATTTCTTGAAGTTCTTTTTCAATTTCCTTACGAACCACAAAACGATCTTTTCCTTGATAGTGCAATCCAAAGCTGTTTAAAGTTGCGTCTTCGTTAAAAATATCAACGATTTCTAAGTTGTGTTTCTCACCCAACGTTTTGTCGTTCATATCGTGTGCAGGCGTTACTTTCAAACATCCTGTTCCGAATTCAATATCAACATATTCGTCTTCGATAATTGGAATCACTCTTCCGCAGATTGGAACGATGGCTTTTTTACCTTTTAAATGTGTAAAACGCTCATCATTCGGATTAATGCAGATGGCAGTATCTCCAAAAATAGTTTCTGGTCGCGTTGTGGCAATGGTCAAGAAATCTTCTGAACCTTCAATTTTATATTTTAAGAAAAATAATTTTCCTTGCTGTTCTTCGTAAATTACTTCTTCGTCAGAAAGAGTAGTTTTTGCTTCTGGATCCCAGTTTACCATACGGTATCCTCTGTAGATTAATCCTTTGTTGTATAAATCTACAAACGATTTAATTACAGAAGCAGACATGTCTGGATCCATCGTGAATTTAGTGCGTTCCCAATCGCATGAAGCTCCTAATTTTTTAAGCTGTTCCAAGATTGTTCCGCCATATTTATCTGTCCATTCCCAAGCATGTTTTAGGAATTCTTCGCGGGTCAAATCGTTTTTATTGATTCCTTCAGCTTTTAATTTCGCTACCACTTTTGCTTCAGTAGCAATAGAAGCGTGGTCTGTTCCAGGTACCCAACAAGCGTTGAAACCTTTAAGACGTGCTCTACGAATTAAAACATCTTGAATCGTATTATTCAACATATGTCCCATGTGAAGGACTCCAGTGACGTTTGGCGGTGGGATTACAATGGTGTACGGTGTTCTGTGATCTGGTTCTGAATGAAAATAGTTATTTTTCATCCAGTAATCATACCATTTACTCTCAATCGTCTTAGCGTCAAATTGTGCTGGAATTATCATTTATATATGTTTAATCGTTTACTTTTTTGTTGATTCGTTTAATCGTTAAATTGTTTAATCGCTTGTTTTTTCGTGAAATCAATTTAAGGTAAATCGGTTAAACGATTAAACAGTTAAGCACATAAGCGAAACTTTGGTTCAGTTTTTGTATTTTATTAGCTGACAGCAAAAGTAAATAATTAAGTAGACTATAAAAAGAGAAATAATAATTTGTGTGTTAATTAAAAGAATGTATATTTACTTACAATTAAAAAAAGATTTCATATGAAAAATGCAGCCTCTTTTATTGCAGTCTTATTGTTTAGTGCAATAAGTTATGCGCAAAATGGCCCAAAAATTGAATTTGCAGCCCCTGATAATACAATTGATTATGGAAAAATTTCTAAAAGTGACAATGGGCTTCGTTCATTTGAATTTACCAACACTGGAGATGCTCCTTTATTAATTACAGGTGCAGAATCTACAGTAAGTTCAATTATTGTGACTAAACCTGCGGCAGCCATTATGCCGGGCAAAAAAGGAAAAATCGATGTAAAATATAATATGGTCGCAGGACCTATCCGTAAAACTATTACTGTTGAAACAAACGCAGTAAACTATCCTGACGGAAGAGTAGCTCTTAAAATTAAGGGTGAAGTTCAATAAGAATCAAATAATCTAAAATAACAAAAGCCGTTTCTAAATCTAGAAACGGCTTTTTATTTTGCAAAGAAGCATCTTGCTTCTAAACTCTTTCCTCTTTTATTTCTTCTCAGCGCATTCAGCGGTATCAAATTTATACTTTACGCTTTCAAAGTCAATTGGTTTGTCTTTTACTAAATAAGTAACCCCCATTGTTGTCTGCATAGTTCCGTTTCCTAAAATAAGCTGATTATTGCGTTTTAAAAGTGCCATCGGATTTTTGAATGTTTTGTCTCCGTTTACGTTGTCTTTAAAAGTATAATCTACAAACAGCGTATCTCCATGAAACTCTCCTGCAACTTCACCCGTTCTAACAGTTGAAGGCGCCACTCTCATAACCATATCTCCAGATAATTTTCCGTTTTTTAAAGTATTTAATTTTAAATCTATCGTATCCTTTTCATAAATTGCTTTGTAGCATGCCGTGCTTACTACTGTTTCACCTTCTGCTTTTGCAGCTTCAGCGGCTTTTTGTTTTTCTTCATTTTTACAGCTTTGCAATCCGATGAAGGATAAAAGCAAACAAGATAAGGTTAGATTTCTCATAATATTTTTCATTTTTTTGATATTACTATAAAATTAAAGAAAAAGAATTTATTTCTTCAATAATTTTCATCTGTTGGTAAAAATTAATTTTAACACATAGAAACATAGTTTCAATAAACTTAAAAAGGCGTTTCACTAATTTCAATACACATAGCTATGTGTTAAAGCTAGCTTTTCCTATAATCTTAAACAAAAACAATAAAAATCTATGTTTCTATGTGTTTAAATTCAATTTAACTCAAAAGGATGATTTTTATAAATTTTTAATTACAAATTCAGATCTTCTGTTTAATTCATGTTCTTCTTCTGAGCACGAGTCATCAGTTTTGCATTTTATAATTGGCACCGATTCACCATAACCTTTTGCTGTGATCCTTTGGGCATCTATTCCCGATTGAATAATAAACTCTCTAGTAGAATTAGCTCTCTTTTGCGATAAGTCTTCATTAAATTTAGCATTTCCTCTAGAATCGGTATGCGATCCAATTTCGATTTTCATTTCAGGATATTTCTTCATTAGTTCGACAACTCTTTCTAGAACCACTTTTGATTCTTTACGAATGTACCACATATTATAGTCAAAGTAAATTGGATCTGTTTTAATTATTAAACGGTCTTTGTCTTTTATAACATCTTTTTCTTTCGCTAAAATCTCTTTTACTTTTTCCTGTTTTTTAACTTCAGCTGCAACAATTGCGGCTTCTTTGGCTTTTTTCTCTTTTTCTTTTAACTCAAGGGCAACCAAAGCTTCTTTTTTCTTGTTCTCTTCTTCAATAATAATTTCCTGTTTTCTCTTATTTTCAGCAATTTGTTTTTCTTCTTTTTTGATGGCTTCTAAAGATCTCAAGGCCAAAGAAGCATCGTTAACTTTATCTCTAGTTTTATCTAAGGTCAATATTTTAGAAGCATTGGTATAGTTTTCTTTGAAAGCGCTTATTTTATATGAACTCTCACAGGCAACCGTAAAGCTGAATTTTCCGTCAGCAGAAGTTGTGATTGTATTTAAGGTTTTATTTTCTGAATCCTGCAATAATACTGTTGCACTTTCTAGAGCCAATTGCGTATCTACATCTGTAATTATTCCTGCAATAAACTGTTTGCAATCTTCAACGATTAGATCTTTTATTTCTTTGAATTGATAAATGTCGTCGCTTCCCTTTCCTCCTTCTCTATTTGAAGCAAAAAATCCTTCTTTGGTATTCGAATCGATATTAAACGCAAAATCATCTAAATTGGAATTTAACGGAAGTCCAACATTTACTGGTTTTGAATAGTCATTTCCATTTATTTCAGAAACAAAAACATCTAATGATCCGTAACCTAAATGTCCGTCTGATGAAAAATATAATTTATTGTCTCCCGAAGCAAAAGGAAACTGCTCTCTCTTACCGGTATTGACTTGCGGCCCTAAATTCTTTGGAGTATCAAATGCTCCTTTATTTATGTTTACCGAATAAATATCAAATGAACCCAAAGAACCTGGCATATCTGAAGCAAAATACAATACTTTTTCATCGGCACTCAAAGCGGGATGCTCAACAGAATAATTCGGACTGTTGAATGGAAGCGATGTAATATTGGTCCATTTTCCTTCTACTAATTCTGCTTTAAAAATCTGAAGATTTGAGATTTTTTTATCGTCTTTTTTCTTCTTACCATTTTTAGAATTGTTTCTCGTAAAATACATCGTTTTGCCATCTTTTGTAAAAACTGCATTCGATTCGTGCATTCCAGTTTTTAATTCTTTAGCAAAATAATGAGCGATAGAATCTGCTGAATTGATGTTTTTTAAAGGAATTGAAACTAAATTCAAATAGGTTTCGTTATCCCATTTGTATTTTTTATCGAATAAACCCGGCTTTAGTTTCACTCCCGCAAAAACTAGATTTTCTTTGTATTTAACTGCTCCAAATTCAGAATTTGGCGTATTTATAGCAAGGCTTTTAATTTCAAAACGCTTACCGATTGCAGTAACATTTTCTAAAGTTTTAAGTTCTTTTTCAAATTTGACAAGATCTTCTGGATTACTAGATTTAGCATAATATTCTTTTAAATTGGCATTTGCATCATCGTTGCTATTTGTTGCTTTTAACGTTTGTGCGTATCTAAAATAATATTCTCGGTCTAAATTATTGCTGTAATTGCCAATCAGAAGACGATAATAACGTTGTGCCTTAACCAAATCATTGGTATAGAAATAAGAATCGGCCAAGTTTTTAATGACTTCTTGAGAAGGTCTTTCGTCGGCTAATTTTTGGTATAAAATAATGGCTTCGCTGTAATACGTTTTATAAAAAAAACGTTTTGCTCTAATCAATTCCTGATCCTGTGCACTTATAAACTGTATTGAAAATACGAATATAATAACGAGTAGTTTTTTCATATTTTTCATTTTAGAAGAATCTTGGTGATTTATCGAATCCTTTCCCTAACAAATCCAAATCGAACAACAGCATAATTTCGTGTGTTCCAGAATTAAACTGACCGAAATTTGTGAGCGTATAATCATAGGCGTAACCCACTCTCAATGTTGGCGTAACATTAATATTGAATAATGCACTTACCGAATCATCAATTCTGTAGGCGGCACCAAATTCAAATTTTTCATTATACAAAACATTAGCTGTAACGTCTAAAGTAATTGGCGCACCTTTTACAAATTTTGACATAAATGCTGGTTTCAACTTCACCTTATGGCTAACCTGAAAAACATAACCTGCCGTTAAAAAATTGTGTATTTCTTCAGAACCAAAAGCATTAATTCCTGATTTTTCTTCAATGTATTTTGATTTCAGCAAATTGGGCACAGATAGTCCAACATAGAGATTGTCTCTAAAATAGTAGGCTCCGACTCCAATATTTGGTTTTGTTGCATTTATATTTTCTGCAAAAGCTAAATCAGTCTGAGGATCCGTAAAACGAAATCCGTTAAAATTGGTTTGCATGGATGAAAAACCTGCTTTTAAACCTAGAGACAATTTATTTTTTCCGCCTAATTTTAAAACATACGCAAAATCGGCGTAAACATTATTTTCTTTTTTGGCGCCATCTCCAATATCATCTGATATAAAAGAAATTCCGGCTTCTATTTTGTCATTAATCGCCGTATGTCCAAAAAACGTAAATGTTTTTGGAGCGCCATAAGCGCCCACCCATTGCGTTCTGTACAATCCACCAAAATTCATCATGGCAGGAACGCCTGTCGCATAAGCAGGATTGACTACGCTCATATTGTACATATAATGCGTGTATTCTGGATCTTGCTGTGCAGAGACCGATAAATAGAAGAAGAAATTTATAAGGAGTATTATTTTTTTCATTTGAAAACTGTATTAAAATGTAAAAAGAGATTTTATCGATTTAAATAAAGACGGCCTTGTTTTGGCGGTTTATTGTCTTTATTGAAATGCAGTACATAAAAATAAACTCCGTTGGGTGCGATACCTCCCGCAATACCGCTTTTTTCATAATTTTTACCGTCCCAAGCTGGTTTACTATTATCTCCTTTATACATTCCGTTTCCGTATCTATTATAAATTTCAAGTGTATAATTCGGGTATAAAAACTCAATATCTTTTATCACAAACGAATCGTTTACACCATCTCCGTTTGGTGAAAATCCGTCTGGAATAAAAAACTCGTATTGAGCCACCTCGCAGTCTTGCAAAGAGACTTTTACTTCTCTGTAACTTTCAGACAAGCATCTTGTTACTTCATTTAAATCATATCCGTAATAAGTTGCATTATGGACTAATAATGTGTTTGACGGCAGTAAATTTCCATCTACCGCATCATACCAAGCAACAGTTATGGGAACATTTGTTTTACTGGAAAGATCACTTATTTTCGGATTCGCCAATCCGCAGAAGTCTGGCGTTTCTGTCATTTCAGGAGCTGGCGTATCGTTTATAATTACCGAAATTTGGGCTGGTTCTGAAGTACAGCCCGCTGCTGAAGTTTCCCTAACGAAATAATCTTCTGTTTTTAAAACATAATCAACTGCTAACGGTGTTGTTGCTGTTGCCGAATTATACCATTTATATTGCGCCCCTTTGGGCTCTAAATTGGCTATTACTGCTTCATCAACTTTACAAAACTGCTGATCTGTTACAGTTGGTGCTGGCGGAATTGGATTTATTACAAAATCATCTGTAACATTGATTAAATCTACATCGCAATTTGTAACGGTATTGGTTAAATTCAATAATGTAATTTTTGTTGTTCCTGTATTTAAAAGCAATTCGGCAGGAATAATAAAATCTAATTTTCCATTTGTGACTGCTTTTGCAATAGTTTGCACGGATGAAGAATTGCTTTCAGACAATGCGTAAGAAATACTGGCATTCGTTAAGCTTCCTAAACCAGAAACTGCAACAGCAACAGGAGCATTCAAACAGAAATCATTAACTTTTGCCACCACAGTTACTGCATTTGGAAGCGGATTTATATTTAAATTCCCTGCTACATTTGCCGTATTGCTGCATTGAGGCGAAGGATTTGTAATATCAGTGATGCTATAAATACTAATTACCGATAATCCGCTTCTAGTATTTAAACTTCTTGGAACTATAAAAGAAGCCTTTCCTCCAATAGATTGCATTTCTGCTGTTTCGCCAAGAGCCAAATTATCTCCATTTACGTTATAATAAATACGGTAATTTCCATCGAGCAATTGAGGCGCTGTGACTTGAATTGTAGCATCATCATTTTGACAAATAGGAAGCGCCGATAATGTAGCATTAGTCAAACGCGGTAATGGATAAATAGTCAAAATAGTTGAAAACGGACTAAAGATATTTACACATTTTCCTTTACTTGATGTTGACACTATACGCGTAACCGTTATGGTATATTGCCCCACTTGTTTAAAATAAGAAGATCGAATTGGAAAGTTAAATTCTCCATTTGCAAAATTTCCTCTTATAGTTTCAGATCCAGACGCTCCCGGTCCGACAACACTAAAAC
The DNA here is from genome assembly GCF_000278705.1 of Flavobacterium sp. F52. Taxonomy (NCBI): domain Bacteria; kingdom Pseudomonadati; phylum Bacteroidota; class Flavobacteriia; order Flavobacteriales; family Flavobacteriaceae; genus Flavobacterium; species Flavobacterium sp. F52. The sequence goes on along the minus strand of NZ_AKZQ01000003.1, from coordinate 65,440 downwards.
TAACGTCGTATACTCCATTAGGTATAGAGTCTGGCCCTTGCGTAATTTTTGCCGAATACGTTGCTGTGGCAATTTCCGATTCGCAGATATCTTTGCTAACTGCGATTTTTGATTCTGTAAAATCGAGTCTTTTTTCGAGCAATATTTTTACAGTAGCATTATCATCAGGACATATAAAGCTGTTAGGAACAGCTAAAACAGTATACGTATAAGAATATTCTCCTGGCCCATTTGCGTCAAATAATTCTTGAAGGTTAATAGTATGATCAGTGGGCGATGTTATTCCGATACCTGTCCAAGTTCCATCTGGGTCTTCACCAGTAAGCCTATCATTTAAATTCAAATCGGTATATGCTGCCAAATCGGTTGTGCCGCACAACTCCAAATGCTGTGGTTCTCCTGCTTCTGGAGCTATATAAATAGTTACTTGCACATTGGTAGACTTTTCGCCGGGAGAACATGCAAGCACAGCTGGCACGGTATAGATAAAGTTAAGTGTAGTTTTGGTTTTATATTGATCAATCATTATTGAAGATTCTACGGGCTCTCCTTTGTCAGTCTTAAATGTCCCGTTTACATGTGGTCCCATTACTTTACTGTCAAAAGCCGTAAAAAGATTAAAAGTTCGATTTTTATTACAAACAGTAGCTTCCGAGCCAACTCCCACATATGCACCTATCGTAATTGTAACTACAGCTTTATTATCTGTACATCCTGAAGTCGCTGGGGCAGTATAAGTATAATAATACGTTCCACCGCCAAGAATAAGTTGCGCGTTCAAAATACCATTTACAGCATCTAAACCTTGCTTGCTGCTTCCTGTCCATGTTCCGCCAGGAACTGGAGAACCTCCTAATAAAGAAAATAAATTTACCGATTGATAAATTGGATTAGAGACGTCACAAATTAATTCATTTGTATTATCATCACCAGCACATTGTGCAGTTAGTTTTGAAGAAATGAGGGTAAAAAAAATAAAAAACAATACAAAACAGTGGTAGCTAATGTAGTTTTTTGCCATAGATTAAATTTTTTACTAAACATAAGAAAATATTTAACAAAAAACATGCTTTTTAGTAAACTTATTTTCACATTAAGCAAACATTTCTACAATACAACATCTTAAAACGCTGTTTTCATAATAAATCAAAAATTATGACCTAGTTCTTTTTTACAATTCATCTTCTAGCCTAAATCTAAATTTAAGCACCACACTATTTCGTTCAACCTCGATATTAATCCAAATATCATCTTCCGATTTTAAAAGATTATTAATCTGTTGAAGAGTATATTTATACGGCTGTGTCTTATTAATACTGATAATAATGTCACCTTTAAGAAGTCCGCATTTTTCGGCTGCAGAATTCTTACGCACGTTTACAATTTCATAAACAGGCTTTAGAGCAAATTTATATTTAAAATTATTGCTGTTCTTCTCTTTTTCCTGCAATTCATCCATCGAGGAAGCAACTCGCACTGTTTCTAAATGCACTGTTTCCTGTACCCACTGAAGTCCATTGTGCTGAACCGTGATTCCACTTTTATTGTAGGTAAAAGGTTCTCCAAATTTGCTATTCTTTTTCAGGTAGAGTTTTTTCCCTTTATAATCCAAAACCAAAGTAAATCGTTTTAAAACTTCGCCACCAACAGATCCAATACGTCCTGGGACCATCTTAACGTTCCGAATGGAGGCAGAATCAGGAAAAGAAACGATCGGTTTTTTAAAATCAAATTCGTCAATCGAAAATTTATCAATTTTAGCACGATGCCCTTCAATATCCCCGCTAAATCCTTTTCCTAAAAAATCTGGAAAATTTTTATTTGGGAGTTTGATTTTATCATTTTCAAAAACCCAGAAAGCATCACTATTTCCAATATCAATTAGAAGCTTTGCCGGAATTTCTTCATTATTGACCGTTGCTGTTGTCATGATGTAGGGTTTTGATTTTTCTACTGTTATCGGAACCATTCTAAACTTTTTATTTAGTCTTTCCTCAAACTTATTATTCTTCGCATGAACTATTATTTTCCTTTTCTGGTAATTAACTTCTACATAGTTATTTCGAAAGAATTTATGGCCGATAATTCCATTGACAGGAATTCCGATATGAGAAGACAAATTGAAGCTTTGGTCTAAAATAATAAAGACCATATGATCATTGGATTTCAGACCATGCGTTTCCAAAATATTCTTTGTCGATTTCAGGCCTTCTATTTCTTCCTCGCTTCCTAAACCGCGGAGTTTAATTTTTTCCACATTATTAAAACTGACTTCCTGCTTTTCTTCCATACTAAACAGAATCGTTTCTTCGACACCAGAATCTAAAAGAAAGTTAAGCTCAACTCCATTTACTTTTATCGGAATAAAAACAAGATTATTTATCAATTTAAAAGGAATTGTGGCCTTTGTTGCATTGTTTTCCAATAAAAAATCGCCTTGTCCAAAAAGCAAAAAAGGTAAGAATAACCCAAAAAACAATACTATATATTTTTTCATTGACAATATTTTATTATAAAATTAGTAAATATATTTATTATTGTTACATTTTTGCAAGTACCCGTATTGTTTACGTTAAATTGGAAAAAAAAATGCAAATTTGCACTTCAATAATTTATACTCATGCCGACAATTTCACACAAGGGAAGAAACATGCCCGAATCTCCGATACGCAAGCTGGCTCCTTTTGCTGATTTAGCAAAGAAAAAAGGACACAAGGTGTATCATTTAAACATTGGTCAACCGGATATCAAGACACCGGAAGTGGCCATCGAGGCGGTAAAAAATATTGATTTGAGTATTATAGAATACAGTCCGTCTGCCGGATATGAAAGCTATAGAAAAAAATTAGCTCATTTTTACCAGCGCCAAAATGTAAACGTTAACACAGAAGACATCATTGTAACTACTGGTGGTTCTGAAGCCTTACTTTTTGCACTGGCCACAATTACAGATCCTGGAGATGAAATCATTATCCCGGAACCTTTTTATGCTAATTATCATGCGTTTGCTTCTTCTACAAGTGCAACTGTAGTTCCTCTTGTTTCTACTATTGAAACTGGTTTTGCTTTGCCAAGTATTGACGAAGTTGAAAAACTAATAACACCAAGAACAAAAGCCATTCTGATTTGCAACCCTGGAAATCCGACTGGATATTTATACTCTGAAGCCGAAATTAAACAATTGGCTCATTTAATTAAAAAACACGATTTATACTTAATCGCTGATGAAGTGTACCGTGAATTTTTATATGATGGAGATGATGTTCATTTTTCTGTAATGAATCTAGAAGATGTACAGCAAAATGTAATCATGGTTGATTCTGTTTCTAAACGCTACAGTATGTGCGGAGCAAGAATTGGCTGTCTGGTGACAAAAAACAAAGACGTCTTGGCAACCGTAATGAAGTTTGCTCAAGCGCGTTTAAGTCCGCCAACTATTGAGCAGATAGCTTGCGAAGCTGCTATAGACACTCCGCAGAGTTATTTTGATGAAGTAATTGGCGAATACAAAGAACGTCGCAATACCTTAATTGCCGAATTAAACAAGATTGAAGGTGTTGTGGTAACAAAACCAAAAGGCGCTTTTTATTGCATTGCCGAACTTCCGATAGAAGATTCAGACGATTTTGCGCAATGGCTTTTGGAAAGTTATCACTTAAATGGCGAAACGGTAATGATTGCTCCTGCAAAAGGTTTCTATTCGACTCCTGGAATGGGATTAAATCAGGTTCGTATTGCTTATGTGCTGAACAAAAAAGATTTGATTACCGCAGTAAATATCTTAAAGGAAGCTTTAATAATTTATAATAACAGATAATCAATTCATTATAATACACTTTGAAAAGGCAATAACGTTTTTCGTTATTGTCTTTTTTGTTTCTAATAACAGTATTTCTCTTCAAATTTTAAATTATATCTAAAAACGAGTAATTAAATCCTAAAAACCATAGAAAAGGTTTCCCATTTATTAATTATCTTTACCGCCTTAAAAAGATATACCACATTATAATAGTAGTTCTTAATGATAAATAACGAAGAATTTTTAGACGAAATAGGTGACAGTCATTTCAGCAGTAATGCAAAAAACCCTCTAAGAGCGGATGCTTTTGACATCACTGATGAAGAAAAAATAGAAAAAATTAAAAAAGATGTCGAAAACATCCTGCAAACTTTAGGAATGGATTTGACGGATGACAGCATTAAAGGAACTCCAAATCGAGTTGCAAAAATGTTTGTAAAAGAAATTTTTGGAGGCCTTAACCCTGCAAAACAGCCAAAAGCTTCTACTTTTGACAATAATTATAAATATGGCGAGATGCTTGTAGAAAAAAACATCACGGTTTATTCTACCTGCGAACACCATTTACTACCAATTATCGGGCGCGCTCACGTTGCTTATATCTCAAGCGGACGCGTTATTGGTTTATCAAAAATGAACCGTATCGTAGAGTATTATGCAAAAAGACCTCAAGTACAAGAGCGTCTAACTATGCAGATTGTTCAAGAGCTTCAAAAAGCTTTAGGAACAGAAGATGTAGCATGCGTTATTGATGCAAAACACCTTTGCGTAAACTCTCGCGGAATTAAAGATATCGAAAGCAGCACAGTAACTTCTGAATTCGGAGGAAAATTCAAAGAGCCACAAACAAAAAGAGAATTTTTAGATTATATTAAGCTAGACACTCAATTCTAAAATGTTTATTGTTTTTAGTTTATAGTTTGTTGTTTTTATGGCCAAAATAGAAAAGTTTGAAGATTTAGAAATTTGGAGATTAGCTCGAGAAATCTGTCTTCAAATTGAATTTTTAATTCAAAATACAAACTTGAAAACAAACTATTCGTTAAAAGATCAAATTGATAGAAGTTCTGGTTCAATAATGGATAATATCGCAGAAGGTTTTGAAAGAAATGGCAATCGAGAATTTATTAATTTTTTAAGTATTGCAAAAGGTTCTGCTGGCGAAGTAAAATCTCAATCCTATAGAGCCTTTGATAAAAAACTGATTAATCAGGAACAACATTTAAAACTGAATGAAAAGGTTGAACTTGTTAAAAACAAAATTGGGGCAATGATGAACTATTTAAACAAATGTGAAATCAAAGGTCTAAAATTCAAATAAACAATTTCATCCCAAAACAATAAACCAAAAACAATAAACCAAAAACAATAAACAACAAACATTAAAAAATATGCCACTATATAGCAGTCAGCCTTTAAAAATATACAATTCGCTTTCTGGCGAAAAAGAAGATTTCAAACCAATCCATGAAGGAAACGTTGGAATGTATGTTTGTGGACCTACCGTATATAGTAATGTTCACTTAGGAAACGTGAGAACTTTTATGTCTTTTGACGTAATCTTCAGGTATTTTCTGCATTTAGATTATAAAGTTCGTTATGTTCGAAATATTACCGATGTTGGACATATTGTAGACGATGTGGATGAAGGTGAAGATAAAATTGCTAAAAAAGCACGTTTGGAACAATTGGAACCAATGGAAGTAGTACAGCGTTATACTGTAGATTTCCACAACATTCTAAAAGCTTTCAACTTTTTGCCTCCAAGCATCGAGCCTACAGCAACAGGGCATATTATTGAGCAAATTGAAATTATTAAAAAAATTATCGATAAAGGTATCGCTTATGTGGCAAACGGATCGGTATATTTTGATGTAGTAAAATATAACGAAACCAATAATTACGGTATTTTAAGCGGTAGAAATATCGATGATATGCTGGCAAACACACGTGATCTTGACGGGCAATCTGACAAGAGAAATCCACAAGATTTTGCGCTTTGGAAAAAAGCAGAGCCAGAACATATCATGAGATGGCCTTCACCTTGGAGTGATGGTTTCCCTGGATGGCACTTAGAGTGTACTGCCATGAGCACCAAATATCTTGGGAATCATTTTGACATTCACGGAGGCGGAATGGATTTAAAATTCCCTCACCACGAGTGTGAAATCGCTCAAAATGAAGCTTGCACGGGTCAGGCGCCAGTAAATTACTGGATGCATGCGAACATGCTTACTTTAAACGGAAAGAAAATGGCAAAATCGACTGGAAACAATATTCTTCCAGGCGAAATTCTTAGCGGAGACAACAACATCTTAAGCAAACCATTCTCTGCTTCTGTAACTCGTTTTTTCATGCTTCAAGCACATTACAGAAGCATCTTAGATTTTTCTGACGATGCTATTGTTGCGGCCGAAAAAGGATACAAAAGATTAATGGAAGCACTAGATGCTTTACCAAATATTACGGCAGGAACTTCTAGCTCTATAGATTTTGCCGCTTGGAAACAGCTTTGCTATGATGCAATGAACGATGATTTCAATACGCCAATTTTAATTGCACAATTGTTTGAAGCCGTTCGATACATCAACTTATTAAAAGATGGTAAAGAAACGATTTCTGCTGATGATTTAGCCGATTTCAAAAAAGCCGTAAATGCTTTTGTTTTTGACGTTTTAGGACTTAATGACGACAAAGCTGCTGATGGCGATAGCGATAAACTGGAAGGTGTAGTAAACATGCTTATCGAAATGAGAAATCAGGCGAGAGCAGATAAAAACTTTGCGCTTTCTGACCAAATTCGCGATCAATTAATTGCTTTGGGAATTCAGCTTAAAGACGGAAAAGAAGGAACTACTTTTAGCATTCAATAAAAAAGTATTCAATATTAGTTTTTAGTGTTTCATTCATTCTGAACACTAAAAACTGAGTATTGAACACCAACTAAACGATACAAGAAAAATATGTTTTCAAAAATTCTGATATATCCGTTTGTATTGTTAGTCCGTTTTTATCAGACTGCTATTTCGCCGTTTACTCCGGCTGCATGCAGATTTGAACCAACTTGTTCTACTTATATGATTCAAGCACTGCAAATTCACGGATTGTTTTATGGCGGATTTTTAGGCATCAAACGTATATTAAGCTGTCATCCTTGGGGAAGAAGCGGTTACGATCCTGTACCAGAAAAGAAATGCAACCACAAACATTAACTTTTTAGAAAGCGGTACTTTACATTAAATATTTATTTTTACAGCTATATAAAAACATTTATACATGACACACGCCTTAAATTTAGTTTGGAATCCTTCTGAGGGAATCAACTTAGGATTTTTTATGATTCGCTATTACAGCTTAATGTTTGTAATTGCTTTTGGATTAGGATGGTTCTTAATGAAAAAGATTTTCGAAAGAGAAAACGAATCAATTGAAAAACTAGATTCTCTATTTGTTTGGACTGTTCTAGCAACCTTAATTGGAGCACGTTTAGGTCATGTTTTCTTTTACGATTGGGAATACTTCAGAAATCATTTACTTGAAATTTTCTTACCATTTAAATTCGAACCTGAGTTTCAATTCACAGGTTTCCAAGGATTAGCAAGTCACGGAGCTGCAATTGCGATTATTGTTGCGATGTATTACTACAGCAAAAAAATTCTAAAACGTTCTTTATTATGGATATTAGACCGTGTAGTAATTCCTGTTGCAAGCGGTGCTATTTTTGTACGTTTAGGGAATTTCTTTAATTCAGAAATTATTGGCCACGAAACTACTTCTGCATTCGGAATCCGTTTTCTTCATGATAAATTCAGTAAAGCCGAAGCTGTACAAAAAACTGGAATAGCAGATCCAAAGGAAGCTTATAACACGATAGCTTCAGATCCAAGATTTGCCAATTTGCTAGCAGAAGTCCCTTCAAGACATCCAACTCAATTATATGAAGCTTTCTGTTATGTATTTGTATTCGCTATTTTATTCTTTTTATACTGGAGAACAAATGCAAGACTTAAATCTGGCCTTTTATTCGGACTATTTTTAGTGTTATTATTTGCTGTTCGTTTCGTTGTAGAATTTGTAAAAGAAAGCCAAGGAGGTTTTGAAAGCGAATTAGGTTTATTTTCGACAGGACAATGGTTAAGCATACCATTTATCATTATTGGACTTTTCTTTATCATAAGAGCTCAGAGAAATCCTTTAGCGGAATCATAAAATTATTTCAATCAAAATAAAAAATGCCCAATATCTAGCGTATTGGGCATTTTCTTTTTATAATTGATATGAAATACCAAATTCAATATTCTTTGTGTTATAGCCAACAATAAAACCAAGTGCAAAAACATCGGCAAAAGCAAAACCCTCAATCTCCAAAAAGATTGAGGGTTTTAATTTTTTCAAAAGAATAAACCTTACTCCAAATCCAGATAAGGATTTAAAATTTCGGCTAATTCATTGAGCCAATAGAAGCTGTCTCCAAGTTTAGAGGCATTAGAAGAAACATTTTGCTCTTCGTTCATAACGCCTAATGCTAGAGTTAAATTTACCTGTCTTATGGCTTTTGCCATATCGATTGGGTCAATTCTGTTGTTGAAGAAGTTCATCAGCCTGATTTCGGCTTCTTTTGAAAGGATTTTGGTACTCATAACTCTGTAATTTAGGAAATATAAAACCCATGTAGCTAAGGTGTCCTACGCTTACAGAAGCGTTACGGTTGTTTCCAATGCCGCCACCATACCACATGGGCAAGAAGTTTTTTAAGTATCATAATTCTGTAATTTAGGAAGCGCAAATATATTAAAAATTGGGAGTATTTTCGTATAAGAAGGGATAGGATTATTTGTTTATTTCTAAGAATAATATATAAACTAAAAACCTCGATTAACTTTAAATCGAGGTTTAGAATTAAATTATTTTGCAAAATTAATTTAGTTTTGCATACATCATAGCTGTAAAAGTTACATAAGATTCTTTTGTAAGTTCTCCTCTTTATATTTATTTACTTCTTTTTTAAATTGAATTATCTCTTTTTCATCTAACGATTTATTGTATTTTAATTTGGCAATAGTTTTATCAATTTCTATTTGAAATATATTTTGAAACTCTTCATTTTTGAGATCTTGCCCAAATTCAGTAAATAAAAAACACATTCTGGTAAGAAAACGACTTATTTCCTCATCAACTTTTGGAGTAACATTCTGTGAAGAACCGTAAACAATACAATATGAAGGAACAGGAAAGTCTTGCTCTTTATCATTTGGTTCAAAATTGTCTGTTTTTTTACAGCTTTCAATATATTTAGTTTTGTCGAAGATCATTTCTTCATCAATAATTTCACTTTTATTAAATTCATAATAAGTGTCCTGTAGCTTATCTTCTTTCATTATACCGACCAACAATATAATTTCACCTTTGCTCAATGTTGGTATCTTTATACCCGATCCAAATACATTCATAGCATTATTATAATCTATACCATCTTTAAAATTTGCAGTTAAAACAGCATAATAAATATTGTCTTTAATTTTACCTTTATAAAGTTTGGAAGTCAAGCCTTTTACAATGTATTTTTCTTTAACTTCTTTTAGATCTTCAGCTATTTGAATTGACTTGAAATTTGGATTTCCAATAATTAGAATATGGTTTTTACCATACAATTCTGCATTCAATTTTTCAATTTGTCCATTGTAAATACAATTTAAATCTATAGTGCTCACATTGTTCAAATTTTCATCAGCTGAATATGTTCTAATAAATGTTATACTATCATTTTTCGTATTTAAGAAAATTGAATTTAGTGATTTACTTCCATAACTATTGTAAATTAAATGTTTATCACATTTGAAAGACGTTAATTTTGATTGGCTGTTAGCATTTGGAACTAAGAACATTAAAAGAATGATCATCCAATAAATATTTTTCCTTTCTGTCATTTTTATCATTTTAAGATTCTTCTTCTTCTTGCTCTTCAGTAGTTTTTACTGAACCTGTTATCATTTTATTTTTAGTATCATCATAAAAAATAATGCCAATGTTATTTTTATCTTTATATGCACAAATTGCATCGTAATCAAGTCCCTTAGTTGTGCCTGAAATGTTCAACAAATGACCTTTATTTAATTTAGCAAGTTTTGCATAATCATCAAAAACGTACGAAAATGCAAGATAAGGTTCTTTAGTTTCTGAATTGTTCAGAAACACCAAAACAGCAGAATTACGGTTCTTTGTATTATCTAAAGCCACGCAAAAATCAGACAAGCCATCACCATCAAAATCACCATTTACAAGCACGTAAGGTGCTCTTTTTGCATCTTGAGTTAAACTATATGAATTTCCTTCGATATAGCTGTTTTCTAATATGACCCGCTTATTTTTTACTTTCTAATAAAGTAAATTCTTTTAAAGAAAAATTCTTCTTAAATTTTTCAAACTCATATTCATCAACTATATTTTTTTCATTTAGAAAACCTGCAGCCTTTTCAGATATGTTTTTAGGAGAGGTAAAATAAACAGCTATGTAACCATTTTGTTTTTCTGCACTTAGTATTGCATTATTGTCAGTTTTCTCTTCGTTATACATGAACTGTTTTATATATACTTTAGTTCCAAATTTCAATGTATCTATCACTTTACTGTTTGAATTTGGAGCCATTCTCAAAAATGCTTTGTTGGGCAGAGTATACATGATTTCACCAGAGATATTTTCATATTCAGTTTTTATCTCTTTTAGAGTATCTGATGTATTAATTTTTGTCTCTCGAGAGAGCTCCCTTTTTTTCGGGCTAAATTCTTTAGTAAAATAGAATAAGTAAATAATTGAAATTCCTATAATTACTATTCCTATTTTTTTTAAATGTTTATTATCATTCATTTGATATGTTTTTTTATATTTTTATTAGCTTTTCAAGTTTGTTATATTAGGATTTTAAATTTTAAATGTTCATCTTGCTGATGCGAGTCGCTCGCATAAGTAGTTTAAAAATTGTAAAGTAATAAGCTTAGCTTTTACATAAATAAACCAATACCAACTTATCATGAGTGGTGGACTATGGAAAATATGTTTTTATCAATTTTCCCATACTATAAACTTCAACTTTATCCACTGGTCCATCTGGAGAATAATTCCATTCTCCATCTTTTAAACCATTTATATATTGTCCATCCATCCAAACTGATTTATTATACTCTTCAAGATATCTTCTTTCGAGCCATTTTCCGTTTTTAACATTTTTCTTAATTTCTCCCTTTTGTTTATACAAATAGATATAAGAAGAATCAAGACCATCTTTGGTATATATAATTTCTTTACCACCCCATTCTTTTTTGATTTTTATATATGGTTCTTTATAATATTCGACTATGTAATTCTCTTGAATCAGATAATTTCTAGTTAGAAATAAAATAGAATCGTTACTTAATAATTGTTCTGAAATATTTCCTTTTTTATCGTATTTAAAATGTTCTATTTTAAATAGATTGTTTATGATAATATTTTTTTTGAATTTTGAAGTTCTCAAATACTCTCCTTCATCTAAAACTTTTTCATAAATTATTAAGCCGTCATCTAAAACAGTGTTAGCTAACAATATCGATCTATAAAGCTCATCGTTTTCGTACGAAAAAGAGATTAAAAATGTTTTGAAAGTTTTTCCATTAAAAATAAAATCGACGTATTTTTTTACTTCAATTTTTTCATGATTATTTTTAACCTGATTAAAATTTATAACAGGTTTATTGTAATCTTTTTGAAAACTTTTAAAGAATAATTCTATTATTTTCTGTTTGTTGTCTTGAATATTAGATATTTTAGAAGAATCTATTGATTCTATTAATGTATCTATAACATTTAATTTTAGTGAGCTTTCAATTGAATAAACGCTCTTTATTTTAGTTTCTTTTTTACAAAAAGACATAAAAAAAATAATACAACTAATACTAATAAATTTTAGGTATCTCATTTTATATTTTTTAAAGTGGGATTAAAAGATTGAACATGTAGATGATGATGATGATCAATATAATGTATTGAATGGTTTAATATTTTACCATTATATCTCCATGAAAGCATACTTTTCCAACCGTACTTGTATAAAGCATCATTAAAGGCATTTTGTCTCTTTTCATCCATTCCTTTCCATCCACACGGATCGCCAGTTTCGGATACTAAAGATAAGTGCACATTTTTTCCTGATTTATCTTTTCTTAAATATCGTAAGTCTCCATTCATACCATTTTTGTGGGATTCACTTCCTCCAATCGAATTGCCTAAATCATCACTAAATCCATTAAAGATGAAATCACTATAACTACAATCTAACATCGCACCAATAAAAGAAGCAATCGTTACATCATTCATAAAAAATCTATTGGTTCCTGGATTCATTTTTAAGTTAAATTTTATATCTCCTTTTTGGTAATTTTCTAAATTTCTGACATCAATTAAATAAATGTTTGAACTATCAAGTTTATCTCGATAGTCTCTACCAAATCTATTGGTAATTTTTTTTAGTTCATATTTACCAATACTATGTATATTTCCTGAGTTATCATGATAATAATAAGAGGCATTTTCTCTTTTCTCATTTTGTATTTTGTAACGAATTATTCCACTATAGAAGACATGATATTCAATATCTGCATCGGATAATATTTCTACAACATTTCTTTTGCATTCATTAGTTTTTAAAATTGGTTTTATTCTGTTTAATATCTCCTCTCTTTTTGTGACGTCAGTTGTACCTCCATGAACTAATTCTGTTGTTCTTTTAAAATCTTCTAGGTCTGCTATTGTATTTATATCTTTTTCTGAACCATCTTTTAAAACAACTCCGTGCTGCCAATACCAGCCAGCAGAACGAACTAATAAATTCAAATTATTTAATAATAAATCAGGATTAGTAATTAAATTTGTACCAGAGTATTCTCCAAATCTTCGATAACCTTTTTTTCTAGTTATTTGTATTAATCCTCGCCCTCGAAATGTGTATCCATCTCCACTATTTTCATTACCATTTTCTCCAATGTTCCTATAAACATAATTACCTAGTTTTTCAGGGTTATTAAAAAATGTAGATGCATGTGAATAAAGAAGAGGATTATTTTTATTTGACCAGTGAGCATGCAGTGCACTCTCACTACTGTAATTTAGATTTTCATCAATCCTAGTAAAATCTCCTGTCTCTCTTGCTATTTGAGCAAGAAAAAATGCTTTTCTAGTACAGGTATTTATTTTGAATTCTTTTAAGGTTAGATTCAATGCATTGACAAACTCTTGCAATGTTATATGAGAAAGTCCATTAATTCCTTTATTAAACAAATTTGTAGAATTTGGAAACATCAAATTAAATTCATGTAATGTAATTTCTTTATCACAATTTGGACAAATACTACTTTTTTTGTCATTCTCCCACCATTTATAATTAGTATCAACAATCATTGGGCTATTAATAACTTCAAAAATAGGATTACTTGAAATTTTAGATTCTACGCCAACTTTCTGCTCATGATAATCATGCGCTTTTCTATCAGCTTTTGTTATTCCTCTAGTTTCTTTTTTAGAAGGACCTTTTTGTTCTGCGGGAGATGTTTTTTGGGTTTCTGTTTCAGATGGTTTAGAAGCAGAAGTTTTTGAAAGTATATCTATTTTATAATCTGGGTTAATGACATTAATGTCTTGCGTAGGTTTCGAAACTTTTTTGTAAAACTCAGCAGTCACATAATATTCATGAAATGCGCCTTCGTTAGATTCATTCGGTGCCGTTTTTGCATTGGCAAGCCATACTTTGCTGGGGTCAAAAGTAAATTTGACATCGGCTATTCCATTTAATACATTGGCTTCTTTTGTTTCAATACTAATGTCAGAAAGGTCTTTTTTTCCTCCGTCATTTTCCCATAAAGTTACGTTTATACGAAATTTTTCCATATTAAGGCAATGTACGCGAGCTGTAATGGTTTCGCCATAGCTAAATAGTTTGGTGGGCTTTTTTCCAAGGTTGTCCAAAATTTCTACATGCAGTATCTTGCTTTCTGCATTTTCTTTTGTTTTTATATCCAAAACCGCTTTTTCGCCATTGGCATCAACCAGCATTCTGATTCCTTTTCGTTTAAGGCTCTGCTGGTAAAAGGTATAGTTTACTGTTGCACCTGTCTTATTGTTTTTGGTCATTTTTACCCATTCCTTTCCTAATAATATCCAGACACTCCATTTGATATTTTCGTCAGGTATATTTTCTATTGGCTCAATGACTTTTGAAGAGGCAGAACTGCCAAAAAAATCATGTATAGAGTAGTATTCTTTTATCCCTATCAAAGGATTGGGATTGCCATATATTTTTACTTTGCTCATATTTTTTACTATTTTACCGTACGACTACTATTTTTTAAGAACAAATCGCCAGTTCATCTTCCAACTCATCAGGATTTAACAAAGGATTAATCTGCTTTAAGGCATCACGATCTGCTTTTTGCATCTGCTGGCTTCCTACTTCGGCTATCTGTCCATGCTTAAAAATTTCTATACATTTTGGTCCGCCTACAGGACATCCCGCTTTACTGTCTTCTATCAAAATTTTGCCTTGATTGCTCAATGTTACTTTCTCGTAAGGGTCGTCCCACAGGGTTATGGTCGCCATGCAGGGTTTATTACCGCTTGAAGTAGGCTGTAAAGTGCATTTGCCAAAAGTGCCGTTTTTTAAGGTTTGATTAATATCTTTGGTAGTGGCTATGAGTTTTTTATTAGCTCCTTTGTCATTGGCAAAATGTTTTTTTTGAGATTTTACCACTAAAATATCCGTGGCACTAGGGTCTTCACTAAACTTGCATTTGCAGGTTGCGCCATCTACAACAACATATTTCTCCATAATCTTAATTTTTTATTATTCTACTAAAAGTGACATCCTACTATCTACAGTAATTTTGCTCTCGTCTAAATTTTTAACTTCAACTGTAATTTTTCGTTTCATATCAGTTAAATCACATTCCAGACGCAGTTCTTCTATGAGATAATTATTAGGATTCAAAAAATATTGAGCTTGGTAATATTCTTCGACATTTTTGTCTTCAGATTTTCCGCTTTGGGTTACTTCAATCTGGTTTAGATCGTTGAGATACGGATTCACTTTTTCAGAAATTAAAAACTCCAAATCTTCGGTTTGGGCAATTACAGGAAAATATAATTTTCGTTCCGTTTCAAAACTTTGAGTGTAGGCTCTGTGTATTCCGTTAAAATAAGCCCTCAAGAACCAGTTTCCAGATAGAAGTTTTACCAATAAGCTGTTATCTTCAATTGCACTTTCAATATTTTTAGTGAGCTGGGCAAAAGTTTTCCCATCAAACAATTCCCTAATGCTGTATTTTTGTTTTTCCCAGCGTTCTTTTAGTTTGTCATAACTATTTAAATCTATCCATTTGCCGTATTTATTTACAACTATTCGTAAAGGAAACAGAAGTTCTGAAGTCTTTTCTGCGACCGTATATACTCTTGTATCAATTGGTTCTCCGTCTATTAATAGTTCTGAAGTTTTACTTATTTCAATAAAATGATAATTGTCTTGTTGGGTATCAGGTTTCAATCTTAATAGGCTGAAATTTTGTTCAAGAGTCTGTTTTTTTCCTTCCTTTTCAATTGTGTACAAAACCGAATAGTTACGATTGAGTTCAAAAGGGTTAAAAGGAAGGACATTATCTTGACTTACAAATAAAACGGGTTCTTTCTCCTTTTCTTTATCATCTTCTTTTTTCATATGCTATCCATTTATTTTATAGGTCCTTCTTCATCAGGCTCTTTTAATTCATTAATCTTTTTCTGTTCTGAATCTTCATTGTGCGAATCAGTGTTGTATATTTTAGCATCGGGTATTTTCTTTATTTCTGGAGGAGCATTTTTCTCCGTTTTACGCTCACATACTATTACTGAGTTTTCCTTGATTAAATTGGATTCCATATCGTATAAAGCATCTATGTATTTTGTTTTTTCATACCATTTGGATTGAGGATAGAAAACCCAATTGTAATTTTGTTTATTTGGCATCATTACTTTAATCTGATTTTCTGGATTACTTTGGTTATATCCATTTACTGCAAGAAAAAACAAACGCCCAAATTTGACGCCTACAGGTGCTTTTGCTCGTATAGAAATATATTTTTCATCACTGTATTCTTTTTTTATTAAGAGTGTAATCAATAAAATGCCATTCATTTCATTGCTCTTAATTGTTTTATAAAACTTATCAGGTGTCCATGTAGTTATTTTTTTTGGGGGTATAAGCATCATAAAACAAAACGCTTTATCAATCGCAGTGGGAACTACGAATAGTATAAAATGGCCACACATTATAAAAGTAAAATTTATGCCGTTTAAGGCTGTATAAATAATAGCAAACAGCAGGCTTGAGTATAATGGGGCAACAGATGCGAAAAGGAGTTCTACAACAAAACTCTTTTGCTTGAATTCCTGAAAATAATTACGATAAATCCAAACATGAAAAACCCCAAACACTAAAGATACTATCTGATAAAAAAGAAGTTCTTGACTAAGGTTTGTAAATCGCTTATTATGACCTAAAAATGCAATAAGCGCATAAATCAATGCCAATATCAAAGCATAGGCATAGAATTTCTTTTTATACTCTTTTGCAAAGTCTTTTATTTTATCGCTAATAAGTAAGGTAAGGATACTACTAAGCGCAATTATCACAATTAAATATATTATGATATTGACATCAATAAGATTTACTAAGTACTTTTTAATCATTTCAGTAATATTTAAGCACTAATGTAATCTTTTTATTTCATTTTAAACCAAAAATATATTATTTTTCTTTCATTTAAGAATTTTTATTTATAAAAAAAAGGACTATGTCCTTGAGTGTTTTTTACAATTAATTATTATTTCATAAAATCATTACAAAATATATAATTTTAAACCAAATCCTTTACAATTGATACGAGATACCAAATTCGATATTCTTCGTATTATATCCAGCATTACTGCTTCCTAAACCTGCATTTGAAACGTGCCTTAAGCTTGGACGAATATCAAACTGCATTTTATTATAACCAACCGTAAAACCAAGCGCTAAAACATCGGCAAAAGCAAATCCTTTAGACATTCTTTCTGTTTCTGTATCTGTAATAAGAGGTCCAACACTTCCTAAAACATAAAACGAACACACTTTACCGATAGGTTTACGAACTAGAAAACCACAATTAAGCACATATTCGCGAACATCCTTTAGACGCGTATATTCATCTCTTTTTTGCTGATAATTTGGCGTTTCAGGCTTAACAAAATAGAAATTCAATAATTGGTGTTTTCCAAAATTGATTTCAGGTTGAATTAAAACTTCGTATTCAAAATTTTTAGTCTCTTTTATCTTGTAATAGAGTTGCGCCTTATAAAAATGATTTTCAAAAGTATAATCAGTATTACTAAATTCACTTCCGAATCCATAACTCAAACCTAATCTATAATTACTGCTTTTCTCTTGTGCTTGAAGCTGAAAAGCAACAAATAAAGCAATTATAAAAAATCTTAGTTTTTGAATCATAATTTGTTTTGGATTGGCAGATGCAAACATAAAAAAAAGATCCAGTTTTCACTGGATCTTTCTATTTAATTAAAATAAGGTTTTTAATTATGCCTTATTGTGTTTGTCTTCGATTGTGTGTTTCTCATCACTTGAAATCGTGTCAACCAATACTGGTGTAGCGATAAATAATGAAGAGTAAGTACCAACGATAATACCGATCAACATTGCAAAGATAAATCCTCTGATAGATTCTCCACCGAAAATAAACATCGTTAATAATACGATAATCATCATTAATGAAGTATTCAATGTTCTAGATAATGTAGTATTAATAGAAGCGTTTACAATATCTTCAAAGCTACCTTTACGGTTTCCTATGATAAACTCTCTTACCCTGTCAAATACAATTACTGTATCGTTCATAGAATAACCAATTACAGTTAAGATCGCAGCGATAAAGTGCTGATCCATTTCCATGTGGAATGGCATGAATTTGTAGCATAATGAATAAATTCCTAATACGAAGATTACGTCGTGAGCAACAGCTGCAATCGCACCTAATGAATACTGCCATTTACGGAAAGATACCATTAAGTATAAGAAAATAACTGCCATCGCACCAAGAACTGCCCAGTAAGAGTTAGTTTTAATATCTTCAGAGATAGAAGCACCTACTTTAGAAGCTTGTAATACTCCAACTCTCTTACCATCAAATGAGTTGATGAATTTATCGTAAGTTGTATTTGGGAAATACTTCTGTAAAGCAGCATATAATTTTTGGTTTACTTCCTCATCAATAGCAACACCGTCTTCTTTAATTTTATATTTAGTAGTGATTTTCAATTGATCATCATCACCTAAAATTTTAGCCTCAACCGGAGTACCGAAAGCTGCAGACAATTCGTCTGAAACTGCAGTAGCATCAACTGGTTTTTCAAATTTAACTTGGAAAGTTCTTCCTCCAACAAAATCAACACCTTCATCTAATCCGTTAACGAAGAAGATAGATACTAAACTTACTACTGTTACAATAGAAGAAAAGATATAAGTGAACTTTTTGATTTTGATGAAATCAAAGTGGAAGTTTGTAAACCAGTTTTTAGTAATACTTGTAGAGAAAGTCAAATCTGCTTTTCCTGCAATATTTCTGTCAATGAAAATTCTAGCAATAAAGATAGAAGTAAACAATGAAGTTACGATACCAATTAATAATGTTAATGCGAAACCTTTAATAGGACCTGTTCCGAAAATAAACAAGATAGCTCCAGTTAAAACGTGAGTAACGTTAGCATCAATAATAGAACGCATTGCACCATGCCATCCGTAAGAAGCTGTAACTGCTTCAGAAAGAGATTTTCCTTCACGCAATTCCTCTTTCGCTCTTTCGTAGATAATAATGTTCGCATCTACCGCAGTACCTAATGTAAGTACGATACCTGCAATACCTGGTAATGTCAATACAAAACCAAAACTTGCCATAATTCCGAATAAGAATAGTAAGTTTAACAATAAAGCAAGGTTTGCATACCAACCAGCTTTACCATAATAGAATACCATCCAAACGCAAACTAATAAGAATCCTAATACAGAAGAGATTGTACCTGCATCAATAGCCGCTTGTCCTAAAGATGGACCTACAACAGTTGATTGAATAATATCTGCAGAAGCTGGTAATTTACCTGCATTTAATACGTTAGCTAAATCTTTTGTTTCAGCGACATCAAATGAACCTGTAATCTCAGATCTTCCTCCAGCAATAGGACCGCTTGTTACACCTGGAGCAGAATATACGATATCATCTAATACAATAGCAATGTAGCTTTTTTGAGCAAATGCTCTTCCTGTCAATTCTTCCCAAACTTTAGCTCCTTGGCTGTTCATTTGCATAGAAACAGCTGGTTTACCCATTTGGTCAAAAGTATCTTTTGCATCAGTTACAACACCACCGCTCATAGCTGGCGCATTGTCTCTGTTTCCTTTTAAAGCATACAATTCTACAACTTCAACATCTGCTGCAGTTTTTGGATCTTTTGCTTTAGGATCTTTTATAGTTGTTGGCTTACTCCATACAAATTTAGCATAGTGCTGATCAGCAGCCAATAAAACTCTAATTTCTGGTCTTTTAAAATATTCATTGATAGAAGCAGTATCTTTAGGTGCAAAATAACCTAAAACTGGTCCGCCACCATTACCAATCATTTTATCAAACAAAGGATTGTTTCCTTTTTTAACATCTGAAGAATCTTTAGCATCTGTTAATAATGCATTTAATGAATCTTTAGCAACAGTTTTAGTTTCAGTCTTTTTAACTTCAGTTTTCTTTAAAGCTTCGTTTGCTGATACTAAGAAATTACCGATTTCTTCAATTTTGAAAGTTTCCCAAAACTCTAATTGAGCTTTTCCTCCTAATAATTTTTTAATTCTATCAACATCCTTAGCACCTGGAAGCTCAACTAAGATTCTTCCTGTTTCTCCCAATTTTTGGATGTTTGGCTGAGTAACACCAAATTTGTCGATACGCTCTCTTAAAACTTTAAAAGCGCTTTCTACAGACTCATCAACTTTTCTTTTGATAACTTTTTGAACTTGCGCGTCAGACATTTGAAAGTCTACTCCACCTTCTCCTTGAAGGCTTCTGTTAGCGAAAATATCTGGAGATGCTAATTTTACAGTTCCTTTTGAATTTGCTTCAAAAGCTTCAAAAAACTTATTTAAATATGTTTTGTTTCCTTCTAAATTTGCAGATGCATCAGCTAATGATTTATTAAAAACTGGATTTTTAGAATTATTAGCCAAACCTTTTAATACATCTTTAATAGAAATTTGAAGAATTACGTTGATTCCTCCTTCTAAGTCAAGACCTTTATTAAGCTGTTTGTTTTTCACTTCGTTATAAGTGAAATCAGTAAAACCAAGATTTAATACTTTTTCTTTACCAATAGAATCTAAATATTTCAGCTCTTTATCAGGGTTATCTCCTGCAAAAGCTTTAGCTTCACTTTTGACACTATTTGCCACAAAAGTGAAGGATAGTTGGTAAATACTTACCAATGCAAATAGAATTGCGAAAAATTTAATAAGTCCTTTATTCTGCATTATTACTAAAAATTAATTATGTTTTATTTTTGATTTTGTTTTAAAGTCCCATAAAATAAGCCCTGACATTATTTTTTAAAACAAAAAAACGAGATCACGAATTACCAATTTTTTTTTAAACCGAGCAAATATATAATTAACGAAAATATTAACCAATTTATTTATTAATTAATCTCAAAAAAAAAGCTGCAAAAGTGCAGCTTCTTTTCTTTTTTGCCGTTTTTATTATACTAAAATCGTTTTTAGGGCATCATTCATACTACGAACTGCATCTGCACTTTTAGCAAATAATGCTTTTTCCTGATCGTTTAATTTAATATCAACTATCTCTTCTACTCCGTTTTTACCAATTATGCATGGCACACCGATACAAATATCATTCTGCCCATATTCTCCTTCTACAAAAACAGAACATGCAATCATTTTTTTCTGATCGTTTAAAATGCTATCTACCAAATAAGCTACAGAAGCCCCTGGAGCGTACCAAGCTGAAGTGCCTAAAAGTCCAGTAAGAGTAGCTCCTCCAACCATAGTATCTGCTGCAACTTTCTGCAATACTTCTTCTGAAAGGAACTGTGATACTGGAATTCCATTATAAGAAGCTAAACGTGTTAACGGAATCATAGTGGTATCTCCATGACCTCCAATTACCATTGCTGAAATATCATTTGCCGGTTTATCCAAAGCTAATGAAAGGTAAGTTCTAAAACGAGAACTATCTAAAGCACCGCCCATTCCTATTATTCTATTTTTCGGAAGACCTGTAGCTTTCAAAGCCAAATACGTCATCGTATCCATCGGATTGGAAACTACAACAATTATAGTATTAGGAGAATATTTTAGTACATTTTCGGCAACTGTTTTTACAATTCCTGCATTAATACCTATTAATTCTTCTCTAGTCATTCCTGGTTTTCTCGGAATTCCTGATGTAATTACTACTACATCGCTTCCCGCGGTTTTAGAATAATCGTTGGTAACTCCCGAAACTCTGGTATTAAAACCTGTGTTTGTGGCACACTGTGTAATATCCAGCGCCTTCCCCTCTGCAAAACCTTCTTTAATATCCAACAATACTACTTCGCTTGCAATTCCTCTATAAGAAATGACATCTGCACAGGTAGCTCCAACATTTCCTGCTCCTACAATGGTAACTTTCATATTTTTTACTTTATCGGTTATTAATTATGTCTATTCTCTAAAAAGACAATTCGTTTAATTGTCTAGTAAATTTAAACAATTAAACGAATTGAAATTATTAATTTTTCATTTTATGCGTCGATATTTGCGTAAACTGCATTTTTCTCGATAAACTCTCTTCGAGGAGGCACTTCATCCCCCATCAGCATAGAGAAAACTTGATCAGCTTCTGCAAGACTTTCAATATTAACCTGACGTAATGTTCTGAAATTCGGATCCATTGTAGTTTCCCATAATTGCTCCGCGTTCATCTCTCCAAGACCTTTATAACGCTGGATAGAAGCACTTCCTCCCATTCTTTCGTTAGCTTGATCACGCTGAACATCATTCCAAGCGTATTCTTTTTTGTTTCCTTTTTTAACTAAATATAAAGGTGGCGCTGCGATATATACGTGACCTTCTTCAATAAGCTCTTTCATAAAACGGAAGAAGAACGTTAATATTAAGGTAGAAATGTGGCTACCATCGACATCGGCATCACACATGATGATTACCTTATGATATCTAAGTTTTTCAAGATTTAATGCTTTACTATCTTCAGCAGTTCCAACCGTTACTCCTAATGCAGTAAAGATATTTCTAATCTCTTCGTTTTCGAACACTTTATGGTGCATCGCTTTTTCAACGTTCAAGATCTTACCACGCAATGGCAGAATCGCCTGAAAGTTACGATCACGTCCTTGTTTTGCTGTTCCACCAGCCGAATCTCCCTCGACAAGGTAAACTTCACATCTTGCTGGATCTTGCTCAGAACAGTCTGATAATTTTCCTGGCAATCCGCCGCCTCCCATAACAGTTTTACGCTGTACCATTTCACGCGCTTTTTTGGCTGCGTGACGTGCCTGAGCCGCTAAGATTACTTTTTGGATAATTACTTTTGCATCATTTGGATTTTCCTCCAAATAATTCTCCAGCATTTCTCCAACTGCTTGAGAAACTGGAGAAACAACCTCTCTGTTTCCTAGCTTAGTTTTAGTTTGTCCTTCGAACTGAGGTTCTGCAACTTTTACCGAAATAATAGCTGTTAATCCTTCACGGAAATCATCTCCTGATATTTCGAATTTCAATTTATCTAACATTCCAGAAGCATCGGCATATTTTTTAAGCGTTCTTGTCAAACCACTTCTAAAACCTTGCAAATGCGTTCCTCCTTCGTGCGTATTGATATTGTTTACATAAGAAAAAATATTCTCCGTATAACTTGTATTATAGATCAAAGCAACCTCAACTGGAATTTCACCTTTTTCGTGATCCATACTGATTACGTGAGAAATAATTGGCTCACGGTTTCCATCCAAATAACGGATATATTCTTTTAATCCTTCATCTGAATGAAAAACTTCGCTTCTAAATTCTCCTTTTTCATCAACTTCTCTCTTATCTGTAAAGGTAATTGTGATTCCTTTATTTAAGAAAGAAAGCTCACGCATACGAGCTGAAAGCGTATCATATGAAAATTCAGTAGTCTGCTGAAAAATAGTATCGTCTGGGAAGAAAGTCTGGCGCGTACCTCTTTTCTCTGTTTCACCGATTTGTTTTACAGGATATAAGGCTTTTCCTCTTTCGTATTCCTGCTCATAAATTTTACCTTCTCTAAATACAGTAGATTTCATGTGAACAGAAAGGGCGTTTACTACAGAAACCCCAACCCCGTGCAAACCTCCTGAAACTTTATATGAATCTTTATCGAATTTACCTCCGGCACCAATTTTTGTCATTACAACCTCAAGTGCAGAAACACCTTCTTTTTTATGCAAATCAACTGGAATACCACGTCCGTTATCTTCAACTGTAACAGAACCATCTTCGTTTATTGAGACACTAATGGTGTCGCAATGCCCTCCCATTGCCTCATCAATAGAGTTATCAACAACCTCATAAACTAAATGATGCAGTCCTCGAACCCCTACATCTCCAATATACATCGATGGACGCATTCTTACATGCTCCATTCCCTCTAATGCCTGAATACTATCTGCTGAATAATTGTTCTTCTTGATTTCTTCGCTCATATAATTTATTCTAAAAAATGTATTTACTGTCTAACACGCAAATATATAAAAACGCGAGCTATATACCCAGTAAATTACAACTTAAAGCACCTAAGTTATTAACACAATCGTCTGAAAAACCTAAAAATAAGTCCAAAAATGAATTTAAATTCGAAATTTTTGAAAATCCCAAAATTTTAAATGTCAAATTCTAATTTTGAAATCTGAAATATCGAATCAAAATTTTAAAATCCGCTTAAAACATTACAATAAAAAAACCGAAATCACATTAAAATGTTTTTCGGTTTTTCTATATCAGCCCCAACTTGGAATTTGGAATTTATTTTATTGATTTTTCCTTTTTTTTGGAATTTGGAATTTAAGAAATTGGAATTTTCTACTTTTAAGCAATAACAGTAGTTTTTACAGTTTCAAAATTACCATTTAAGTGTGCAGCATTTGCCCTTCCGCTTGGATCGAGATTTTCCTGCCATTTTGGTATCCATTTTCGAACAGTTTGCGCTGCACTGACCTGCGGATAGAATTTATGGAAAATCGATCTGTATAAATACGCTTCTTTAGTCGTTGGCGAATTGTACGGAAACTCAAGACTTGCTCCCGCCAATTGCTCATCTGTAACCTGCGAAGCGCAATATTCGATTAATTCGTCAACCCAACTATATCCTACACCATCAGAAAATTGCTCTTTCTGACGCCATAAAACTTCTGAAGGCAAATAAGTATCTTCTGTATCAAAAGCTTTTCTTAAAATATATTTTTCAACGCCATCATACGTTTTTGGCTGTTTTTCTTCTGTTTTAATTCGAATCGCAACATCTAAAAATTCGGTATCCAAAAACGGAATTCGCACTTCTAAACCATTTGCCATTGTCGTTTTATCTGCACGTAGCAAATCGGCTGTAAACAGCTTCTGCACTCGTTCTATCGTTTCATCCTGAAATTCTTCTTCCGAAGGCGCATTTCTAAAATACAAATGTCCACCAAAAACCTCATCAGCTCCCTCGCCAGACAAGATTACTTTTATTCCTTGATCAGCGATAGCTTTAGAAAGCAAATACATTGGCACACCAGATCTTACCGAAATAATATCGTAAGTTTCGATATGATAAATTACTTTTTCTAAGGCTTTCACTCCTTCTTCTACAGAAAAATGAATTTCGTGATGTTCTGTCCCCAAAAATGCAGCTGCTTTTCTTGCCACAACATTATCTGGAGCATCAGCATCCAATCCGATAGAAAAAGAATGCAGTTTTTCGCCTTTTTCTTTTAATAATCTTGACGTAATTGCTGAAATCAGAGAAGTATCCAAACCTCCCGACAACACAACTCCTAATGGCACTTCGGCCAATAAACGTTTGCGTGTTGCCTGAATTAAGCTTTCGCGAATTAACTCTAAATCTAGTGGCTGAGTTGCATTTTTATGGTCTTCGTATTCTGGACGATAGTATTTTACAAAACCAGTTTTTGCCGTATAATAATGTCCTGGAGGAAAAGTAGAAAACGATTTGCATTGGTCTGCAATAGATTTCATTTCTGACGAAAAATAAATTCGTCCTCTTTCATCCAAACCATAATACAAAGGTTTTACCCCAATCGGGTCACGGCCAGCAATATATTTATCTCCATCGATAACCACAAAAGCAAAATCTCCATCTAATTTATTGCAGAAATCATATCCAAATTCTTCATACAGATGTACAATCACTTCTGAATCTGATTCTGTTCTAAAAGTATGGTGCTTTAATACCGTATTTTTAAGTTCTTTATAATTATAAATTTCCCCATCATGCACCATCCAAGCTTTATTAGTTCCTTGAATTGGCTGTTTCCCCGAATTAAGATCAATAATCGATAGGCTTTCATGACAAAGTATACTACCATTTTCCATGATATGAATATCGCTTTCGTCAGGTCCGCGATGTGACATTCTTTCAGAAAGTTCTTTTACAAGTTTCGGGTCTTTTCCTTTTCCAATTACGGCCAATAATCCAGACATAATACTTCTATTTTATTTATTTACATTCAGTTTTTAGGCTAACTGAACATTAAAAAATCATTAAAATTTTTCATACAAAGCAAAACTAAATATTAAATTTTGCTTTTTGCTATTAAATTCTTAAAATACAATAGCATTTAACGTTTTTTATGGGGTTTCAAATATATTAAAAGAAAGTTAAATAATTACAAATAACAAATCTTAGAGAGGCCTTAATTATTTAATTTAACAGTTAAGACAAAAAAACGCTCTCTTAAAGAGAACGTTTTTCCGCAATATATATACTAATTCTAAAAATTAAACTCTATTTTATGCTTTAACGTAAGCATCGTCGTGAACATTTGCTACTGCTCTTCCTGATGGATCGTTTAAGTTTTTGAAAGCTTCATCCCACTCCAAAGCAATTTTTGTACTACATGCCACACTTGCTTCCTGAGGCACACACAATGCTGCTGCATCGCTTGGGAAATGTTCAGTAAAAATTGAACGATAATAGTACTCTTCTTTTGAAGTTGGTGTTTGCAATGGGAATTTAAATCTCGCGTTTGCCAATTGTTCGTCTGAAACTTCTCTAGCTACCACTTCTTTTAAAGTATCAATCCAGCTGTATCCTACTCCATCAGAGAATTGTTCTTTTTGTCTCCAAGCTACACTTTCTGGAAGCATGTCTTCAAAAGCTTTACGAACTACCCATTTTTCCATTGGGTGCTCTTTGTTAATCATTTTATCTTGCGGGTTGATACGCATGGCAACATCCATAAATTCTTTATCCAAGAATGGCACACGACCTTCAATTCCCCAAGCTGCTAAACTTTTGTTGGCACGTAAACAGTCATACATATGAAGTTTTCCTAATTTACGAACGTTTTCTTCGTGGAATTCTTTAGCGTTTGGCGCTTTGTGGAAATACAAATATCCTCCAAACAACTCATCTGCACCTTCTCCCGAAAGAACCATTTTGATTCCCATAGATTTGATCACTCTTGCCATTAACCACATTGGAGTTGAAGCTCTAACTGTAGTTACGTCATAAGTCTCAAGGTTGTAAATTACATCACGAACTGCATCTAATCCTTCTTGGATCGTAAATTTGATTTCGTGGTGAATAGTTCCAATATGATCTGCAACTTTTCTTGCTGCTGCTAAATCTGGAGAACCTTCTAAACCAACAGAGAAAGAGTGCAATTGCGGATACCAAGCATCTGTAGTGTCATCTGACTCAATTCTTTTTTGAGCAAATTTCTTAGCCACAGCCGAAGTAATAGAAGAATCTAAACCTCCTGAAAGTAAAACTCCGTAAGGAACGTCACTCATTAATTGTCTGTGAACTGCAGCTTCCAATGCTTTTCTGATTTCAGGAATACTTGTTTCGTTATCTTTTACAGCATCATATTCTGTCCAGTCTCTTTTGTACCATTGTACAAATTCACCGTCTTTGCTTGATAAATAATGTCCTGGAGGGAATAATTCAATTTTTGTACAATATCCTTCAAGAGCTTTTAACTCAGAAGCCACATAGAAAGTCCCGTGCTGATCCCATCCAATGTACAACGGAATAATTCCCATATGGTCACGAGCAACAAAATACTCGTCTTTATCTACATCGTAGATTGCAAATCCGAAGATTCCGTTTAATTCATCAACGAAGTGTACTCCTTTTTCTTTATATAAAGCTAAAATAACTTCACAGTCACTTTCAGTTTGAAAGTTATATTTACCAGCAAATTGTTTACGCAAATCTCTGTGGTTGTAGATTTCACCATTCGCAGCCAAAACCAATTTTTTATCTTCTGTAAATAAAGGTTGTTTTCCTGACGCTGGATCTACAATTGCCAAACGCTCGTGAGAAAGAATTGCTTTATCATTACTGAAAATTCCGCTCCAGTCTGGTCCACGGTGACGAATGATTTTTGACATTTCTAATACTTGAGGTCTTAAAGCTTCAGCTTTTTGTTTAAGATCAAAGGCACATACAATTCCACACATAATTTTATATTTTATTTTGTAAATTTTAATTTGATAGGGCAAAGATGTGATATTAGTTACAATTGAAAAACACAAACCTCAATATCAATTACAATTACAAATCAAAACAACAATTTTACATAAAAAATGTAAAATTTTGATATAAAAAAAAGTCTTAAACTTGAAATTTTTAATTTTGAGTATAAAACTGCTTTAAAATTGAAACTTTAAATCGGTTTTTTGAATTAAATTTTGAGTTATTCTGTTACAAATGAAAGATTCGTAAAGATGAGAAGAAAAGTTGTTCTGGAATTGTATTTTAAGCAAGAACACAGTGTTTGTCATTCTGAGGAACGAAGAATCACACTAGAAACTCCGCAAAGAATAATGCCGATCTTTGTCGACAAACTAGTGAGATTCTTCGTTCCTCAGAATGACAAGATTGGATAGGATGGCTACGTATTGAACTTTGTCAAAGTTGATAGCGAAAAAAGACTTATTCTACACTTTCAATAGTATAATGCGTCTTATTTATTTCAAATTGAAATCCAGCTTTATTCCCCATTAAATGATTTCCTAAGGGAGATTGTGGAGAAAGCGCAATAACATTAATTCCTTCAATTGCAATTTTAGGAAGCGCAACACTCACATATAAATAAATTCCGTTGGCTTTTACTAAACTGCCTAAAACGATGTTTTCTGTTGTCTTAAGCGGGTCTATTTTATCTAAAATTGCTTTTTGCTCAAGGGCTTCCTTCAACTTATTAGTCAATTTTTCCTGTTCGATATGCATCATCGACAAAGCTGTTTCGTGTTTATCGCCAGCTGAACCTTTGGCATCGTTTTTTGAATCTTCTGTCAAACCAGAAATCATGTCTCTAAAAACATCAATTCTGTCTTGAACCATTTGTGTATAGTGAGAATATATTTTTTCTTTGAAAGTCATTTTTTTAAAGGTACTGAGATTCTGAGGTGCAAAAGTGCAAAGGTTTTTCCTTTTGTCTAAATTTTTATTCGAAAAAAGCTTTTGGATAGACCACTTCTCCGCTTACTCCTTTTAAACCATCTTCCGCTAATGCAATAACCATACAGTTTTCTGATGGAACATCAAAAGGCATTTTGATATTGTACTTTTCACAAAGTTTATATCCAAATCTTGGATAATAATCTTGATGTCCTAACAAAATAACCGATTTGTAACCTAACCTTTTCGCGATTTCATGTCCATGTAAAATAAGTTTAGAACCAATTCCTTTTCCTTGAAATTCTGGCAAAACTGAAACGGGAGCTAATGCCAAAGATTCAAATGAATTTAAATTATTTTTAATTTTCAGCTTGGTAAATAAAATATGACCGACAATTTCATTATCAATTTCTGCAACAATAGACAATTCAGGAATAAAGGCTTCAGAGTTTCTAAGTCTTTCTACCAAAAATTGTTCTTTATGATCGCTGTATTCTTCCTTTTCAAAAGCTTTTTCTATCAAATGAAAAACACTTTCAAAATCATTTTTATTTTCTTGACGTAATATAATTTCCATTTTATAAAATTAAAAAACAGCCACGAATTCACGAATCTACTCCAAAAAATTCATGAGCCCATGGCTGAAAAAAAAGGCACTTTATCTTTTATAAAATCTTTGTGCCTTAGTGTCTTTGTGGCATTAAGCCTTAAAAATCAAATTTATAATTTGCGCCTCCTAAAACTTGGAATCCTTGTACAGGATAATTCAACCATTTTTCGTAAGCTTGATTTCCAATATTATTCAGTTTTAAGAAAAACGTCAAACGTTCGCTGAATTTATATCCAACATGAGCATTAGCATCAAAATAACTTTTTAAGGTAATTGGTGTTGCATCAATTCCTAAAGAAGTATTGGTCTGCATATCTTTTCTTTCTCCAACATAAAACACATTAAATCCTGCGTACCACTGCTTTGTAATATTAACGTCCAAAGTCGAACTTAATTTCATTGATGGCAAATTCCATGCTTCGACTGCATTGTCGGTATTATAACTATTAAAAGTTCCGTTGATTCCGAAAGTTACATTTTGAGAGAAATCGGCTTTTAATTCTCCGTAGAAACGGAATGTTCTAATATCTTCATACACTACTCCAAATGAGTTTCCGAAAGCATAATCTTCATTGGTAATTACTTCTGTATAATCATTTGCTTTAAACAGTGCTTTATCTTTTTCATTCAAGTAAGAAGCGGTCAAGTTATAATTTACGTTATTTGCCAATTTCCCTTTCAAACCTGCAAATACATTATATTGTGTACTTGACGGACGCATGTTTAAAGTCGGAGACAAAAACGGATTCTCGGTCACAAAATCGGCATACGAATTTTGGTTTAAAGCTCCATTAACTCCTGTATAAAAAATCATCAAATCGCCAACCAATCTATATGAAGCATTTACTTTTGGATAGAAATAAAATTTATTGCCACTGTTTTCAGAATCTGCACTGTAATAGATTCCAGCTCCTAGTTCTAATGTCCATTCGTTTTCATTGATTACAAAACTTGGTTCGATTCCAACATTTGTAAAACTGTATTTTAAAGCTTCTGTATTATCTTGAAAATAATTGTTTTTAAAAGATCCGCTTACATGATCTACAATTACATTGGTTTTAATTGCCTGATCCATTACATCAACAGTAAAAGTCGGCTTTACATAAAATCTGTTTTCTGATGAAGAATAACTATCTGAAAAATGAGTGAATTTTGCAGAAAGCTTACTGAAAATGCTTTCGTTAAATTCGGCATTTCCGCCAACCCAAATGGTATTATAAGAATGGTTTGGATTAATGCTGTTTACCAAATCATAACGCTGATCTGGAATTGTTGATCCAAAATCTGATGGAAGTCCGTACCAGTTATAAATTTGGTTTTGATATCCTAAATCGACTCCCCAAGTATTATCTCTATTGTTTTGTCCGTAACCCACATTAATTGACGTATCGTAAAATTCATCATTCAATTCAACATCTTTAATTCCGCCTTGAGAAGAGTGATGGCGAAACATTCCGGCTACATAATCATTATTGCCCAAATCCTGATTTACGAATAATTCACCGTTCAAAGTGCTATAATTTCCAAGTCCTAAAGTTGCGTAATTATTAAACAATCTTTCTTTTTTAGCTTTTTCCACACCTTCAGCTTTTCCCTTTGAAGGCGTAAAAGTAGAAGCCACAGGAACAGACAGAATACTATATTTAATAACTTCTTTCGGCTGATTCCCGTTATCGTCAAGCGAAGGTGTTTCTTTTACTTTAAAAGCATCTGAAACAGTCGGCGAATATGGTTTTACCACGTTTACAGTTTCAGTTCCGATACTTTCATTTTTCTTCTGTGCAATCGAAAACTGACCAACAAATAATACTAGCAAAACGATAATTTTATACTGGCAATTTAATTTCATATTTCTTCTTTTTAAGAGTATAGAGAAAAGAGTATAGAAAATAGACTTATCTAATTCTTATCCTAAAAACTCTTTGTTCTCTTTCTATATTCTAAAATCTTTTTTCTTTGTTCTATTTTCTATTATCTTGCTTAAGCTTCCCACTCTCCTTTGGCTACAAATTGAGCTTTTCCTCCTATTTTAATATCAAACTGATTATTTTCCAGTTTCCCTTTAAAATAAATTTCAGACGGTCGGCCAATGTAATCTCCCTGATGGTTTGTTACTTCAATTACAGGAGAATGATATTTTAAAAGATAGGCCTGCAGACAAGTACTTGCACTTCCTGTTGCTGCATCTTCCACCAATTGATTATTTTCTACACATAACATTCTGGTTGCCAACTTCGAATCTTCAAAACTATAAAAATACAGCCCTCTGTGATCTGTTTTACAATGCTGTTTCAACCATTTATCGGTTTTATCTTTATCTAAAACCAAATTCTCTAAAGCTCTTTTGCTGTTTAACGGAACAATTACAAATGCACTTCCCGTAGTCACTTCTTGTATCAAATATTGATTGTCAAAATCATCAATTGTCAAGTTGCTGAAAGATGGGAAATCTTCTTTTGCAAAAACATCCCAAAACTTTGGTTGCGCCGCTTTTAGCCAAATCAAATCTTCGGTTTTATTGATCGAAATTGGTCCAATAGGAACTTCTAATTTTATTTCGTTAGGCGAATTTTCAAAGATCTTATTCATCAAAACCCAAGAAGTCCCAATGATCGGATGTCCTGCAAACTGCATTTCGTGAGCAGGAGTAAAAATTCTTATTTCGGCTTTATTGTTTTCTTTGTCCAGTTTCGTTACAAATGTGCTTTCCGCAAAATTAATCTCGCGCGCAATCTGCTGCATTTCTTCCGAACTTAAATTCTCAGCATCTAAAAAAACCGCCAACTGATTTCCGGCATATTTCTTATCAGCAAAAACATCAACTATGTAAAAAGGTAAACTCATTTCTTTCTTTTTTTTTGAGAATAGAGCCAAGAAGCAAGAGAAAAGACTTTTCATTGAAATCTTGCTTCTTAGCTCTTTCTTCTATTTTTCTATCTATTAATCGACGAATTTGTTTTTGACTCTTCCGCTTTAATAGCTCCTAATTCTTTTTTCGCTTCTTCGACAACATCTGGATAATCTGTAAAATTGTTGATTACGTTATCTAAAATATAAGTTGCCTGATAACTGTCTTTTAATCCGTAGAAGTTCTTCGCCATTAACACCAAACCTTTTGCTCCGTAATATTTATACGCCGAATAGCTTTTTGCCAATTTTTGAACCGCAGTATTCGAAGCATCAAATTTCCCTTCTTTGGTTTTAAAATAGGCATCGTAATACAACGCTTCTGCTGCTAATTCTCCTTTTGAAGTTGTCATTAATTTAGCGTAAGCTGTTTTCGCTTTATCTTCATTCCCTGTTTGAATCGCCGCTCTTGCCACAATGATCTGGGCATCTGCTTTTACTCCTGCATCAGATTTTGGGTTTTCTAAAACTTTTTCAGCAGCAGTAACCGAATTGTCATAATCTTTTTTGTCATAATAACATTTCATTAGGTTTGCCTGAGCAAAAGTCTTGTTCTGCGGATAATCTGCTTCGCTTTCTAAACGTTTTAAAACCGGAATTGCTTTATCACAATCTTTTGCTTTTAAGTAAATTTGAGACAATCTATTTAAAGCCTGTTCTGTAAATTCATTTCTAGGCTGATCGATTACATATTGATAATTTGATGTCGATTTTGTTTCAGATCCTTCAGCATAATACAATTGTGCTAGATAAAAATTAGCTTCCAAAGCGTGCAAACCAGCTGGAAATTTGCTTACATAACCTCCAAATCCTGTAATTGCAGCTTTGCTATTATTTTGGCTGTATTGTTTAAAGGCTGCATCGTAAGTATCGTTATCTAATTCAGCATCTGAGACCTCAACAAAATCTAAAGTACGAACCCAAGTTGCATATTCGTCTACTTTTCCTGAATCAACATAGATTAATCTTGCTGTTGAAACCGCTTCTAAAGCTTCTGGTGTTTTTGGAA
The DNA here is from genome assembly GCF_000278705.1 of Flavobacterium sp. F52. Taxonomy (NCBI): domain Bacteria; kingdom Pseudomonadati; phylum Bacteroidota; class Flavobacteriia; order Flavobacteriales; family Flavobacteriaceae; genus Flavobacterium; species Flavobacterium sp. F52. The sequence continues at coordinate 32,359 of NZ_AKZQ01000003.1, read as the reverse complement.
ATTCAGCCGCTACTTTTTTGAATTTTGTTAAAGCCTGCTGATCGCGATCTGAATTATAATAAATCAATCCTTGTTTTAAAATTGCTTTTGAAGTAAAAGATCCGTTTTGGAATTCTGAAATCAATTGATCATACGTTTTCAAAGCTTGATCGTTTTTCTTTTCTGCAACGTAAGTATTTCCTAATTCGAACAAAGCATCATCTCTGTAAGACGATTTTTTGTACATCTGAAGGAAGTTATTCAATTCATCCACTTTCTTCGCATTATTCGACATGAATCCGTAAGAAAGTGCTTTTTGAAATTGCGCATAATCAGCATCTACGCCTTTTGCAGCAATCGCTTTTGCGTATGCCTCGTTAGCAGCGCTGTATTTTGAAGTCACGAAACGACAATCTCCTAAACGCAGATAAGAATCGTTTAAACGAACTTTGTCTGAAGGCGAATTATCGATTTGAGCCTGAAAAGAATTCGCCGCCTGATCGTATTCTTTCAGCTTAAAATACGTGTAACCAATATTGTAATTGATATTTTTATATTCGTCTGTAGATTTTGCAGCAGCCATTCCAGCAAATTGCTTATACGTTAGTAAAGCATTTTGCATATCATCATTCAGATATTCTGTTTCTGCTTTCCAGAAAGTGGCACGTGCTGTAAACTCAGGTGTTTTTTGTTCGCTGATCGCACTTTTGAACATTTTACCCGCTTCTTGGTAATTATTTTCGTTGTACAATTCCAATCCACGATAGAAAAGCACTTTTTGATACGCAGCTTTGTTTTCAGCGGATCTATTTTTTTCTAATAAAACTAAAGCTTCTTTGTAATTTTTAGAAGAAATATAAGAATCAACCAAAAGCTTTTCTACTTCTGCACGGCTAGAATTGTTTGGATATTTTTTAAGGAAATCTAATAAAATGCCGGGAACAGCCTGATATGCATTTCCGATATCGTAACTTAATTTAGCATAATTTAAAGCCGCATCTTCTTGAATCTGCGCGTTGAAATCCATTTCAGAAGCATTCTTGAAAGCATTTAAAGCTTCCTGCTTTTTACCAGTATTTAAATAACTTAAACCTAAATGATAATAAGCATTCTGTGCAACGAAATCCTTTCCTTCAATAATTTTATTGAATTGAGAAATCGCTTTTTCGTACTCTTTCTGTTCATAATATGCGTAACCTAATTGATAAAAATCGGTGTTGTTCCATTTCCCTTTTTTACCAGCATATTGCTCTAAATACGGAATTGCTTTTCCATATTGTTTTAAGTTAAAATAACTTTCTCCAATAATTTTATTCAGTTCCGATTTTTCAATATCGTTTGATTTGTTCATGGCTACCAATCCTAAATCAATCGCTTTTTGGAAATTTCCTAATTTGAAATTCATATCAGCCTGATAATACGATAGCTTTTCTTTGTATTTTTCTTCTCCAGAAACCTCATCAAAGTACTTTGTAGCTTCTTTGTAATCGTCACCTTCATACGCCATAAAACCTAAGTAATATTTGGCCTGAGAACCATATTCTTTTGAATTGACAACCTTATTAAAATAATTGGTGGCTTCTTTTTTCTTTTTAGCATTAAAATAGCTGTAGCCTTTCATGAAATTAAACTTATCAGACTCAGTTTTGCTCATGTAACTTTCATCTACCTTGTCAAACCACTGTAAAGCTTTTGGATAGTTCCCTTGTTCGAAAAAATATTGCGCAGCTTCAATATAAGCCTGATTTTGTTTAGTACTTGTTGGATAATCATTAACAAAATTTTCTACCAAAGCATCGGCATTTGCTTTATTGGTTCTTATCGCACAATTGGCAATGTAGTACGCACAATCTGACTGAACTTCTTCGTTAGTCGCATTGTATTTTACTTTTTCAAAAATCAATTGTGCCGAAGCATATTGTTTATCATTATATAAAGCCAGTGCTTTGTCAAAATCCTTTAATTCGTAAGTATAAATAGCCGATTTTTGTGCCGTAGCTATAGTCGAAGCAAGGATAATTTGGTATAAAAAGAACTTGGAAAGTTTACGCATTGTAATAATATTTAGTATTCAAATGTATCATTTTATACGGGTTATAACGAAACGTTTTGAGGTTTTATTATGAACAAATATTCGATAATTCCCATTTAAGCGTATTATAAAAATTGATTCTGAGCCATTGTAAGATAGATAAGTTATTATAAGTTAGGAGCTTTTGGCAGATTAACCAAAATGAACTTAGATTACTTTCAGGGTTTAAATTTTCAACCGTTTTTCGAGAATTTTTCTTAAGAAATGATTGAAATTTATTTTGAATACAAGCGTTATCTTATTACTTTTACCATTCAAACCAATTTTATTATGTCACAAACCGTACTGTCTCTTAAAGAAGTCACTATATATCAAGAAGGAAGAAAAATTATATCTCACATTAACTTAGATGTTAAGCATGGTGAGTTTATCTACATTATTGGAAAAACTGGTTCTGGGAAAAGTAGTTTCCTAAAAACTTTGTATGCTGATTTGCCGTTAATTGAAGGCGAAGGACATATTGTTGAATTTGATTTGGCTACTTTAAAAGAAAACGATATTCCGTACTTGAGACGTAAAATCGGAATTGTATTTCAGGATTTCAAACTGCTTCCAGACCGTTCTATAAAAGACAATATGCTTTTTGTTTTGAGAGCTACAGGATGGGTCGAAAAAGAAGCCATGCAGCACAAAATTGATGAAGTTTTGGACAAAGTAGGCATGAAAGATTTTGTAAACAAAATGCCTCACCAGCTTTCTGGCGGAGAACAGCAGCGTGTTGCAATTGCAAGAGCATTGCTTAACGACCCAGAGTTTATTTTAGCCGACGAACCTACAGGAAACCTTGATCCGCAAACGAGTTCTGAAGTATTAGAAGTACTAAAAGCAATCAACGCCGCTGGTAAAACTGTAATTATGGCGACTCATGATTATGCTTTACTAATGAAATTCCCATCTAAAACTTTGAAATGTGAAGATGAAAGAATCTTCGAAGTGGTTCAAAGAAGCGTGTAATGCTTTCCATTTTAATTCCGGTTTATAATTATGATGTTTTACCGCTTGTAAGCGAATTAGTAAAGCAATGCAATTCTTGCGGAATTATTTTTGAAATCATTTGTCTAGATGATGCTTCTCAAAGGTTTATACTTGAAAATCAAAAAATCAATCTATTTGAGAACGCTTCATATTCTGTTTTAGAAAAAAATATTGGACGAAGCGCGATTCGAAATTTATTGGCCGAAAAAGCAGTTTACGAAAACTTGCTATTTTTGGATGCTGATACAATTCCAGTTCACGATAATTTTATTTCGAATTATATTTCAGAAATAGAAAATAAAGCTGTTTTTGGCGGACTTTTGTATGAAAACAAAAAGCCACTACCAGAACAAATTTTACGTTGGATTTATGGCAAAAAAAGAGAAGCTTTAAGTTTATCAGAAAGAAATAAAAATCCATCAAACACTGCATTGGTTTCTAATTTATTGATCAAGAAAGAAATTCTTAATCACTTTCCTTTTGATGAAAATCTAACAAAATACGGTTATGAAGATCTGCTTTTTTTTGCCATATTAAAATCCAATCAAATTGAGATTAAACATATTGAAAATCCTGTTTTTCATTTAAATTTAGAATCTTCCTCTTTATTTCTAAACAAAACAAAAACTGCATTAGAAAATCTAGTTCTTTTAGATTATTTGAATAAAATATCGAAAAAAGAAAGCAAAATTATCCGCTCTTTCGACCGCTTAAAAAAACTAAAACTGACTTCTCTTTTTAATTTTGTTTTTAAAAAATCGGAACAAAAAATTGAGCGAAATTTACTTTCAGACAAACCTTCACTTTTTCTGTTTGACATTTACAAATTAGGTTATTACTGTTTTCTTAAAACAAAATAAATGGCTTTTTTTTCTATCATAATTCCGCTTTACAACAAAGAAAACTTTATCGCAAACACGATACAAAGCGTTTTCGATCAAACTTTTCAGAACTTTGAAATTATTGTAGTAAATGACGGATCAACAGATAAAAGCGAAGAAAAGCTACTTCAATTTAAAGATTCTAGAATCCATTATTTTAGCAAAAAAAATGAAGGCGCTTCTGCGGCTAGAAATTACGGAATCGAAAAAGCATCAGCCCATTTTATAACTTTTCTTGATGCCGACGATTATTGGTATCCGACATTTTTAGAAACTATGTTTACCAATATTTCAAAACTTCCAGACCAAAAAGTATTTTCTGCTGCAATAGAATTTGAAACTTCAAAAAAAGTAATCTCTGCACAATATTCGATTTCAAAAACAAATGACGAATTTGAAATTGTAAACTATTTTAAGGCCAGTTTAAAAGAAACCGTTCTCTGTACTTCGTGTGCTGTTTTTCATCAATCTGTTTTTGCTGAAATTGGAAATTTTGACACCAAAATTAAAAGCGGTCAAGATACCGATTTATGGATTAGAATCGGACTTGTTTTTCCAGTTGTTTTTTCTTGGAAAATATTGGCAAGATATGTCTACGACCCTAAAAGCCTTTCGAAAAACAAAAATCTGATGAAAGAAAAAATGGATTTTTCAAAATTTGAAGAGTCCGAACAAACAAATCCAGACTTAAAATACTTTTTAGATTTAAATCGGTTTTCACTTGCCATTAAAGGCAAATTAGCTGGAGAAACTGCTCTTTTTTATAAATATTATAATTCAATAGATTTAAAAAAAATTGGTTGGAAGAAAAGATTTTTACTGCGTCTTCCTGCATTTATTTTACGCATTTTAATTTCTTTTAAAACCTTTTTAGCAAATTTAGGAATCGGTTCATCTGTTTTTAAATAATCGGAACTTTTTGTATTCTCGAATATAATCTTCCTCGCTAAATTCACCCGAAGACAAAACTAGACAAACACTTCCCGACGAGAAATTTTTAAGTTCACGCCAAATTCCCGAAACAATAAGCAAACCTATATTTGGTTTATTTAATGTAATTGTTTTGGTATTTTTCCCATCTTTCAAAACCACATCAAAACTGCCGCTTAGAGCTATTAAAAGTTCCTGCTGTTCAATATGCGCATGTCCTCCCCTTTTGCTTCCACTCGGCACATCATACAAATAATATACTCTTTTGGAAACAAACGGAATCGTATTGCCTTCAACAACTGAAAGATTTCCTCTCCGATCTTGAATTTTTGGAATCTCGATCAATTGAATGTCTGAAATATTCGTCATTAGTGATTGTTTAGAAGTTTTTTCCATTGATCTGAAATATGTTTTAAAGACAAATGTTTTACACTTTCAACCGCATTCTGTTTGCAAAAACGATATAATTCAGCGTCTTCTACAAATCTATTCATTGCTTCGGCTAAATCTTTCGTGTTATGGTCTTCGATCAATAAACCATTAAACTCATTCTGAATAATTTCTCGCGGTCCAGAATTGCAATCAACGGCAACAACTGGCGTTCCTAATGCTAATGATTCTATAACCGATAGCGGAAATCCTTCGTAATAACTTGTCAAAATTGTAAATTTTGCTTCTCGAACTTCTTCAAAAGGATTTTCTTTGAATGGAAGAATCTTAACATAACCATTCAAATTCAAAGTTTTAATTTTCTGCTGAATAAAATCTGCATCATCTCCAGATCCCATCAAATGTAATTGATATCCTTTTTCATATAATTTTGATTGAGAAAAAGCTTCTAACATCAGTGTAAAATTTTTCACTTTTTCTTCAAATCTTCCAAAATATAAAATTACTTTTTTGGTTTCTAAGACTTCTTTTTTCAATTCTTCTTCTTCAATAGAAAACGGATTGTGAATTGTAATGGTGTTTTTAAGTTCGTATAACTTATTTATTTTTTCCTCTATTGCCTTTGAAACACAGACTAAAGCTTGAACATTCTCATAAAGTATTTTCGACCAAAACTTTGAAGAAGGAAAATATTCTTTAAAATTATAACTGTGAACGATATAATAGATTTTTGAATTGCGGTAAATAAATTTAGTAATTAGTTCTCGCAACAAAATATTTCTCGTTCTGCTGTCAATAACAATATCAATATTATTTTGGTTTAAATAATTCCTCAACAGTTTTCCTTTTTTTAATTTTCTAAAAACAGAAAATGAACCCGCACTTTCTTTTTCTAAATTGAACAAAGCTCCAGTATATTCATAATCTATATCGTCATTGACAATTATGGAATGAACTTCAAAACCAGAACTTTCTAACATGAAAGTAAGCAAACCTGCAAAACGTTCTGCACCTCCTTTTCCAAGAGAAATCGAAACAATAGCAACTTTCGTTTTATTCATGTTTTTAACCGAAAAAGTAAATATATTTGTCAAATATACATATAAATGAAAGTTTTACTGGTAGGCGAATACAGCCATTTGCACAATTCTTTAAAAGATGGTTTGAAGGCTTTAGGACATGAAGTTTTTATTATTGGTCACAAGGACGGTTTTAAAAATTTTCCTGTTGATTTTCCTATCCAAAAAAAATGGGATTCTGGTTTACCAAAAAAAGTAAAAGTTGCCGTTTATAAAATCTCGGGATTTGATATCACTTCTTATCTGTCTTTTAGACAATTTTTAAAATTTGAAAAACAATTTTCTGGTTTTGATGTTGTCCAACTCATTAACGAAAACAGCTTCTATTGTACTTATCATTTTGAGAAAAAAATCATTTCGTATCTCTTAAAAAACAACCAAAAACTTTTTCTTTTAAGTACCGGTTATGATTATCTAAATGTGAAATATTGCTTCGAAAATCCTAATTTTAAATCTGTAATTCCGCTATATCTTAATCATAAGATTGATAAAAAGTCTTTTGGAAATGTTTTGAAATTCCGTGAAAAAGCTTTTTTAAAACTCCATCAGTTTATTTACAAAAACATAAACGGAATTATTGCTACAGATTTAGATTATCATCTTCCATTACAAGGAAATAAGAAATATTTAGGGATGATTCCGAATCCTATTAATATTGGAAAACTTCATTTCGAACCGCTTAATATTCATGACAAAATTGTTATTTTTCACGGAATCAACAATGAAAATTATCTAAAAAAAGGAAATGACTATTTTGAAAAAGCTCTAGAAATAATTGAGCAAAAATATGCTTCAAAAGTTGAAATTATAACGGTTCGCAGTATTCCTTACGCTGAATATATCAATCTTTACAATAGCTGTCATATTTTATTGGATCAAATTTATGCTTACGATCAAGGGTATAATGCACTCGAAGCAATGGCAAAAGGAAAAGTAGTTTTTACAGGTGCCGAAAAAGAATTTACAGCAAGATATAATCTTCAAGAAAAAGTATGCATAAACGCCATTCCAGACGTTAATTATCTGGTTAGCGAATTGTCTTTTTTAATTGAAAATCCAGAAGAAATTACTGCAATCGGAAGAAGAGCTAGAGATTTTATTGAAAAAGAACATCACTTTGTAAAAATTGCAGAAAAGTATATCCATAAATGGAATGAAAATTAAAACAAACTTTTTCTAAAATAAATTCCTAAAACAATAAAATAACATGCATTCTGAAAAACACAAGCAATTACAACACCTTCAATTTGAAATACTTCTATAAAATACAAACTTGCAGTATAAAAGACCGACAGTGAAAATAATTCTGTAATGATAAAGGCTGAAGTTTTTCTTTTTGCAAAAAACTGATACCCCAAGATTAAAGCGCAAACTTTAAAAACATCACCCAACAGCTGCCAAAAAAACAAATCGGTTACAGGTAAAAATTCTTTTGTAAAAAGCAATTGAATAACAAAAAAGCGACTAAAATAAAGTACTGCCAACGCAAGTACAAAAACTGGTAAAATATATTTATAGTACTGAAAAAAAATAGTTTTAGTTTCCTGATTATTTTGGGCTTTGGATAATTTTGGCAGGAAATAAACACTCAAAATTGCACTGACAAACATTAAATAATAGCTTGAAATTCGCGTCATGGTTTCCCAATATCCAGCTTGTTCTATTCCTAAATCCTGAATAATATTATTTCGAATTGCAAGAAATACAAAAGGACCGAAAACAGACGAAACCAGTGTCATTAAAGAATAAGCCGAAAGATTTCTCAAAACTTTGAAATCGAAGACATCTAATTTTATAAATTGAAAAATCTGAATCTCTTTTTGAACTAAATAAAACGTGATAAAAAACAGCAATGCTGGAGCAATTATAGTAGCTATTAAAGCTCCAATGGTTTTGAATTGCAATATCAGAAAAACAGAAGTCAACAGCCCTACAATGTTTCCAATAATATTAATACTAATTACTTTTTTAAACTTGCCTAAACCATTAATTACAGCAATAAAAAATATAGAAAGTCCGTAAGTTGGCAAGACAAACGATAAGGTTTTAAAAACAATTAAATATTCTGTATTATCTCCAAAGATTTTTTCATTCCAATAAGAAGCTGAACAAAAAAGAATGATGCTTAAGAGAATCGCAACTCCTATTAAAGCAATAAAAACGGTCGAAATTATTTTTTGAAGTTCAATTCTACTTTTTTCGCTTTCGGCAGTGTATTTTACAATTCCATTTTGAAAACCTAAAGTGGCGATATTTTCTAATGAAGTCAAAAAATTGCGAAGATTTCCAACTAGAGCCATTCCGCTTGGCCCAACAAAAACTGCTAATATTTTTGAAGTAATTAATCCAATTCCGATTTTTAAAGCAACACTTAAACTGTTTAAAGAAGTAATCTTAAACAAATTCGTTTGAATTATTTTTCTATAAAAACTCAAATTAGTATTGATTTAAAATTTCAATAATATAATCCACTGCAGATTCTGTCAAAACTGGACTCATAGGCAAACTCAAGACTTCTTTATGAATCTTTTCAGTTATCGGAAATGACAGATTATTCCATTGCGAAAAAGCTTTTTGCTTATGCGGAGGAATCGGATAATGAATTACAGTTTGAATATTATTTTGAGTTAAATATTCTTGAAGCTTTTCTCTGTTTTCTGTTCGAATAACAAACAAATGAAAAACATGATTATTGGAGAAATCCCAAAATGGCAACACTATTTTATGGTTTTTAATTTCTTTTAAATAGCGTTCTGCAATGGCTCTTCGTTTTTCATTATCCGAATCTAAGTTTGGTAATATTAGATTCAAAAATCCAGCCTGCAATTCGTCAAGTCTTGAATTTACTCCAACAAATTCATTGTGATATTTTTTTTCCGAACCATAATTACGAAGCGAAAAAAGGACTTTTGCTAATGCTTCGTCATTTGTTGTAATTGCTCCTCCGTCGCCGAGACAGCCCAGATTTTTTCCTGGGTAAAAACTGTAAGCGATTGCAGATTTTAGATTATAGATTTTAGCTTTTAGATTTTTCTCTACGCCATGAGATTGCGCTGCATCTTCTACAACAATCAAATCATGTTTTTCTGCAAGCTCATTTATCTTATCCATTTCAGCCAATTGTCCGTATAAATGAACCGCTAAAATGGCTTTTGTCTTTGGAGTGATTTTTTCGGGAATTAATTCTGGATTTATATTGTAAGTTTCTAATCTTGGTTCAACCAAAACAGGAACTAAATCGGCTTGTAAAATAGCCAGAATACTGGCAATATAAGTATTGGCAGGAACAATAACCTCATCACCTTTTTTGAGTTTTCCGAGTTCGATATAACCTTTAAAAATGAGAACCAAAGCATCAAAACCATTTCCAACTCCAATACAAAATTTAGATTGACAATATTCAGCAAAAGCTTTTTCAAATGTTTCCACTTCTTTTCCTAAAATATACCAGCCGTTGTCTAAAACCGATTTCAATTTTTCTTGAAATGCCGTTTCATACGGTTCATTTATTTTTTTTAGGTCTAAGAATGGTATCACTTTATTTCTATTTTATAAAAATCCTGATTGTAAACAGAACAGCCTAATTCTTCCTTCTGGTTCAAAAGCCCTAAATTGTAACCTGATTCATTTCCCTCGTCCACTATACCCATATCAAAGAAATGTTTTCCTTTTCGTTTGTATTTGTGAATCAGATTAATGAATAAAAAATCGAGTGCGCGAAATTCTTCTCCTATTTTTGAAGTGGCGCCGTATTGCGATTTTACAACATTTTTAGTTTCAAAAATCGTTATTCCAGCTATAATTTCATCATTTCTGTACGCAGAATATTGTCTGATATTTTTAGGAAATTTAGATTTCAAAAATGCAATTTCTTCTTTGGAATGCACTGGCTTTACATTAAATTTTTCTGCTAATCTTGGCTCAAGAATTTTTTCCCAAAATGGATCAAAATTTTCTTCTTCAAAAATATCCAAATCTAAATTTTCGATTCTTCTAAAATGCTTCATTTTGCTTTTAGAAATCTTTAAAGGAGCTTGCAGATTAACTGCTAAATTCATTTCTTTTCGTTCTAGAATCGCTCCTCTTTTCAACAAAAAAAAATCCATTGCTGCGTTTCCTTCAGAAAAATAAAAATTCGGGATTGGTTTGTAATAAAAGGTTTTGAATTTATTTTCTTTCAAAAAAAGTAAAATTTCATCTAAAATGGATTCAACCTTTTCTGCTTTCAATTTCGGCAAATAAACCAATCCGCCGTAAGTAAGTCCTTGATGCGAATAAATGGTATTTCCTTTTTTATTGCCAGGAAGAATAGCACGTAATTTTTCATCTTCAAAAATCAAAAGCGAAAAATCATCAAAACGATCTTTATGATATTCCATAAAATCGCGGTGAAACAAAAACGTGGCATTTTTGGACTGGGCGACAAAATCGTTCCAAATCGAATAATCATCTTGAGAATACTTTTTTATGGTGTATTTCATGTCTATTTATGATCAAATGCTTTTAAATGCCATTTATATTTTACTGCCATTAATCTAATCACAATAATCACAAGCGAGGTAACTAAATATAAAATGTCGTCGTTTAAATTTAGTTTTCGCAATCCAAAAAATACCATTCCGCCAAAAATACAGATTGTGGCATAGATTTCTTCTCTAAAAACGTTTGGAATTTCGTTGCACAAAATATCTCGAATTACGCCTCCAAAACAAGCTGTCATGGTTCCTAATGCTATACAAATTGCGGGATGAAGTCCAGTTAAAATTCCTCTTTCCAAACCAATTAAAGTAAAAACTCCGAGCCCGATTGTATCAAAAAGAAACAATGAAGTTCGAAGCTTATCGAAACTTTTTCTAAAAAGAATCGCTAGAAAAAATCCTAAAATGATCACATACACATATTGCATGTCACGCATCCAGCCCACAGGAGTTCTTCCGATTAAGACATCGCGAAGTGTTCCGCCTCCAACGGCAGTTACAAATGCAATGATAAAAACCCCAAACGGATCTAGTTTTTTGTGCATTGCGGTCAAGGCACCTGACATTGCAAACGCCATTGTCCCAATAATATCAAGTAAGTGAAACATTTTTTTTTGAGTTACAAAGATGCAAAGGGTCAAAGTTACAAAGTTGTACCGAATAATCTTAACAACTCTTACTCATAAACGTTTCTTATTTTTTCACGTAAATCGGACTTCTTTTTAATAAATAAGAAATAGAATCCATCCAACCGTCTTTTACTGCCAGCAAAGGCTTACGGGTTTGTGAATAGATTTTATCTGTATTTCTATACATGTCAAAATAGACCGTATAATAGTAATACGTCTGATTGTTTGCGGTTGTTGTAGAAATATCATTTGTGGTTACTTTTTTGTTGTTGTCGCTCACTTTTGCATTTCCGCTGTTATATGTGGTAGCTGTAGTACCGGTTCCAATTGTGTATGAAACTTTTGCGGCCACAATGTTATCAACTCCTAATATTTTTTCAAGATCTTCTATTGGCGTTTCGTCAATGTTATTATGGTCGATTCCAGCTTTGTGCAACAAACTATTTGTTGTTCTTAAATCCTGAACTGTTAGCGGAAAAATGTTTGAAGATTTATCTAACAATTTGTTGTACAAATCGTTTTGAGCAAATTTTGCCATATCTTCAGAACCTTGCTGATTATCTGCATTTACATACGGAATTGGCAATACGGCAATTGTATTACGTTTCATCTCAGCGCTTGCAATATTTGTACTTTGATCAGCACTGCTAGTGTTTGGAGAAACATCAAAGGTTTGCGATCTTCCGCTTGCAAAATCGATTTTGGCAATCTGAGAAACGTCTAGCGAAATCTGAACGGTCTCGCCTGGAAGTGAATATTCTACTGTTTTATCAGACATTTTTAAAACCGTACATTCAATTATCTGATAATCTCTTTTTATAATTTTATCTAATTTTTTTCCGCTTTGGGCAAAACTCACAAAAGCAGACAATAGTACTAGTAATACAAGAAAAGGCTTTGTAATTTTCATTTGTTTGGAAATTTATGAATTAATTATCTATATATAAATTTACGAAGAAATTTTAAAAAATTATCAGCAAAAATCAGAAAAATCCAACAATCCTTCAAAGAAAAAAAATTACATGTTTTGTGTATAGAAATTGTAATCTTTTAAAATTACTCTAATAAAATCGCTGTTATTTCCAGATTGATTTTTAATTCCTGTTACGCTTTCAATTTTAGCAGCCAGTTTGTAAATAACTTCATGATCGTTTTTAGCCGCCGCCTTTTGAAAGGTTTCTTTAATGATACGCATATCGTTATCTGAAAGCTTTATTACCAAAGGATACGTTGGCACATAAGATTCGCCAATATCTTCGAGAATAGTATGACTAATATTAATTTTATTCTTCAAAGTAATTACCGCCGTACCTGCCGCCATATCTCCCAATCGTTGTGATTTCTGGCTCGTAATAACCGTGATAAGACCCGGAAGTCCGAAAAAAGTAAAAAAGTCTATTACTCTAAAAAACCAGCGAATTAAATAGTCTCCAAAACCTGCTTGATAACCATCAATTTTAACCACTTTAATTTTCAATAATTTTTTCCCAAGCGACTGTCCTTCAAAAACACTTTCTAAAACCAACGAATAAACTATAACGGGAGAATACAATAATAAAAAAATCGCTCCGCGCGACCAGCCGTCCAAATTAACCATTAATCTATCGAGCTGCAGCCAGTCAAAAAGAACTATCGAAAGTGCTGTTATATAACAGATTATAATAAATAAATCGATAAAAAACGCACCTAGTCTTTCGCCTACAGAAGCAGCGATAAAATTTATTTTAACATTTTGTGTCGTATTAATAGATAATTCTGACATATTTCATATTTTAGCCTACAATGAGAGAAATCGCCTTTATAAAACAAAACAGAGAAAAATGGCTCGAGTTTGAGCTGGCAATTTTTGGTAAAGCTAAAAAAAATCCTGATGAATTAGCTAATTTGTACATTCAAATGATGAATGATTTGTCGTATGCTCAAACGTATTATCCTAAAAGTAAAACGGTTGTGTATCTCAATCATCTCGCTTCTCAGATTTATCAAAAAATTTACAAAACCAAACGCACCGATCAGAATCGACTTGTAGATTTCTTTAAAATCGAAGTTCCTTTGTTGGTTTACGAATACAGAAGGTATCTGGTTTATGCATTTGCTTTATTTTTTGTCACCGTTTCTATCGGAGTTCTTTCTGCTCGTTATGATCGTGATTTTGTGCGTCTCATTTTAGGTGACGAATATGTAAATATGACTTTAGAAAACATCAAAAAAGGCAATCCGATGGCCGTCTATGGTTCAGGCAGCAATTGGGGAAGTTTTATTGGCATTACAGTCAATAACCTTTTTGTAGGCGCAAGATGTTATTTCTACGGAATTTTTGCAGGAATCGGAACTTTTAATGTTTTTCTTCAAAACTGTATTATGCTCGGTTCTTTTCAATATTTTTTCTACGAACAAGGCGTTTTTTGGAAAAGCGTTCGAGGTATCTGGATTCATGGTTCTATGGAGATTTTTGCCATCGTAATCGAGACTACAGCTGGATTTATTTTAGGTGCTTCTATCCTATTTCCTAAAACTTTTTCTAGGCTAAATTCTTTTAAAATCGGTTTCAAAAACAGTTTTAAAATATTCTTAAGCACTTTTCCTTTCACCATAAGTGCAGGATTTTTAGAAGGTTTTATTACACGATATTCTATCGATATGCCCAACTGGCTAAGCAGTTTTATTATTTTATTGACACTGGCAATAATTTCATTTTACTACTTGATATACCCTTTTATTGTACACAAAAAAATAACTTCAAAACCAATTCATTTATAATGTTCGAGCTTTACAGAAAAAGACAATTAGGTGATAATCTTGGCGATACTTTTACTTTTTTCAAAAATTACGGAAAGAACTTTTTCAAGATATTTTTTATTACAAATGGAGCATTTTTACTTCTTTTTGCCATAGTAATTTATACGCTCCTTAAAGTCAATTTTGAACACATCCAAGAATCTGGTCTTGAAAATAATCAATTAAAAAGCGATCTTCTTGAATACTTCAATCATAATGAAGGATTAGTCGTTGCATTGATATTTATCTGCGTTTTTTTATTCTTTATCATGTCCTTGTTTAATTATGCTTATCCGGTTTTATATTTAAAATTGATTGCTGCTGGCCAAGAAGATCTTGAAGTGAATGATCTCTCGGCAAGTTTCTTTAAAGTTCTTTTTAAATTAATAAAATTCAGCATAGGCTATTTGTTTTTAGTTTTTCCGGTTTTAATAATTGCCTTAATCATCTTGTTTTTTCTGTGCTTCATTATTATCGGAATTCCACTGCTAATGATTGCGCTACCAGCGTTGTTCACCTTTTTAAATCTTCATTTTTACAGTTATTTGACAGAAGAAAAACGTTTTTTTGAATCTCTAAAACACGCCTACTATTTAATGAAAGTAGATTTTTGGAATACAATTGGAACAACTTTCATTATTATGATGATAATGCAGTTTGTTCAGTTTGCCATCACAATGTGTTTATATTTTGTAGGTATGTTTATCGCTTTAGCGTACTTAATTGGAAATTCTGCTTCAGACAACACAAATACTGTAGAACCTTCACCATTATTGATCGGCTTTATAACAATTGTTGTAATTGTACTAATTGTTCTTGGTAACATTTTTAACAACATTATTATAGTGAATCAGGGCATGATTTATTATAGTTTAGAGTCAGGAGACAAACAAGAATCGAAATCAATTGATTTAATCGGAGATACTACAAATGAATAGGTTTGTTATTATTTTATATTTTCTTTTCTGTCTGAGCCCTTTCTATGCTCAAGATACTCTGGTTGAAGAAGATCCTCCAAAAATTATTGGAATTAAGTATACCGAAAAAGATATCAAGGTAGACTCTGGATCTGTAGAAGCCCGACATTTTGAAAAGGATTTCAAGAAAAAATATACAAATAAGGACTTTGTTTACGAATACAAAGAACCCGAAAAAAGCTGGTGGGATCATTTTAAGCATTGGCTCGCTAGACAAATTGCCAATTTGTTTAATTTCGGAAGTGTAAAATCATCTCTAAACTTTATTTCAATTTTGTTTAGAATAATTGCCGTTCTGGTTGTTATACTTTTAATATACTTTATTGTCAAGGCATTAATCAAACGAGAAGGAATGTGGATTTTTGGAAAGAATGCCGACAAAAGAGCTTTGTTTTATTCTGATGCCGAAAAAAATATTCATCTTTTAGATTTTGAAAAACTTATTAAAGAAAGCATCGAAGCTGGCGAAAAAAGAATTGCCGTGCGATATTATTATTTATGGCTTTTGAAAGTAATGGCACAGTATCATTATATTGAATGGGATATCGAAAAAACCAATTCGGATTATTTGTACGAGTTGCATAATCCTGCTCACAAAGAAGAGTTTACTTATCTTTCTTATTTGTACAATTATATTTGGTATGGTGAATTTGAAATTGATGATGCAACATTTAGAAAGACTGAAAACAGATTTAAAAAAGCATTAAAAACCTTTGGCAATGGATAATAAAGTTAAAATATACATTGCTATTCTGGTTCTAATTTTCGGAATAACATTACTCGTAGACAAAGGGCAGCCAAAACCTATTGATTGGACCCCAACGTATTCTGTTGAAGATAAAATTCCATTTGGATTGTACGTTTTCGACCAAGAAGCGGATGGTCTTTTTAAACAGAAAGTAGAAAGAATTTCGACGCAGACTCCTTATGAATATTTGGATTCTCAATATGATGCTAGAGAAAATGTACAAACCTATAAAGTTAAAGGTACTTTTATGAATATTTCTGAAGTCGATAATATTGACCAGCAATCCATGAAAGAAATTCTATATTTTGTTTCTCACGGAAATAATGCTTTTTTGAGCATGAAAGTGTTTCCGAAAGTATTGTTAGATTCTTTGAAAATTGAATTAAAAACCGATTTCATGCCCAATGACAGCATTTCGGTTTGGATGGCAAACAAAAAAGCTGGCGCAAAAAAATATACTTTTAATACTGGATTGAGTGATTATTTTTCTAAAATAGACACTTTAAATACAAAGGTTTTAGGGTATCAAATTAGCAGTAAAAACAAAAAACAAGTCAACTTTATTGAAGTTCCTTATAAAAATGGTTATCTCTATCTGCATACGCAGCCAGTGGCTTTTACCAATTACAATCTGCTGAAAAAAGATTATTATCAATATGCAGAAAACGTTCTGTCTTATATTCCGAAAGGAAATGTTTTTTGGTATAATAAAACTTTAAACGATAAAAGAATTTCAAGCTCTCCAATGCGTTACATTTGGAGTCAGCCCGCTTTAAAATCGGCTTGGTATTTAGGCTTAATCGGAATTCTTATTTTTATGATTTTTAATGCAAAACGCAAACAGCGAATTGTTCCGATCATAAAACCATTGCAGAATCTAACTGTTGATTTTACCAAAACAATTGGAAATTTATATTATCAAGAAGGCGATCACACCAATATTATTGATAAAAAGATTATTTACTTTTTAGAAAAAATCAGAACCGATTATCTGCTTGATACCAGCAAACTTGATGACGATTTTATAACCAAGTTACATTATAAAACAGGAAAAGATGAAAAAGATATCCGTGATGTGGTTCAGTTAATCAATGACCATCGAAATAGTTATCACGGAAGTCTTGAAGAAGATTTGATTAAAATAAATACAGCAATAGAAAAGATTTTACATTAAAATTCTAAACGAAATTTAAAAAGAAACAGACCAAATTATGGACGATATCAATGCAACATCAAACGAAATCACAAATGAAAATGTGAATTTTGAAACAAGAATTAATTTAGGACCGCTTTTAGATCACGTAAATACGATTAAAAAAGAAATCGAAACCGTAATCGTAGGACAGCAAAAAATGGTAGATCAGCTTTTGGTTGCTATTTTGTCAAACGGTCACGTACTTTTAGAAGGTGTTCCTGGAGTTGCCAAAACCATTACGGCAAAATTATTGGCTAAAACTTTAAATATTGGTTTCAGCAGAATCCAATTTACACCCGATTTAATGCCTTCTGATATTTTAGGAACTTCTATTTTCAATCTGAAAAATTCAGAATTTGAGTTTAAAAAAGGGCCCATTTTTTCTAATTTGATTTTAATTGATGAAATCAACCGTGCTCCAGCAAAAACACAAGCTGCACTTTTTGAAGTAATGGAAGAACGCCAGATTACTATTGATGGTTCTGCTTATCAATTGGAAGCGCCGTTTTTAGTAATTGCAACTCAGAATCCTATAGAACAAGAAGGAACTTATCGTTTGCCAGAAGCGCAATTGGACCGTTTCCTTTTTAAAATTACAATTGATTATCCGAAATTGAACGAAGAGATTTTAATTATCCAAAGAGAACATTCGTTGCAAGATCACGGAAAATTAGATGCGATTCAAACTATACTTTCTGCTGAGGAAATTAAAGAATATCAAGGTTTAGTAAAACAAATTAGAGTCGAACAAAACTTATTAGAATACATTGCTCGAATTGTAGTAAATACACGCGAAAATGCCTTTTTATATTTAGGAGCTTCTCCTCGTGCTTCTATCGCGATTTTGAATGCTGCAAAAGGTTTTGCCGCAATCCGCGGACGTGATTTCGTAACGCCAGAAGATATTAAAGAAGCCGCAATTCCAGTTTTACAGCACCGTGTAATTGTTGCTCCAGAACGCGAAATGGAAGGTATTTCAAGTCCAGAAATTATCAAACAGATTATTGAAACAGTCGAAATTCCAAGATAATTATTAATGGTGAATTGTAAATGGTTAATGGTGGAAAACGTAAAAGGCTTCGACTTCGCTCAGCCTGACAAAAAAGAACAACTTGAAACCTGAAACTTTTCACATCGCAATTGTCACCCTGAGCGACAAAGAAGAACAAAACTTGAAACCTGAAACCTGAAACTTGAAACAATAAAAACAAAAAACATTGAAACCGTCTAAACTTCTTATATTATTCTCTCTGCTATTGTTGACTGTTTTTCAGCCATCAAATGCGGCTTTTTTAAGAAATAAAAAAGATTCTTTTTATTTCAAAAATGACAAACAGGAAATTGAAATTTTAGTTAAGAAATTGTACGAATGGGTAGAAACTAAAAATAGCAACAATGATTTCAATCCGATTGCAAACAAAAAAGGAGACAAATACATTGGTTTAGATCTAAATGCACATAAAAAAAGATTGGAAGAACTGAAAAAGACCAATTTCTTTTCGCAGCAATTTTTAGACAATTATAATAAAATTGCTTTAAGAATAGATTCTAATCTTAAAACTAAAAAAATAGAATGGTTTGAAGGGGAATTACCTCCTTTCGGGAATGATTCCAATCCGTGGTGCAATTGCCAAGATAATCCAGAAAATTTTTGGAAAACAATGACGATTAATCACTTGAAGATTGAAAACGATAAAGCTTCTTTTGATTGGACTTGGTCGTGGAAAGGTGATTTTAAATATAAAGTGAAAACAATTAAAGAAAACGGGATTTGGAAAATAGCATCTCTCGAAGGCTTTGATTTTAATGATTTCACTAAAATTTATTAGAAAATATAAAACTAAGAAAACTTGAAATTCATAAAAAGTCTATATCTGAATAATTTCTTTTTCTATGTACTTATTGGCATTATAGGATTGTTTGTCTGCGCTTTTATTTTTCCGAATATGTATAATGCTGTGTGGCTGCTTGTTTTGGGTTTAGTTACTTTTTTAGGGCTTGACATTTTGCTTTTATACTTGGCAAGAACAGGACTCGAAGCTGAAAGAATTACGCCAGAAAAATTATCAAATGGTGATTTAAATCCGATAAAAATTAATTTAAAAAACCATTATACTTTTCCCGTTTCGGTTAAAATTATTGATGAAATTCCGTTTCAATTTCAGGTTCGAGATTTCAAAATTGTAAAAACAATAAAAGCTGCGACGCAAAAAGAAATTGGTTATGATCTTCGCCCGACAGAACGCGGAGAATACCATTTTGGTTCTCTAAACATTTATGTTTCATCTCCATTAAGACTCATTTCCAGAAGATTTATTTTTGATAAAGATCAAATGGTTCCGACCTACCCTTCTTATATTCAGTTAAGAAAATACGATTTGATTGCTTTTTCGAATAATTTATTTCAATACGGAATCAAAAAAATACGACGAATCGGTCATACAATGGAATTTGAGCAAATTAAAGAATATGTTCAAGGCGACGATTTGCGAACTTTAAACTGGAAAGCTACAGCCAAAAGAAATTCGCTTATGGTCAATCAGTTTCAAGACGAAAAATCGCAATCTGTTTATATGGCAATCGATAAAGGACGCGTTATGCAAATGCCTTTTGACGGATTAAGTTTATTGGATTATGCAATTAATTCGGCTTTGGTTTTATCCAATGTCATTCTGAAAAAACAAGATAAAGCAGGACTTTTTTCTTTTTCTAAAAAAGTAGAAAACAGAGTTTTCGCCGAAAGAAGAGGTTCGCAAATGCAAAAAATCCTAGAAACTTTGTACAATGTAAAAACCGATTTCTTCGAAAGTGATTACAGCAGATTGTATGTTGACATTAAGAAAAACATCAATCAGAGAAGTTTAATAATTCTGTACACCAATTTTGAAACCATGGACGGTTTAAATCGTCAATTACCTTATTTAAAAGGAATTGCCAAAAGCCATTTATTGGTTGTAGTTTTCTTTAGCAATACAGAATTGAACAGCATCATCAATAAAAAAACCACTACAATTCAGGAAGTTTATGACAAAGTAATTGCCGAAAAATTCATGTTCGAAAAACGCCTAATCGTAAACGAATTGAAGAAATATGGAATCCATTCTGTCTTAACGCAGCCAGAAAATCTTACGCTTGACGCCATTAATAAATATTTGGAGATTAAATCGAGAGGAATTTTATAGTCTTGCTTAATCTGTTAACTTATGGTTATTTTACAGATTGGCTTTACTATTATCTCCATTATTAAATTAGTTTTGAAAGAAAATAACAATCTAAGTACACCAACTTAAAACAGATAAAAATGAAAAAAACAATTCTAATTCTGTTCGTATTATTAGGCATTCAATCTCAAGCGCAAAAAACAGAAAATATCATCATCATTACAACAGATGGTTTTAGATGGCAGGAAGTTTTTAAAGGAATTGATCCTGCAATTGCCAATGACAAAAAATTCAATCAGGGAGACAGTGCTTACATTTATAAAAAATATAGCAATTCCGACATAAAAGAAGCGCGTAAAAAACTAATGCCTTTTTTCTGGTCTGAAATTGCTTCTAAAGGTCAGATTTATGGAAATCGAGATTTAGGAAATAAAGTTGATGTTGCCAATCCGTACTGGTTTAGTTATCCTGGTTATAGCGAAATCATGACTGGAAATGTAGATTTAAAAGTCAACTCAAACGGTTACAAAGCCAATCCAAATGTAAATGTTTTAGAATTTTTAAATCAGCAATCTAAATTAAAAGGCAAAGTTGCCGCTTTTGGCGCATGGGACGCTTTTGATCGAATTTTAAATGAAGAAAGAAGCGGATTTCCTGTAATTTCAGCCTTTGACAAGGTAGGCGGAAATAAACCAACAGCAGCTCAGCACTTATTAAATGAAATGCGTGACAATTCATATAAACCATTTCATATGGATGAATGCCTAGATGTTTTTACGCATTATCAAGCTTTAGATGAACTAAAAAATAAAAAGCCAAAAGTGCTTTATATTGCATACGGAGAAACCGACGAGTGGGCACATCATGGGCAATACCGTTCGTATTTGGACGCAGCCAATCAAGTTGACAAATGGATTCAGGAAATCTGGAATTTTGTTCAAAATGATCCACAATACAAGAACAAAACTACTTTATTCATAACCGTAGATCACGGACGCGGCGACAAAGTAAAATCGCAATGGACAGATCACGGTTCTGATGTTCCTGGAGCTTCAGAAATTTGGTTTGTCGCAATGGGACCTGAAATCGCTCCAAAAGGCGAAATAACAACACAATCTCAATTCTATCAAAAACAATTTGCTCAAACTTTAGCAAAATTGATGGGATATGATTTCAAAACCGATCATCCTGTAGAAACTGAGATTAAAGAAGTTTTTGAGAAATAGTTTTTATAGCCACGAATTCACGAATTTTATTTTGATTATGAAACCAAATAATTCGTGAATTCGTGGCTATTTTAAATTATTGCGAGAAGAAAAAAACTCAGTACCTTAGCGCCTTAGAAACTTAGCATCTCAAAAAAAATGAAACAAATAACTTCAGTTCAAAATCCGTTTATCAAATCTTTGGTTTTACTTCAAGAAAAAGCCAAGGCCAGAAAACAAACCGGAACATTCTTGATTGAAGGACAGCGCGAAATTTCATTAGCCATAAAAGGCGGTTACGAAATTGAAACGGTTTTATTTTTACCAGAATTAGTTTCAGAATCAGAAATCAATAAATTAATCCAAGCTCCTTTTCAGATTATCGAAATCAACAAGGAAGTTTACCAAAAACTGGCCTATCGCGACACTACAGAAGGTATTTTAGCCGTTGCTAAAACCAAATCCTTAAAATTATCTGATTTAAAACTATCTGATAATCCATTAATTTTGGTTGTAGAATCTTTAGAAAAACCTGGAAATATTGGTGCTGTTTTACGAACTGCCGATGCTGCCAATTTAGACGCAGTTTTGATCGCCAATCCAAAAAGCGATTTATACAATCCAAATATTGTCCGTTCGAGTGTTGGTTGCCTTTTTACGAATCAGATTGCAACTGGAACAACAGCAGAAATTATTGCTTTTTTGAAAGAAAAAAAGATCAATTTCTACAGTGCCACTTTACAAAATTCAACTTCATATCATACCCAGAATTTTACCACTCCAACCGCTTTAGTTGTGGGCACAGAAGCAACTGGTTTAACGCAAGAATGGCGTGACGAAGCAACACAAAATATCATTATTCCAATGCAGGGAGAAATTGACAGCATGAATGTTTCTGTCGCTGCCGCTATCTTAATTTTTGAAGCAAAAAGACAAAGAGGATTCTAATTTAAAAGGTGTAAAGGAACAGAGATGCAAAGGTTCTGAGGTTCAAATTAAAAGTCTTAAACTTCTAATTTTTAATCTTTAATTTTTAATCAAAAAAATGACTGCTTCAATGTCAGGCTGAGACGAGTCGAAGCCTTATTCCTACATGGAAAATCTAAAATCTGCACTCTAAAATCAACAATCTAAAATCTTGTGTATGTTCAAACTAATTCTTATTTTTAGTACTTGAACTATGCCGTTATGACAGAAATAGATATCGAAAAAGAAAATAAAGCTATTGCGCAGGAATACAAGGAATTACTTCGAATAAGTTACCAAACTTTAACCCCAGCAGACAAAAAATTAATTAGAAAAGCATTTGATGTTGCCGTCGATGCACACAAAGAGCAGAGACGTAAATCGGGCGAAGCTTATATCTTTCATCCTATTGCAGTTGCAAAAATTGTTGCCTCAGAAATTGGTCTGGGAGCGACCTCTATCGCCGCGGCTTTACTTCACGATGTTGTAGAAGATACGCCAATGACCGTTGAAGACATTGAGCGTTTGTTTAATCCTAAAGTGGCACAGCTGGTTGAAGGACTTACGAAAATCTCATTAGTTCAAAAAGATTTGAATGCTTCGATGCAGGCTGAGAATTTCAGAAAAATGATTCTGACCCTGAATGATGATGTTCGTGTAATTTTAATAAAACTAGCTGACCGTTTGCATAATATGCAGACAATGGATTCGATGGCGGAATACAAACAGACCAAAATCGCATCTGAAACTTTATACATTTATGCTCCTCTAGCCCACCGTTTGGGACTTTATAACATTAAAACCAAATTGGAGGATTTAGGATTAAAATATACTGAGCCTGCAGTCTATGATGACATTGTAAGCAAAATTCGCGAAACTAAAGAACAGCAGGACGCATATATCAAAGACATTTCGGAGGTTTTGAAGAAATCTTTAGACAACGAAGGCATAGATTATATCATCAAAGGCCGACCAAAATCGATTTATTCTATTCGTCGAAAAATGCGTGCGCAAAACGTAACATTTGATGAAGTTTATGATAAGTTCGCACTTAGAATTGTGTACAAAGCCGATCCGCATGAAGAAAAATTCATAGCTTGGAAAATCTACTCTATCGTAACAGACCATTATAGACCGAGTCCGAGCCGTTTGCGTGACTGGATTTCATCTCCAAAATCAACTGGTTATGAAGCCCTTCACATTACCGTTATGGGGCCAAAAGGACGTTGGGTTGAAGTTCAGGTGCGAAGCGAGCGTATGGACGAAATCGCCGAAAAAGGTTACGCAGCTCATTACAAATATAAAAATGGAGCAACAGAAGAAAGCGGTTTGGACACATGGCTAAACTTACTACGTGAAGCTTTAGAAAACCCAGAAACCAATGCAGTTGATTTTGTGGAAGATTTTAAAATGAATTTGTATTCTAAAGAAATCTTCGTCTTTACTCCAAAAGGAGAAATTAAATCGTTGCCAAAAGGCGCCACTTCTCTTGATTTTGCTTTCAGTATTCACTCTGAAATTGGAATTAAAACTCGCGGAACTCGTGTAAACGGGCGTTTAGTCCCCTTGAATTATGAACTAAAAAGCGGTGATCAGGTCGAAGTAATTACTTCTCCAAACCAGAAACCAACGGTAAACTGGTTGGAATACGTAACAACTTCGAGAGCTAAAAATAAAATCAAAAACGTTCTGAACGAGAACACCAAAAAAATTGCAGAAGAAGGAAAAGAATTACTGGTTAGAAAATTAAAACATTTAAAAGTTACTTTTAACGAACAGGTAACTAATGAACTTGTAAACTTTTTCAAACTAAAAACAAGTTTAGATTTATTTTATAGAGTTGGAATTGGTGCGATCGAAAATCAGCAGTTAAAAGATTATGCGGCACAAAAAAGCAATTCGTTTATCAATTTCTTCAAAAATAAAATTAAACGAAATAAAGATACTGCAGCCGAAGATATTCATAAGCCAGTCATCAGCAGTAATTATGACATGCTGGTTTTTGGGACTGAACATGACAAGTTAGACTACAAACTTTCGCAATGCTGTAACCCTATTCCAGGTGATGACGTTTTTGGTTTTGTAACTATTAACGAAGGAATCAAAGTGCATAAAAAAGACTGTCCGAATGCAATTGGAATGCAGTCTAACTATGCTTACAGAATCATGAGTGCCAAATGGATCGATTCTTCACAAGAGGAATTCAAAGCCATTATCAATATTACAGGAATGGATGTTTTAGGACTTACCAACCAACTTACACGAGTAATTTCGAATAATATGAGCGTTAATATTCAAAGTATTTCTTTGAGTACAGACGCCGGAATTTTCCACGGTCAGATTGCGGTAATTGTAAAAAACAATACCATTTTGAAGAAAATGATCAATGCCATTAAGAAAATTGACGGGGTCGATAAGGTTACTAGAGAGTACAGAACCTAACTTTTTAGGGAAACTATAAGAATTTTGTAACGAAACTTTAAACCCGAAACTTTTATTCATTAAAAATAAAAAATTATCTTTGCCGGATATGACACTTATTTCAACTGACAACACTAAGAATCAAGAAATTGTAAAAAATGTTTTTACACTATATCTTGAACAAAAAGGGCATCGCAAAACTCCTGAGCGTTATGCTATACTTCAGGAAATTTACGATAGCGAGGAGCATTTTGATATCGAAAACCTTTATATCAAAATGAAAAACAAAAACTATCGTGTGAGTAGAGCTACTTTATACAACACGATTGAGTTATTGTTGGACTGCGCTTTGGTTAGAAAACATCAATTTGGACAAAATCAGGCTTACTACGAAAAATCATATTTTGATAAACAGCATGATCACATCATTATGACAGATTCGGGAGAAGTAATTGAATTTTGTGATCCAAGAATTCAAACCATCAAAAAGACTATCGAAGAAATTTTTGATATCGAAATTACAAATCATTCGCTTTATTTCTACGGAAACAAAAAGCAAAATTCAAATTCATAGTCTATTCAATTAGACTTTTTCAAAAAAATAAAAAAAGAAAATTAACTACATAATCAGTAGGACAACTTTGATTGTCCCAACGCAAATTAAAACAGAATGACCGTAGATTTATTACTAGGATTACAATGGGGAGATGAAGGTAAAGGAAAAATTGTAGACGTACTTACCTCAAATTATGATATTATTGCACGTTTTCAAGGAGGACCAAATGCAGGACATACATTAGAATTTGACGGAATTAAACACGTACTTAGAACAATCCCTTCTGGAATTTTTCATAAAAACTCAGTAAATGTTATCGGAAATGGTGTTGTAATTGATCCTGTAGTTTTTCAAAAAGAAATTGAAGGTTTAGAAAAATTCAACCTTGATATCAAAAGCAAATTAATCATTTCGAGAAAAGCACACTTAATTTTACCAACTCACCGTTTATTAGATGCTGCTTCTGAAGCTTCTAAAGGGAAAGCGAAAATTGGTTCTACTCTTAAAGGAATTGGACCGACTTACATGGACAAAACGGGTAGAAATGGTTTACGTGTTGGAGATATTGAATTAGAAGATTTTAAAGAGCGTTACAGAGCTTTGGCTGACAAACACGAAGCTATGATTGCTTTTTATGATGTTAACATCCAATACAATTTAGCTGAATTAGAAAAAGAATTCTTTGAAGCTATTGAAGAATTGAAAAAATTAGATTTCATCGACAGTGAAGAATACATGCATCAAGCTCAAAAAGCTGGAAAATCTATTCTTTGCGAAGGAGCTCAAGGATCTTTATTAGATGTTGATTTCGGAACTTATCCTTTCGTAACTTCATCAAACACTACTGCTGCTGGAGCTTGTACAGGTCTAGGAATTGCTCCTAACAAAATCAAAGAGGTTTACGGAATTTTCAAGGCTTACGTTACACGTGTTGGTAGCGGACCTTTCCCAACTGAACTTTTTGACGAAGTTGGCGCTACAATGGCAAAAGTAGGTAACGAATTTGGTTCTGTAACAGGAAGACAAAGACGTTGCGGATGGTTAGATCTTGTTGCTTTAAAATATGCAGTTCAAGTTAACGGAGTTACTCAGTTAATGATGATGAAAGGTGACGTTCTTTCTGGTTTCGAAACTTTGAAAGTTTGCACAGAGTACAACTACAAAGGACAAAACATTTCACACTTCCCTTATAACATTGAACCAGAAAATGTTACTCCAATTTACAAAGAGTTTAAAGGATGGAAGCAAGATTTAACAGGATTGACAACTTACGATCAATTGCCAATTGAGCTAAAAGAATATATTGAGTTTATTGAAAAAGAAATCGAAGTGCCAATCAAAATCGTATCGGTTGGACCAGATAGAAAACAAACAATAACAAAATAATACATTTAAACGCTCTGATAATCAGAGCGTTTTTTTTGACTATTACCGACATGAGAAAAAATCCAGAAATTGAGATCACAGAAACCAAATTGTTATCCGACAATTGGTATATATTAAACAAAGTTACTTTTAACTATAAAAAAGAAAATGAAAAAGTAGAATCACATATTCGTGAAGTTTATGACCGCGGAAATGGTGCTGGAATTTTACTATATAATTCAGCAAAAAAGACAGTTATTCTAACGCGTCAGTTTCGTTTGCCAACTTATCTTAACGGAAATAAAACGGGAATGATGATTGAAGTTTGCGCCGGTCTTTTGGACAAAGACAATGCAGAACAAGCTATAATTCGTGAGACAGAAGAAGAAACAGGCTATCGATTAAAAAAAGTTCAAAAAGTTATTGAAACGTATATGTCACCAGGTTCCGTAACAGAGATTTTGTATTTATTTGTTGGCGAATATGACGAAAGCATGAAAGTAAGTTCTGGTGGTGGACTTGACGCAGAACAAGAAAACATCGAAGTTTTAGAATATACTTTTGATGAGGCTTACGCTATGATTGAATCTGGAGAAATCACTGATGCTAAAACTATTATGCTTTTGCAGCATGCAAAAATTAAAGGCTTGATTTAAAAGTTTTTTGAGTATTTTAGATGAATCAAAAAATCTAAAATGCTCAAATTCAAAATAGCTCTGGTTTTCTTTTTACCGCTTTTCGCTTTTTCTCAAAACGAAAAATGGCCAGCAGAAAAACTCAAGCAAGATTTAACCATTTTTAAAGAAATAAGAGAAAAAGCCAATTCTGGACTTTATAAATACAGAACAAAACAGCAGATTGACAGTATTTATTCTTGGGCTTTTTCGCAGATCAATACGCCCAAAAGCCTTATAGAATTTTATAAAATAGTTTTGCAGATTACCGATTTTGAAGGAAGTCTGCATAACGACACTACACTTCCTGAAGATTTTGAAAAGAAATATTCGTCAGGAAATGTTTTCTTTCCTTTTCCTGTAAAACTTATTAATGATCAGCTGGTTGTTAATTTTCAAAATTCTAAAATTCCGTTGGGCTCTCAAATTTATAGCATTAACGGAATCGAGACTTCAAAACTACTGTCAACTGTCTACAAATATTACACAACAGACGGTTATAACATCACAGGGAAATCAATTGGAATTGGGAGTTCTTTTGCCAAATATTTTGAAATGGAATATGGTCCGCAAAAGAGATTTACAGTAGAATATTCGCTTCCAAATCAAACCAAAAGATTAAAAAAAACAGTTTCAGCTGTTTCAAACGAAATTCGAAAAGAGAATTTCAAAAATCGCCATTCACTTCCCATTGATAGTTTACCATACAACCGTGCAAAGGATAAATATTCTTTTAAAATTATTTCCAATAATACAGCTTTACTTTCTGTCCATACTTTTGTAATTGGCCGAAATGCAAAACACAAAGAACATTTGGCTTACAAAAAATATTTAGAT
Organism: Flavobacterium sp. F52; assembly: GCF_000278705.1. Classification (NCBI taxonomy): domain Bacteria; kingdom Pseudomonadati; phylum Bacteroidota; class Flavobacteriia; order Flavobacteriales; family Flavobacteriaceae; genus Flavobacterium; species Flavobacterium sp. F52. The sequence goes on along the minus strand of NZ_AKZQ01000003.1, from coordinate 4,043 downwards.
AGCTGTTTTAATTATCTTTCAAAAAACAATCAGATAAAGAATTTAATTGTCGATGTAAGAAATAATGGTGGTGGAACAGATCCTAACGACATTGTTACTTTTTCTTATTTAGCAGAAAAACCGTTTCGCGAAAATGCATCTGCTTATGTCAATTTTCAAGAAGTTCCTTTTTCTGAATATTTAGTTTATGAAGAAACTGAACCGCAGAAAAAACAGGAAGAAAAAAAGGATTTTGAAGATGAATTGAAAGAAGAATTTCCAAAGTTGGAAAATGGAAAATACATTCAAGACGAAAATTTCAACCCATTATTACAGCCTGAGAAAAACAGTTTTAAAGGTCAGATTTATTTATTAATAAGTCCAAGAATTGCTTCCGCTGGATCACTATTTGCTGCATTAGTTGCAGGAAACACTAAAGCAATTGTTATTGGAGAAGAAACCATGGGCGGCTATTTTGGACACAACGGCCACACCCCTATTGAATATGAATTGCCCAATACCAAAATTAAAACACAATTTTCGATTGTAAATTTAGAACAAGATGTTCCTAAAAAGCCCAATCAGATTTTTGGAAGAGGCATAATTCCAGATTGTGAAGTGAAGCAGACTTTTGAAGATTTTATGAAAAACAGAGATACGCAATTGGAATATACCTTGAAATTGATTGAGGAATAAATTGAATATTTTCGGAAATTTTTTTCATCGGAACACAATTTAAAATTCCTGAATACTCAAACAAAATTCTGATTATAAATCACTTAACTTTTAATTTTTCTAAAAACAATAGCTATATTACCAACACTTCAGAAGAAAAATGAGCTATTTGAAATTTCTAAATGAAAATCCCGAAACCAATTCAAAAAATTATGTAACCCTTTTCAGCTATCAGATGTATAACTTTATATTCATAAAAATACCAACCTATGAAAAAGTTATATTACACAGCAAACGCCCTACTGATTTTAATGTTAGTCTTATTAGGTTCTTGTAAAAAAACCGATACTATAACATTGACTGAAAATAAAAAAGAGAAAAAGAAAGTAATTGAATATAAAAAGCCAGAAACAGTTTCTTATCAAATTACAAATACAAAAGAATGGCTGAAACTAAATGAAGCTGACAGTTCTAAAATGGATATTGTTTACGCTTTAAACAGAACAGATAAAGCCAATTTTAAAAAACTGGATTCTGTTGTAATTCCAGCAGATTTTAGCGGAGATTTGGTTTATTATCTTCCATTTCCATTACACGTTTCTGCATTAGAAGAAGTTTCAAAAATTATCCTTTTTTCTTATCCTACGCAGAGCTTTGCCGCTTACGAAAACGGTGAATTGATGCGTACGGGTCCAACCAATATGGGAAGAAAAAAAGATCCTACTCCTACCGGATTATTTTTCACTAATTGGAAAGCAGAAAAAACAACCAGTACATTTAACGATGAGTGGGAACTAAAATGGAACTTTAATATTGAAAATAAACTAGGAGTTGGCTTTCATCAATACGATTTGCCAGGATATCCTGCTTCTCATTCTTGTTTGAGATTATTAGAAAAAGATGCCAAATATCTTTACACTTTTGCTGACGAATGGATTCTAAAAGACAAGGAAAATGTAAAAGTAAAAGGAACTCCAGTTGTAGTTTTTGGAAGTTATGATTTTGACGGGCCAAAACCTTGGCTAAAATTAGCATCAGATCCGGAAGCTCTAAATATTCCAGAATCTGAAATTGAAAATCAGGTAAAACCGTTTTTAAAAGAGATTTTAGAAAATCAAAATCTAAGAGAAGCCGAGCCTACAAAAACAATATAAATATACTCTCAATATAAAAATCAGCTTTATTTCAGCTGATTTTTTTTATTCTTGTCAATACCAAATGTAAATATTTGGCTAAAGCCCAACACTTAACCATTATGAACCTCCAGCTAAAGCTGGAGGCAATTCAAGACAAATTTGGCTTCTACAAATCAATTACTCTAAAACCAAACTATAAACAAAAACTTAGAAGCTTAGAATCTTAGCAAATCAAAAAAACAATTCATAAATAAGCGATCGTTCATTTATTATTTATATCTTTGTACCATAATTAATTAGAATTATGAGAACAAGAGATATTAATAAAGAAGAAATTGTAAAGCAAAAAGCAATAGAAATGATCGTAAACCAAGGCATAGAAGGCTTTGGAATGAATCGTTTGGCAAAAGAATGCGGAATATCTGTTGCTACACTTTATATTTATTATTCAGACAAGGAAGATTTGATTCGCAAAATTGGAATCGAAATTGGCCAAAATTTCTTTGAAAAGATGTTTGATGGCTTCTCTACAAATATGTCTTTCAGAGACGGATTACGAAATCAATGGGAAAATCGTATTTATTTCAACCAAAATTTTACGCTACAGGCTAACTGTTTTGAACTGTTAAGGCATTCTACATATGGTGATGCAATCATACAAGAAGTGACGGGAGAATACAAACAAATGATGACTGAATTTATGCTGTCGGCAATTGAGAGAAAAGAACTTATCTCTGTTCCTTATGAAGTCTTTTGGAGCATTGCTTACGGTTCGCTTTATTCTCTTTTAGAATTTCACAGAGACGGAAAATCAATGTCTGGAAAATCTTTTGTTCTTAAAGAAGAAATTAAAAATGAAGCTTTTAATCTGGTTTTAAAGGCGCTGACTCCTTAAATAAATTCTAAATTCCAAACTCCAAATTCTAAATACTTTATCACTCTGTGCTAAGTTGCAGAACAATTACAATATTAATTTCAAAAAAAAAATGAAAACTTCAATTATAGAAAATAAAAAAATTGCCATTATTGGCGGCGGTCCAGTTGGATTGACTACAGCTAGAATTCTTCAAATTAATGATGCTGATGTCACAGTTTACGAAAGAGATATAAATGCTCAAGCTAGAACTTCGGGCGGAACTCTTGATATTCACTCAGATTCTGGCCAGTTTGCCATTCAGAAGGCAAGTTTAATGGATGAATTCTACAAATATGCTCGACCAACTGGAGAAAAAATAGCTGATATGGACGGAAACATTACTTCTGATGAAATGCCAGATGAAACCAATGCTTTTTCGCGTCCAGAAATTGACCGAAATGATCTTAGAAAAATTATGCTGGATAACCTCAAAGAAGGTACAGTTATTTGGGATAGTCAACTAGTTAATATCGAAAAAACAGAAAATCAATATGTTTTAGAATTTAAAAACGGCACAAAAACAACTGCTGATTTTGTGATTGTTGCCAATGGCGGACGATCTAACGCTAGAAAATTTGTAAGCGATCAAGAACCTCAGCTTTCTGGAACCTACATAATTCAGGGAGAAATTGTAAATCCTGATCAAGATTATCCTGAGTTTAAGCCGAAATACGGAAACGGAAATGTGATGGCAATGGGCGAACACAAAATGTTTTATACGCATACCATGCGCGATGGTTCTGTGCATTTCGGAGTTTCATTTAAAGCAGATGAAGATTGGATTTCAAATCACGGAATCAACTTTGAAGATGATAAATCTGTGATTGCTTTTTTAAATGAAACTTTTAAAAATTGGAACGATGATTACAAAAAATTCTTTGCTGCTTCGACTGAATTTTCTGGTTTGCCATTGCGTTTATTTTCTTTGGAAGAACCTTGGAAAGAACATTCAAACATTACGCTTGTTGGCGACGCAGCTCACTTAATGCCTCCATTTGCTGGCGAAGGCGTAAATATGGGATTGTTTGATGCTTTTCATCTAACGGAAAATTTAACCAACGGAAAATTTGAAACTATTGATGAAGCAATCGCCGATTACGAGAAAAAAATGTTCGGTTATGCATTAGAAGCACAGCGCATGACAAAGAAAATGGAAGATTTACTGCATTCTGATATCGTTGCTGAAGATATTTTGAGTAGTCGTGGTATGTGATTTTTTTTCACCATGTAAGTGATATAAGTTCTTCTATATAACGTTTATCATTCTGAAGAACGAAGAATCACACGAAGGATTCGACAAAGACATAACACAATCTTGTCATTTCGAACGAAGAGAG
>NZ_AKZQ01000002.1:0-125020 GCF_000278705.1 Flavobacterium sp. F52 | reverse complement strand
CTCTCTTCGTTCGAAATGACAAAATTATGGAGAATTATAAAAAAAGGCGTAAGAAAAAAATCTTACGCCTTTTGTTTTATATCAAACTTAAAATTATCTAGAATAATTCGGAGCTTCTTTTGTAATTGTTACGTTATGCGGGTGACTTTCAGTGATTCCGCTTGAAGTGATTCTAACAAAACGTCCTGTTTCTTGTAAAGTAGGAATATCTTTTGAACCACAATACCCCATACCTGCACGAAGACCTCCGATAAACTGAAGCATACTTTCGTTTAATTCACCTTTGTAAGGAACACGTCCAACAATTCCTTCTGGAACTAATTTTTTAACGTCGTCTTCAACATCTTGGAAATAACGATCTTTAGATCCTGTCTGCATCGCTTCAACAGATCCCATTCCGCGGTAAGATTTGAATTTTCTTCCTTCAAAAATAATAGTTTCTCCTGGAGATTCTTTTGTACCAGCCAATAATGAACCTAACATTACACAGTCAGCACCCGCAGCGATTGCTTTAGGAATATCTCCTGTATAACGAATTCCACCATCTGCAATTACAGGAACTCCTGTTCCTTTGATTGCCGCAGCAACTTCTAAAACTGCTGAGAATTGAGGGAAACCAACACCTGCAACGATACGAGTTGTACAGATAGAACCAGGACCGATTCCAACTTTTACTCCGTCTGCTCCATTTTCTACTAAATATTTAGCAGCTTCTGGAGTAGCGATGTTTCCAACTACTACGTCTATTTGAGGGAATTTTGCTTTTACTTCTTTTAAGACATTTACAACACCTTCTGTGTGTCCGTGAGCTGTATCGATAATGATGGCGTCTACACCAGCGGCAACTAAAGCTTCTGCTCTTTGAACAGCATCTCCAGTAACTCCAATTGCAGCAGCAACTCTTAAACGGCCAAAAGAATCTTTGTTTGCGATTGGCTTTTGAGTCAGTTTTGTAATATCTCTGAAAGTGATTAAACCAACTAATTCGTTTTTATCATTTACAACAGGTAATTTTTCGATTTTATGACCTTGTAAAACTACTTCTGCCTGCTCTAATGAAGTTCCTTCAGAAACCGTAACTAAATTTTGGCTTGTCATAACCTCAGCGATAGGTCTTGCTCCGTTTTTCTCGAAACGCAAGTCGCGGTTTGTAACGATACCTTTAAGGATTTTATTTTCGTCAACGATTGGAATACCACCGATTCCGAATTCTTTCATAGCGTTTTTAGCGTCAGCAATTGTAGAGTTCATTGGTAAAGTTACCGGATCGATAATCATACCTGCTTCTGCACGTTTTACTTTTCGAACTTTTCCTGCTTGCTGTTCGATAGTCATATTTTTATGTAAAACACCAATTCCGCCTTCTTGCGCCATAGCAATTGCCATTGCGCTTTCTGTAACTGTATCCATCGCAGCTGATACAATTGGAACGTTTAATGTAATGTTTTTTGAGAATCTTGATTTAATGCTCACTTCGCGAGGAAGCACATTCGAGTAGTTAGGTACTAATAATACATCGTCGTAAGTTAAACCTTCGCCGATAATCTTGGAGTTGTGTGCTATCATGGTGCAATTTCTAGTTGAATTGCGTGCAAATATAGTGAATAAATTGCTAACTTGAATACTAACTTATTCATAAATTTACTTTACACGAATCGTCTTACAAAACCGTATATCCTAGCCCAGATGGAAATGGAAAGCCACGAAAAGCTAAAATACATTTTTTTCTGGCTTAAAAAAGCGACCAACGGAAGCTCTTTTTATGCCTTGAAAAAAAGTATTTTGGCTCGAGTGCTTGAAATGGACAGCTGGAAATAGCTTCTAATTACCAAACTAATCGTCTTTGTCTTGAAACACAAAATTGATTCCGATTTGAAAGGCTGCACTGCTAGCCTTGGAGATATCTTTATATTCTAGAACATTATTGACTAAAGCATAAATATTTACTGGACCAATTGTTCCTGCGAGCCCTAAACCAATATTGGTATTTGAAAAAGTATCTAAGGTGTAAGTGGCTTTTAAATCTAATTTCTTAAAGATATTTCTTCTGTAAAAAGCTGTCAGGGCAAATAGAGGTGTTCGAGGGGCTGACATTGCAAAAAGCTGCGCTCCTACCGCATTTTTATAATATTTATTAACTTTTCCATGACAATTGCATTCGTCATAGGGGCGAGCCTCTCCAAAAGAATATTGAATGGAAGAATACAATTTTGTCGGACGCCAAGTGGTGTACTTATTATAAAGTGTATCTCTTGGTATGGCTTTATCAAATTCGTCAAAGACATTTTCTGGATCGTCTGAACCCAAAAAATCGGGATTAGCGCCATTGTATTGATAAGTTCCTTTATACGTGATCGTTTCTATGTCTTTGGTCTGTCGCACAAAACCCAAATCTATAATACTTGCCGTTAGCTGCAAATTGTCTTTTATATAGTAGGTAATTCCAGCATCGACACCAAAACCTAGGCTTCCGTTAAAAAAGGTATTATTGGCAATATCACGCGCTATGTTTCCTTCGTATTCATCTTTTGTAAATTTTGCAATTCCAGAAGTTTTTAATTCTAAATTGGAAGAAATAATCTGATTATAAAGGTTTGGAGTTCCAGATTCTTGTCCTGTATATATATACCCTGAATTTTTGGTTGAAGTAGCATTTGCTCCACTCGAATAGATTTTGGCGCGTCCTCCGTAAACCAATTTATCATTGACTTTTTTATGAAAACCTACGTGAAAAACAGAAAGCACTTCTGCCTTCATATTTAAATCGCCTAGATTAAATGATTTTCCGATATAATTTCTATTTCCATCTAAAGCTAATAATGCAAGATCTTTTGGAACAAACATAAAAAAATCGAATTCCTGATATGCCCCAAATGAAATATAAGAACGGCTTTCTCTTCCTCCTATTCTAAATCCACCAGAAAATATTTCCAATTGCTGATTGGTTACAACTTTGTCATTACTGGAAGATTTATTGATAACATTTCTAACTTTTTGATTAAAATCGACACCATCATTGGCGAATAAATCATAGGCCGAGAAACTGCTGGAACCCACATTTGCTGAAATTCCAGATAAAACTGGAAATCCGAAATAATATTTATACGAAACATCCGCTCCGGGATTTACAAGTGAAGACTGCGGAATTGAAGTAAAGCTATATAAGAGTTCCTTGTTTTGGGCAAAACAAGATAAATGAAGAACCAAGCAAAAAATCAGTACCTTTCTCATTTAATTTCTAAATAAGCCGTTGCACTTGATCTTAATTTTAAATTTCCTTGACTCTCACTATTCAATGGAGGTCCCGCAGCAATTATTACGACAAAACCAATTTTCTGGGTTTGTTTTAAAAGATCTAATCGCGCGTTTTCGAAAACTTCTGTAGGGTATTTTATAACATTTGGAGTTCCTTTATAGGACGGAACTGTAAAAGATATGGTCTGTAAAACCTGATTTTGGTCGTTAAGCAAAAGCATGTTTAAAACGAAAGCACGATCTATATTATTTTCGACTTCAAAATCAAAATCAGCTCTTTTAAGACGTTCTGTAAAAAATTTGTTTTTAAAAATATCAAAATCTCTAGAATCATAGCCAATGTTAGTTCCTCCGTCGTCTACAAGTCTACTTGCTGGAATATCGAAATAAGCAAGGTTTGCGACAAATACAGGTTCTAGCTTAAAATCGTTTACTTGATCAAAATCTAAATCGCTTGAACAGGAAAACAATAAAAAGACTGAAAATAATATACCTGAAATTTTACTTAGCGAACTTAATCTCATAAGAATAGTTATATCAATACTAAATGTAACGCATTATGTTTACATTCATTATCTAAGGTAAGAAAAATAACTATTTTTTAATGGAACTTTCCAAACAATTTTGAAGCTTCGTTATAAGCGCTCTCGAAACTAAGAGAATTAAGTCCTGTTGCTTTTTTATTGGCAGTAAAATACGAAATCAGTTTTTCTGTTGGCATGTTTCCTGTCAGTTTATCGGTTGCCATTGGACATCCTCCAAAACCTTGAATCGCACCGTCAAAACGTGTACAGCCTGCTTTTGCTGCTGCGTCTATTTTTTCGAACCAGCTTTCTGGAGTTGTATGCAAATGCGCGCCAAACTCAATTTCAGGATATTTTGGAATTAAATCTGAAAACAAATAGGTAATGACTTCTGGCGTAGAAGTTCCTACAGTATCAGAAAGCGACAAAATTTTCACGCCCATTCCAGCCAATCTCTCGGTCCACTCGCCTACAATTTCAACATTCCAAGGATCTCCATACGGATTTCCGAAACCCATAGAAAGATACGTAACCACTTCTTTGTTTTTCTTATCTGCCACTTCAAGAATTTCTTGAAGCGTAACCAAAGATTCTGGAATTGTTTTGTGCGTGTTACGCATCTGAAAGTTCTCTGAAATAGAAAATGGAAAGCCTAAATATTGAATCTGCTCATAGTTTGCAGCCGTTATGGCTCCTTGTGTATTGGCAATAATGGAAAGTAGTTTGCTTGTGGTCTGCGAAAGATCTAATTGTGCCAAAACCTCAGCAGTATCCTGCATCTGCGGAATAGCTTTTGGAGAAACAAAACTTCCAAAATCGATGGTGTCAAAGCCAACTCTCAACAAAGCTTGTATATAAGTAACTTTATTTTTTGTTGGAATAAAGGTTTTGATACCCTGCATGGCATCTCTAGGACATTCAATGATTTTGATTTCTTTATTCAAAGCTTATTCTTTTGTAAAGGCTAAGTTAGTTTCTTTTTTAATGAAATAAAAGATAATTTTAGCTCAATCCGATTATTACTGAATATTGTAATAGCTAACAACATTACCTAAAAACGTAATATTTAAAAATATTACCAAAAAACGTAATAATCATTTTTATTACTTATATTTGTAATAGAAAGTTTATAATTTTTTAATTATATTTGAGTTATGACTAGTGTTATTACAGCAGACATTATAGGTTCGAGACAGCAATCTGAACATTGGGTTAACAATCTAAAGAAAATCTTAGCACCATTAGGCAATACGCCAAGTCAGTGGGAAATTTACCGTGGAGATGAATTTCAGATTGAAATAACAAATCCAGAAGATGCATTGCTGACTGCAATTTTAATAAAAGCGCAGTTAAGAGCTATAAAATCTGATGCTCGTATGAGTATTGGTTTTGGAGATAAAACGCATAATGCTGAAAGAATATCTGAAAGCAATGGTTCTGCTTTTATACATTCAGGAGAACTTTTTGAAACTTTAAAAAAACAGAAAGTCACATTAGCACTTCGAACCGGAAGTACTGATTTTGACGAAAAATTCAATTTAATGCTGCAACTGGCATTGACTTTTATGGATAGCTGGCTGGTACAGTCGGCAGAATTTGTGGCATTGGCAATAGAAAATCCAACTTTATCACAAGAAGAATTAGGACAAAAACTAGGCATAAATCAAGCTGCTGTGAGCCGAAGACAAAAACGCGCTCAGTTTGATCTAGTTATGAATTTAGATCGTTATTTTAGAACACAAATAAAACAACTTACAGCCCCATGATTTTATTTATAAAACTGCTTCTCGCTCATTTGTTAGGTGATTTTATCTGGCAGCCTAATTCTTGGGTCGCCAACAAGGAACTCAAAAAACATAAAAGCGTTTATTTGTATATTCATATCTTACTGCACGGAGTTTTAGCAGCAGTCTTAGCAGCCGAAATCAACTTTATACCTTATGCAGTTGTGATCGCTGTTACGCATGGAATTGTAGATTTAATCAAACTGAATTTCCAGAAACCTAAAACCAAACGCACTTGGTTTATAGTTGACCAAATCGCCCATGTTCTAATTTTAATTGGAATTGTACTTCTATACGAAAACAAGCCAATACCTGATTTTTGTAAAGATAATCAATTTTGGATTCTGCTTACCGGATTTTTATTGCTCACAAAACCAACCTCTATTTTTATAAAGACCATCATTTCAATCTGGGCGCCAGAAAGCAAAAACAGCAATCAGGATAACTCACTAATTGCTGCTGGAAATTATATTGGTATTTTAGAACGCTTGTTTGTTTTCGGATTTATCTTAACAGGACATTTTGAAGCAATTGGATTTCTATTGGCCGCAAAATCTATTTTCAGATTCGGAGATTTAAAAGAAGCCAAAGACCGAAAACTGACCGAGTATGTTTTAATCGGCACTTTAATCAGTTTTGGAATTGCACTACTTGTCGGATTGTCCGTTCAGGCGTTGCTTTTACAATTGCTCTAAGACTTTTTTGTTGATTGCTTTTATCAATGCTGGACCTTCGTAAATAAAGCCCGTATACAATTGCACTAGACTTGCTCCTGCATTTAGTTTTTCAATCGCATCATCGGCAGAATGAATTCCTCCTACTCCAATAATCGGGAATGCTTTATTGCTTTTTTCTGAAAGGAAACGAATTACTTCTGTAGAACGTTTTGTTAATGGTTTTCCAGACAAACCTCCCATTTCTTTTTGGTTCGAAGATTGTAAACCTTCTCTAGAAATAGTAGTATTGGTTGCAATCACACCTGCAATCTGAGTGGTTTTTACAATATCAATAATATCTAACAATTGCTCATCTGTAAGGTCTGGAGCAATTTTTAAAAGAATAGGTTTTACTTTTTGTGTGCTTGTTTTTTGCTTTTCGACATTTCTATTTTGCAATGTCTGCAATAAAGCCGTCAAAGGTTCTTTGTCTTGTAAAGCTCTTAAATTTGGCGTATTTGGCGAACTCACATTCACTACAAAATAATCTACATGATTAAAAAGTGCATCAAAACAAATGATATAATCTTTTACAGCATCTTCGTTATCGGTCACTTTATTCTTTCCGATATTTCCTCCAATCAAAACACCTGAGTTCTTTTTCAAACGCTCTACAGCTTCTAGAACACCTCCGTTATTAAATCCCATTCGATTAATAATGGCTTGGTCTTCTTTTAGACGGAATAAACGTTTTTTTGGATTTCCTTCTTGTCCAACTGGCGTTACAGTTCCAATTTCAATAAATCCAAAACCAAGATCGCTTAATTCTTTGTAAAGTTTTGCATCTTTATCAAAACCAGCTGCAAGTCCAACGGGATTTTTAAATTTAATTCCGAAAACTTCTCTTTCTAGTCGAGCATCTTTTACTTCATAAATCGATCTTATAATTGCCGAAACTCCAGGGATTTTTGAAATGAATTTTAAAAAAGAAAAAGTGAAATAATGTACTTTTTCAGGATCAAAACAAAAAAGTATCGGACGAATTATCAATTTATACATAATAGTTGTGTTGTTGTTATTTTGGCTGCAAATTTAAATATTATAGTTTAAAAAGGTGCTTTTTTACAAAAAACAAATAATTTGATTTTTGTTTCAATTCTTGAATTTATAAATCAATCATTTCTGTTTTTTTTACGTTGCAAGTTATAATATGAAACCAATTCAAGTTCTTTAATGACCAGCTCTGGCTTATTTATTATTTAATTTTGAGATGATTAACAAAATCTTTTATACAAACCTAAAGCTTATGTATAAAGAAAACAACTCAAATATAAGTCCCAAAATAGTCATTTTAATTCTGCTGCTATTAATTGGTTTTAAAGGATTTTCGCAACAAGAAAAAGATACCACAAAACTAATGAATGTTCGTTATGGCAGTAAAGGAATTGAATTGGAAACCAGAGACAAAAAATTTCTGTTTCAATTGGCAAGCCGTTTGCAATTTCGCTTTTCAACACCAAATGATACAGATCCATTAACTTACGATGACTATAGCCAAGATCCTAAAACCACTTTCAAAATAAACCGTGCCAGATTAAAAGTTGGCGGTCATGCTTTTGAACCTTGGCTTAAATATTATTGGGAATATGAATTGAGTCAGTCCAATTTGCTTGATTTCAGAATTATGATTGAAAAATGGGATTGGCTTAGTTTTAAAGTAGGACAATGGAAAACTGAATTTACTCGCGAAAGATTCATTAGTAGCGGTGAACAGCAAATGGTAGATCGATCTCTCATTAACCGACCTTTTACCGTTGACAGACAGTTAGGAGTTGAAGTTTATGGTCATTTGAAAGGAGCTGGAATTGCCGATTTCAATTATTGGGCCGCAGCATTGACAGGAACTGGACGAGGAAGCACTTCTAATGATGATAATCATTTAATGTATTTTGGAAGGGCGCAATGGAATTTTTTAGGAAGATTTCTTGATTTTGAAGGCTGTGACTTAGAATTTCATGAAAAACCCACTCCCATTATTGCTTTTTCTGCGATAACCAATCGAAGTCCATACACTAGATTCTCGCAAGCTGGAGGAGGTTCTCTGGACGGATTTGAAGATGGTTTGCCAGGACAGTACAGAGTCAATCAATGGAATTTTGAGACTGCTTTTATGTATCGTGGTTTTTCTTGGCAGAGTGAATTGCACACCAAGGAAATCATTGACAAAATAAATAACAATGACACCACCATAATGAAAGGGTATTACATTCAGGCAGGATATTTTTTTCATAATGTTTTTGACTGGTGGCCCAAACACTTAGAGATGGCTGGCCGTCATGCCGCATACAGACCTGATAATTCAATAAGAGAAAATAGACAGGATGAATCTACATTGGCTTTTAATTGGTTTTTTAAAGGACATAAAAACAAATTGACCTCTGAGGTAAGCTATTTTAGCTTTCAAGACAAAACACTTCCCTTACAGCAGGGATGGCGATTTAGAATACAGTGGGATATTTCATTATGATTCAAACTTTTAGCTCATTAACATAAATCGAACCTTTTTTTTCATAACTTTAAATCACATAAATTACTGAATATGAAAAACATATCCAAAACAGTAAAAAAACTGGCACTTTTAATGTGTTTGACCGCAACCTTTTTCTTTATCTCCATTGATGGTTTAGCTCAGCGTCATCGTGGTGGTGGCGGATTTAACAGAGGTGGCGGAGGAGCAGTCCATACCAGACAGGCAAGACCTGCTACACAATCGAGACCAAACGTGACAAGGCCGAGTACGACTAGACCCGCGGCAACGACTAGACCAGGAGCTAATAACTCAGGAACTCAAATTACCAGACCATCAAACAATTCCAATAGAAATAATACTATAAACAGAAACAATGCTGTTAATAGAGACAATACTATAAACAGAAATAATATAGGCAACAGAAATACCAACATCAGTGGCAATACTGTCAACCGAAATAGAAATAACATCAATGTCAATAACAACATTTATGTACAAAACAATCGTAACACAATAGTAAGACCTGGCCCTCGACCATATGTACGCCCTCCCTATGTCTATGGAGGTTATAGATACAACTGCTATCATCCGTATTACCCGCGTCCTTATGTCCCTTTTTATTGGGGACCGGTTTGGCATCCATGGGGATTTTTTGTAGCAACTCTGGCCACTACAGCTATTATTGTTAGTGTAGAAAATCAGAAATACCATTACGACCAAGGCGTATGGTACACCTCTACTAATGGTGGTTATACAGCAGTTCCTGCGCCAGTTGGAGGTACCGTTAATAATATTCCAAGTGGAGCTGAAACAGTAAATACCGGAACAGTAAATAATTACTATTATGGAGGAACGTATTATGAAAAAGACGGAGGAAAATATACTGTAGTCGCTCCTACTGCTGGAACGATAGTAGAAAATCTGCCAGAAGGCGGAGAAGAAGTGACAATAGGCGATGCTAAATATGTAAAATTTGGCGAAACGTATTACCAGCCTGTAAAAATTGACGGAAAAGATAAGTATGAAGTTGTGTCAGTTGAGAAAGATAATTAATTTTATTAATTCTATAAAATTAATATAACTTAAAAGTTATTTTGCCTAATTTTATACCCACTATTGATAACCATATAAGCTCAAAAATAATAAACCATGAAAAACAAAACCCTTTGGATTTTTGCATTACTCACATTATCCATTATTTCAATTGCTTACAGTTATACCAAATTTTCACATAAAGCAGAAAAGACAGCCGTGGAGTGTCACGAAACTCCCAGTACTGTAGAATCTGAATTCAAACCCACTATAGAAAACAAATTTAAACCAGCAGAAAAAGCACCAAAAGGCATGGTTTGGATTCCAGGCGGCGAATTCTCAATGGGAACTAATGTTGAAGACGAAAGTTTGTGCAGCATAAAAGGCGTTACCAAAGATGCTGCTCCTATCCATAGAGTGTATGTAGATGGTTATTATATGGATGAAACTGAAGTAACAAACGAAGAATTTGAAAAATTTGTAAAAGCTACAGGTTATGTAACTGTTGCGGAACAAAAACCGACAAAAGAAGAATTTCCAACAGCAAACGAGGAAGATTTAATTACAGGTTCTGTTGTCTTCACTCCCACGCCTTCTGCAGTTAATTTGAATAATTTCTTGCAATGGTGGCGTTATGAGCCGGGAGCTGATTGGAGACATCCAGAAGGCCCACAAAGCACCATTAAAGGAAAAGAAAAATATCCTGTTGTACATGTTGTCTACGAAGATGCTGCGGCTTATGCGAAATGGGCCGGCAAAAGACTTCCTACAGAAGCAGAATGGGAATTTGCAGCACGCGGGGGGAAAACTGGAAATTTATACGCTTGGGGAAATGATTTAAAACCAAAAGGAAAATTTCAAGCCAATATTTACCAAGGGCATTTCCCAATTAAAGATGGTGATACTGGAGAAGACGGATTTAAAGGAATTGCTCCAACAAAACAATACGCTCCAAATGGATATGGTTTGTATGATATGGCTGGAAATGTTTGGGAATGGGTAAACGATTGGTACAGCGTAGATTATTACAAATCATTAGCGGAAAGTGGTAAAGTAACAAAAAATCCGCAAGGGCCAAGTGCTTATTACGATCCTAATGATCCTTCTGAAATAAAACGTGTACATCGTGGCGGTTCATTTTTATGCACTGACCAATATTGCACTCGATACATGGTGGGAACCAGAGGAAAAGGCGAAATCAGATCTGCGGCCAATCACGTTGGTTTTAGATGCGTAAAAAGCAAATAACAAACTAAAAATACTAGAAAGGGATTCAATTTAGAATCCCTTTTTTTATAAATTCAGATATTGGGAAGCTAAATTTTGCAGCAGAAAAATTTTTCTATATTTGCTAAAAATCTAAAAAAATGCAACATATCATAGATCGTTTTATCAGTTATGTAACAATTGATACTGAATCGGATCCAAATTCTCAAACAACTCCAAGCACTCAAAAACAATGGAATCTTGCCAATAAATTAGTTGACGAACTAAAAGCAATTGGTCTTGAAGACGTAACAATTGACGACAAAGCCTACATCATGGCTACGCTTCCTAGCAATGTTGATCATGAAGTGCCAACAATAGGTTTTGTTTCTCATTTTGATACTTCTCCTGACTTTAGCGGAGCAAATGTAAAACCACAAATCGTTGAAAACTACGACGGAAAAGATATTGTTTTAAATGCTGAAAAAAACATTGTTTTATCTCCAGATTACTTTAAAGATTTATTATTATATAAAGGTCAAACTATTATCACCACTGACGGAACAACGCTATTAGGTGCCGATGATAAAGCTGGAATTACTGAAATTGTTTCGGCAATGGAGTACCTAGTTCAGCATCCAGAAATTAAACACGGGAAAATCAGAATTGGTTTTACTCCAGATGAAGAAATCGGTCGTGGAGCACATCATTTTGATGTAGAAAAATTTGGAGCGCAATGGGCTTATACTATGGATGGAAGCCAAATTGGCGAATTGGAATATGAAAATTTTAATGCCGCTGGAGCTAAAATAACTTTCAAAGGAAAAAGCGTTCACCCGGGCTATGCAAAAGGAAAAATGATCAATTCTATGCTTTTGGCAAATGATTTTATCAATGAACTTCCAAAAGGAGAAACTCCACAAGAAACTAGAGGTTATGAAGGTTTTTTCCATGTGCATCACATTAAAGGAAATATCGAAGAAACCGTTTTAGAATTAATTATCCGTGATCACAACAGAAAGAAATTCGAAAAAAGAAAAGAATTGATTCACAAATTGGCGAAACAATTCAACAAAAAATTTGCAAAGAAATTTGGAGAAGATATTGTAACTGCAGAAGTTAAAGACCAATATTACAATATGAAGGAAAAAGTTCTTCCAGTAAAATATATTGTAGATATTGCTGAAAAAGCGATGAGAGAATTAAACATTAAACCGATCATTAAACCAATTCGCGGCGGTACAGACGGTTCTCAATTATCATTTATGGGATTGCCTTGTCCGAACATTTTTGCGGGCGGACATAATTTCCATGGAAAATACGAATATGTTCCAGCAGAAAGCATTCAAAAAGCAACTGATGTTATTGTAAAAATTGCTGAATTGACAGCTATTCCTGGAATTTTTGACGCGCCAGAAAAATCTAAGAAAAGAAAATAATGGAATCAAATTCTGAAAATAAAGGCATGTGGAAATATGGCGCACAATGGGAAGAAGAATTAATTCTTCTTAAAGCCATTATTGACAAAACAGAATTGACTGAAACTACAAAATGGGGAGGTCCAGTTTTTGTTTACGAAAAGAAAAATGTTGTGGGAATTGGAGGATTTAAAGATTATTTTGCTTTGTGGTTTTTTAATGGAGTTTTCTTAAAAGATGAAAAAAAGAAACTTATAAATGCACAGGAAGAAGTAACCAAATCTTTGCGTCAATGGCGATTTTCTTCAAAAGAAGAAATAAACGAAACGGTTATTTTGGAATACATAAAAGAAGCGATTGAAAACGAAAAACAAGGAAAAGTAATTAAGCCTGCAAAAAAAGAAGCCATAATTTCAGAACTACTAAATGCAGAAATGGCTAAAAACCCAGATTTGAAATCAGCTTTCGAAAAATTTTCTCCGTATAAACAATACGAGTTTTTAGAATATATTGAAACAGCCAAACAGGAAAAAACTAAACTTTCTAGAATCGAAAAAGTTGTTCCAATGATTTTAGCCAATGTTGGATTGAATGATAAATACAGGTAATTTAATTTTCAATATTTAAATTCCAAATTCCAATCTATACGAGACCTTTGTCAAAGTTTTAAAACTTTGACAAAGGTTTTGTCTTTTTTTGTCATCCTGACGAAGGAAGGATCACAATAGTAACTCCGCAAAGTATGGCGAAAAATCTTTGTCGATTCACACGTGCGATCCTTCCTTCGTCAGGATGACAAGATTACCGTGAATAAAAAAATCCCAAACTCCTATTTGGAATTTGGGATTTAAATATTGTAATTTAAAATTTATGCTTTCTTATTCAAAGCAGCGCTCAATTCTAAAGAGATAGCAGAACGCTCTAATTTTAATTTTCCAGACATAGTTTCGATTACAACAGTAGTCTCTGCCAGTTCAGCGATTTTACCGTGGAAACCACTTTTTGTAACTATTTTATCACCTACTTTAAGGTTGCTTTCAAATTCTTTTTCGTTTTTAGCTCTTTTTTGCTGTGGTCTAATCATGAAGAAATAGATTACAACGAACATTAAAAGGAATGGCGCAAATTGAGATAATTGTCCCATAATTTAAATTTATTTTTGATTTATATTTAATATTTTCTTTTGACTCTTCGACTCCGCTCAGAGAGAAAAAGCAGTTGGAATTTGTCATTTAAAAATTGGTTTTTACCAACTTTTACATTAACCCTCTTCCCGTTTTTAGCATCTTCTTATTAGCCGTAAGCTCTTTAACAAGATTATCCAAAATTCCGTTGATAAAAATACTACTTTTTGGTGTAGAATACTCTTTTGCAATTTCTAAATATTCGTTAAGAGTTACTTTTACTGGAATTGAAGGAAATTTAACAAACTCGCAAATTGCCATTTTCAAGATAATGGTATCAATTTCAGCAATACGGTCACTGTCCCAGTTTGGTGTTTTGTCTTCGTACTCTTTTGCAAAAGCGCTTTCATTTAAAACTGTTCTTCTAAACAGATCTTTTGCAAAATCTTTATCTTCAACATCTTTATACAATTTTGGCACTCTAAAATCGTCTGGATTTTCAGTTTTAATAGCTTTCAACTGTTTAATGATGTGCGTGTTTACAACCGGAATATCATCAACCCAAGTCAATTTATCATCTTCTAAATACTCATATAATTTTTCATTCGGAACAATAACATTTTCAAATAAATCAATGATGAATTGTCTGTCCTCTTCAAACGTGTTAACGTTATTGCTCATGTATTTTTTGTAGATATCGCTTGCTTTAATGTCATTTAACAGCAAAATAATATAATCGTCGTTTAAAGACCAGTTATTGATTTTACGGTTTTCTAAAGCAATACTAAGAGAATTACTTTCTGCTAAAAGCTGGAAGATTTTGTTTTTGATGAACTTTTCGTTCGGATTACGTTCTGCTGGAGTAGCAAGGTGTTTTTTACTTGATAGATGCAAATAGACAGCTTCTTTTTTGCAAATTTCTATCAATGAAGAAAGCATTATAAGATATAAGTCCTGAATATTATCTATGCTATAAAAAAGGAATTTCTCTTCTTTTTCCATATTATCAGAACCGCTTTGGTGCATTGCATAAATGGATTGCATTACTTTAACGCGTATGTGTCTTCTATTTACCACCTTGTAAGAACATTTAAAAATTAGTCTGCAAAAGTATAACTTTTGATGCGTATTTTAAAATTAATTCGTAAAAAAGTCGCAGTTTTCAGTCGCAGTTTTCAGTTTTCTTTAAAATAGTAGTTGCTAGTATGCAGTATTCAGTCGCAGTTTTCAGTCGCAGTTTTCGGTATTAAGCGAAAACAAAAAGTCTCAGTTTCCAGTAGATCTGAAAACTGAGACTGAGACTGTAAACTCAAAAATTACTTAGAAGCGTTCTCTTTTCTTCTCTGATCAATTCTGTTTTGAGCAATTGTAAGAGCAGCTTTATGAGTTGTGATATTATTTTTAGCAGCAAAATCTATAATTTCTAAAGTTGTATTATAGATGTTTTCTGTTTTGCTCATGATTTCAGCTTTACCGTAGTTTGCCAATTCAGCATAAACATTGATAATTCCACCAGCATTGATTAAGAAATCTGGAGCGTATAAAATTCCTCTTTCTTGTAATCTTGCTCCGTGAACATTTTCGTCAGCTAATTGGTTGTTTGCTGCACCAGCAATAACTTTAGCTTTAATTTTATCTACTGTACTATCATTGATTGTTGCTCCCATTGCACATGGCGCGTAGATATCCACATCAGCAGTATACAAATCTTCACCAGTATAAATGGCTGCATTGTATTTTGAAGCAACTTGGTATAATTTTTCTTCGTTGATATCAGAAATAGTTACCTGCGCTCCTTCTTTAGTTAAATACTCAACCAAAGTTTCTCCCACGTGTCCAATTCCTTGTACCAAAACTTTTTTACCGTCTAAAACATCAGTACCAAACTGACTTTTAGCAGCAGCTTTCATACCTAAATAAACACCATAAGCAGTTACAGGAGAAGGGTTTCCAGAACCACCTCTTTCTTCAGAAATTCCCGTAACATAAGGGGTTACATCTCTTACAGTATCCATGTCTTTAGTTTCCATTCCGACATCTTCTGCAGTAATATATCTTCCGCTAAGTGAGTGAACAAATTCACCAAACTTACGCATTAATTCAGGTGTTTTTTGAGTTTTAGCATCACCGATAATAACGGCTTTACCTCCACCAATATTTAGTCCAGTAATGGCAGATTTAAACGTCATACCTCTAGAAAGGCGTAAAACATCGTTTAAAGCTTCCCATTCTGTGTTATAATTCCACATTCTGGTTCCTCCCAAAGCTGGCCCCATAACCGAATTATGAATACCAATAATTGCTTTTAAACCTGTATCTTTGTCATTGCAAAATACAATTTGTTCGTGATCGTCAAAAGATAATTGACCAAAAACAGGATCCATTTTTTGAAGTTCCTTTCCAGTTGCGAAAGTTGCATCCATAGCGCTAGTATTAATTAGGTTAAAATTATGAATTTGTCAAAAAGACATCTCAAACATAATTAAAAAATACATATGTGCTAATTTTTTATCTTTAAAATAACAATTTTACAATATAATTGTTTTGATTAAATCGCAAATTATTATAATTTTATTTAATAATAATTCTTAAATCCAAATCAATTCAATATCATATTTCTTAAAAAAATGAAAGAATTAAGCTATTTAAACAAATATTTCATCAAATATAAATACAGTTTCTCGCTAGGAATTTTAATCACCATAATCGCACAAATATTTTCACTATTTACTCCAAAGCTTATTAGCAAGTCTTTAAACGCTATTGAAAATTTTGACAAACTTTCTGCTGCAGAGCAAAAATCAGAAATAGTAATCGCAACTTTTCGTCAGGATCTTATTCATAATGTGCTACTTATCATTGGAACGACTATCGTTGCAGGTTTTTTGACCTTCTTAATGCGCCAGACTTTAATTGTAATGTCGCGCCATATTGAGTTTGACTTAAAAAATGAAGTTTTTAGACAATACGAGAATCTTTCACAAAATTTCTACAAACAAAATAGAACAGGAGATTTGATGAACCGCATCAGCGAAGACGTTTCAAAAGTCCGTATGTATGTTGGGCCAGCCGTAATGTATACTATAAATACAGCTATCCGTTTTGCCATCGTTATATTATATATGTATAATGTATCGCCGTTGCTTACCTTATATACTATATTGCCGTTGCCAATTCTTTCGTATTGTATTTTCAAGTTAAGCTCAGAAATCAACAAACGAAGCACCACGTTCCAGCAATATCTTTCTAAAGTTTCTAGTTTTACACAAGAAATATTTTCAGGCATTCGAGTTATAAAAGCGTATTCTTTAGAAAATCAGCATCAAAATAATATGGTTGATCTTGCAGAAGAAAGCAAACGCAAAAGTTTAAGTCTAGCAAGAGTTCAATCTTTATTTGGCCCATTGATGATTGCGCTTATTGGAATCAGTAATTTGGTTGTAATTTATTTTGGAGGTGTCATGTACATCAACGGAAGCATTCCAAATATCGGAACCATCGCAGAGTTTATACTATATGTAAATATGCTGACTTGGCCGGTTGCTTCTTTAGGATGGGTTTCTTCTATGGTTCAAGAGGCAGAAGCTTCTCAGAAACGTTTGAATGAATTCTTGAAAATTGAACCAGAGATCAAAAACAACAACGAAAATACTTCAGAAATCCAAGGAAATATCTCTTTTGAAAATGTTTCTTTCACCTATCAGGATACTAATATCGAAGCTTTGAAAAATGTTTCTTTTACAGTAAAAAAAGGAGAAACATTAGCTATTTTAGGGAAAACGGGGTCTGGAAAGTCGACTATTCTTTCTTTGATTTCAAGATTGTATGACGTAACCGAAGGAGAAGTTAAAATTGACGGAAATGAAATCAGCGCCTTAAATTTAAATGACCTTCGAAATAATATCGGAATCGTGCCACAAGATGCTTTCCTGTTTTCTGATACGATTAAAAACAATATCAAATTCGGAAATCAAAACGCTACTGATGAAGAAGTAATCGAAGCGGCTAAAAATGCAGTTGTTCACGACAATATTATTGCATTTAACAAACAGTACGACACCGTTTTAGGAGAAAGAGGAATCACGCTTTCTGGTGGACAAAAACAGCGTGTTTCTATTGCAAGAGCCATTATTAAAAATCCAGCCATTTTACTTTTTGACGACTGTTTGTCTGCTGTAGATACCGAAACCGAAGAAATGATTTTGAATAATTTGTTCGAAATTTCTAAAGACAAAACCACCATAATTGTGAGCCATCGAGTATCATCGGCCAAGAATGCAGATAAAATTATTATACTCGAAGATGGTAAGATAATTCAACAAGGTTCTCATAATCAATTAATAAATCAAGAAGGATATTACGCATCGTTATATTTAAAACAACTTTCGGAAAAAGAATTACTTTAATTGTTGCGTAATAGATAATTTTTTATGATTTTTGAGTACTATTAATTCCAAAAATGATAGAACGTATTATGAGAGAAAATGACATGTTAGAAAAAGAAGAGATTTTTTCTAAAGTATTACGCGCAGGAAGAAGAACTTATTTCTTTGATGTGAGAGCTACCAAAGCCGATGATTATTATATCACGATTACAGAAAGCAAAAAATTTACTGAAGAAGATGGTTCTTTTCACTTCAAAAAACACAAAATCTATTTATACAAAGAAGATTTCAGTGCTTTCTCCGAAATATTAGAAGAAATGACTTCTTATGTTTTAAACCACAAAGGCGAAGAAGTAATTTCTGAAAGACACCAAAAAGATTTTAAAAAAGAATACAGCTCTGAAAAGACTGAAAGCCAAAGATCTAGTTTTACAGATATTGATTTTGACGATATTTAATCCAAAATCATCTACATAAGTAGGAGTCCAATTTGTTCTGCATTTTGGACTTTTTTTATATATTTATGTTTTAAGATGTGAATTGTAAAATGTGAGACGTACGATTCATGCAGCTTTTACTTCTAAAATTTTACAAATTACACTTTACTTCTAATGAAAAAATTAATTATTCTCCTAAGCTTCTTCCTTTACGGAATTTCATTATCTGCCCAGAATATAGAATATGAAACGAAAAATAATATCCAATATTATAGTGCAGCTGTAAATAAGTCCGATAAATATATCAGCGAAAGATGTGTTTTGGATATTTATTACCCTAAAAACAAAACAGGATTTGCTACAATCGTATGGTTTCACGGCGGCGGATTGACTGGCGGAAACAAAGAAATCCCAGAAGCTTTAAAAAACAAAGGTTTTGCAATTATTGGAGTAAATTATAGATTGTCTCCAAAAGCAAAAGCCGAAAAAGCTATTGAAGATGCTGCCGCAGCTGTTGCTTGGGCTTTTAATACTATTTCGAATTATGGTGGCGATAAATCTCAGATTTTTGTTTCTGGACATTCTGCAGGAGGATATTTAGCAATGATGATTGGCTTGGATAAAAAATATCTTCAAAAAGAAAACATTGACGCCAATCAAATTGCTGGACTTATTCCGTTTAGCGGACAATGCATTACGCATTTCGAAATTAGAAGAGAAAACGGAATTCCTGAAAAACAACCAACAATTGACCAATTTGCTCCGTTGTATCATGTTCGTGCCGATGCTCCGCCAATGTTATTAATTACTGGAGATCGTGAACTGGAAATGCTTGGGCGTTATGAAGAAAACGCATACATGGCCAGAATGATGAAACTGATTGGACATACGCAAACCAAATTATATGAATTGGACGGTTACGGACACGGAATGACAGAACCTGGTTTTCCGCTTTTGGTCAATGAAGTAAACCGAATTTTAAAAGAACGTAAAAAATAATCACTAAATAAAAATTCCACGGCAATGGAGACACAACTATTAATTATACCAGGACTTGGAGATTCTGGAGAAAAACACTGGCAAACCTTTTGGCATAAAAAATTCGAAAACTCAATTCGTGTTGTACAAGATAATTGGGATGAACCAATTCGCGAAGAATGGCTCGACAGATTAAACGAAAATATTTCTAAACTTAACAAACCTACTATCTTAGTAGCACACAGCTTGGCTGTTTCATTGGTTTTACATTGGGCAGAAAAATACAGTAATCCGAATATTATCGGCGCTTTTTTAGTCGCTCCTGCTGATGTTGACTCACCTCAACACACACCAGAATCCATAAGAAATTTTTCACCAATACCTCTTTATAAATTACCATTTCCGTCTGTAGTCGTTGCAAGCGAAAATGATCCTTATGCTTCTTTTGAAAGAAAAAAACTCTTCGCTGAAAAATGGGGAAGCGATTTTGTAAATATCGGTCAGCAAGGACACATCAACTCCGATTCTGATTTGAAATATTGGGAAGAAGGACAATTGATTCTTAAACAGTTTATTGAAAAAATTGGTTAAGTGTTCAGTCGCAGTCTCAGTAAACAGTCCTAAACTGAACACTGCGACTGCGACTGAAAACTAAAAAAAACTATCCAATTCTTAATCCATTTGGTATTCTAAAATCCGGAGCTAATAAAATCACATCTCCTTCCTCGCCTACCGCTCCTAAAACAAGACATTCACTCATAAATTTCCCAATTTGTTTCTTTGGGAAATTCACAACTGCAACAATCTGACGATTTATCAAATCTTCTTTTTGATATCGTTTTGTGATTTGTGCCGATGATTTTCTAATTCCGATTTCTGAACCAAAATTAATTGTAAGTTGATAGGCTGGTTTTCTTGCTTCGGGAAAATCGTTTACTTCTATAATAGTTCCTACGCGCATATCGGTGCGCTCAAATTCGTTCCAGGTTAAATCCATTTTTAAATTGTATTATTTACAAACCTATAAATTTTGTAATTAATGCGCCTAATTCTATAACCTGTTTCTTTTCCTTAAATCTAACTTTACGTGAAGAAAAATGAAAATACTCACGTAAAAAGATATAACATGGAACATACTGAACCAAATGCATGCATGTCAATTAAAGATTTTGAATCTAATCTAAAACAGGTTCACACGGATAAATATATAGAAACCGCTCAAAACGTAAGGCTTTATGTGAAAGATTATGGTCAAGGGAAACCGGTAATTTTGATTCATGGCTGGCCTCTCTCTAACGAAATGTGGGAATATCAGATTGATCATTTGGTCCAAAACAATTATCGTGTAATTGCCTATGACCGACGCGGATTTGGAAAATCTTCTCAGCCTTGGGATGGTTACGATTATGATACTTTGGCAGATGATCTGAAAGAAATTATCGAACAATTGGAACTAGAAAACGTAACTCTTGTAGGTTTTTCTATGGGTGGCGGTGAAGTAGTTCGTTACTTTAGCCGTCATGGCGGAAAAAGCGTTGTTAAAGCAGCTTTAATTTCGTCCATTATTCCATTTCTTTTAAAAACTCACGATAATCCAGATGGGCATCCCAAAGAGAAAAGTGAAAATACAGCAGCAGCAATAAAAGAAGATAGAATTGGTTTTGTAGATAATTTCGGGAAAACCTTTTTTGGAGTTAATATTATAAACAAACCACTCAGCACTCCATTATTAGAATACTATAGAAACTTATGTTCTGCGGCTTCTCCAAGAGCTACTTTAAAATGTGCCGAATCATTTTCGTATACTGATTTTAGAGACGAGTTGGATTTTATAAAAGTTCCAACTCTAATTATTCACGGTGACGATGATAAAATTGTACCTATAGACCTCACTTCGAGAAAAGCAGCAAAATCTATTGCAAACAACACTTATATCGAATATGCAGGAGCTCCTCATGGTTTATTTTATACTGACAAAGAAAAGCTAAACGAAGATTTATTGGAATTCCTAAATTCATAAAAAAACAAAAAAAGTATCCAAAGAAGCAAGCTCTATAGGCTAACTGCTTTCTTTGGGTATTTTTTATTCTTGTGCTCTTTTATTTACAGTTTTTTAAAGCTATTTTTGGGAATCAAATTTCAGATAAAATGGCACGAACAGAATCAACAATGCTTCCTTTAGGAACAGTTGCACCTGACTTTTATTTAAAAGATACTAACTCGAATAATACTTTTTCTTTTGAAGATTTAAAAGGTTCAAAAGGCACTTTGGTTATGTTCATTTGCAACCATTGTCCGTTTGTGCATCATGTGATCAGCGAAATTGTTATGATTGCAAATGATTATCGTGTTCAGGGATTGGGAGTAATTGCTATTTCTAGCAATGATGTGGTCAAATATCCTCAAGATGCTCCAGAATTAATGACAGATTTTGCAATGGAAAATAAAATTGATTTTCCTTATCTATACGATGAAACTCAGGAAACTGCAAAAGCGTATCAAGCCGCTTGCACTCCAGATTTCTATTTATTTGACAATCAAGACAGATTATTTTATCGCGGGCAATTAGACGATTCAAGACCTGGCAATGGAATTCCACTTAGCGGAAACGATTTGAGAGGCGCAATCGATGCCTTAATTTACAACCGAAGTTTAAAAGAACCGCAGAAACCAAGTTTGGGTTGTGGCATTAAATGGAAGTAAAACCTCACTAAATTCAAAAAGATTACGTATCTTTGCAGTTCAAATTAACAAATCCTTGTGGGAAATATAATATCATATACAGCCGCTACGAAAGCGTTTTGCATAGCAAAACCGATTCCTGCTGTAATTATTTCGCATAATAAGGCCTTTATTAATTAGGCCTCCGTCTACTTCACTTTTTTTCTTCTTTTGACGGAGGATTTACATCAGCTTAAACATTTCCTTATTTGACAAAAATCATTTTTTGATCAGATATTTTTTTGTTTTTCCAGATTAAGCATTTTTGATTCTTTGCCATTTTCAGGACTTAGAAATCTTTTGTTTGTAAATATTCGAAAGAAGAATAAACCATTTAAATTTTATAACAATAAATTCAATATAGATATGAAACCAACACCCACATTCTGTAAATCAGATTATCAATTTTTAAGAGAGTTGATTTTAAAAAGTAAAAATTCAACAAATACTAAAGAAGCCAATCAGCTTTCGCAAGAATTAGACCGCGCTGTAATTAGTAAAGAAAGCGAACTAGACTCAGTTATAAGAATTAATTCTATTGTAACAATTGAAGATGTAAAAGCCAAAAAACAAATGAAAATTCAAATCGTTTTACCTTCTGCAGCAGACGTAAAACAATCTAAAATTTCAATTCTAGCACCTTTAAGTGTTGCTATTATTGGTTTTAAAGAAAATGATGAAGTAGATTGGGAATTGCCTGCCGGAATCAAAACTTTAAAGGTAATTGCTGTAGACAATTCGGCTGTACATCATTCTTAAGTTTCAAAACACCTCATTCTGTGACGGTGTTTTTTTTATATCTATCTGAAAAATAAAAAACTGTTCAATTGAACAGTTTTTTTATGCTTATTTCTCAAATCCAGATTACAATTGTGAATCAATATAATTCGTAATTGATGCCATTTGAGTTTCGTCTAATTTTGCTTTTTTACCCATTCTTACCAAAATCGGCGTCCATTCTTCTTTTGTGAATTTTTTAGGTTCATACAATTTGTGACATCTTGCACAACTATTATCATACAAATTTTTGCCTGTTTCTAATTCAGGCGTTAAAGCAACCGCTTTTGGAGCTTCAGCAGGAGTTGATGCAACTGCAGCTTTTTTTTGAGTTCCGCAAGAAACCATAAATAACGCAAGTCCTGCTAGGATTAAAAAGTTTTTCATTGTCTTAATTTTATATAGTAAATATAAAAAAATCCCATATGGCATAACATATGGGATTATTATTTAAAACAATACTAAATTGCTTATAAACTCTTATTTTACGTCCATTAATTCAACGTCGAAAATTAAAACTGCGTTTGGCGGGATAACTCCTCCAGCACCAGATGGACCGTAAGCTAAATCAGAAGGAATTACAAAACGAGCTTTGTCACCCACTTGCAATAAAGCAATACCTTCGTCCCATCCTTCAATAACTTGTCCAATTCCTAATTTGAATTCGATTGGTTTTTTACGTGGGTAAGAAGAATCAAATACTTTTCCGTTTTCTAAAGATCCTTCGTAGTGAACAGAAACTGTTTTTCCAGCTTCAGCCTTTTTACCTTCACCTTTTTGAATCATTTTATAACGTAAACCGCTTTCTGTTTTATCAAAACCAGCAGCCAATTGTTCCATTTTTGCTTCAGATTCTGCTTTTAAAGCTGCCTCACGTTTCATACGAGCACCTTTTAAACCAATGAAAGCTTCAATTGCATTCCATTTTTGAGCTTCTTCACCTACTCTGATAATTTCAACAGACTCTAAATTGTCACCTTGAGCAACTGCATCAACAACGTCTTGTCCTTCAACAACATGTCCGAAAACACTATGTTTGTTATCTAACCAAGGAGTCGGAACGTGAGTAATGAAAAATTGAGAACCATTGCTTCCAGGACCAGAATTTGCCATAGACAAAACTCCTGGACGATCGTGTTTTAAACTTGGGTGAAATTCGTCATCAAATTTGTAACCTGGATCTCCTGTTCCAGTTCCTTTTGGGCAACCTCCCTGAATCATGAAATCAGCAATTACTCTGTGAAAAGTTAATCCGTCATAGAATTTTTGCCCTTGAGGTTTCACTTTGTTTTCCATATTTCCTTCTGCAAGAGCAACAAAGTTACCTACAGTTCCCGGTGTCAAATCGTGAGTCAATTTTACTAAAATTGAACCTTTGCTAGTATTGAATTTAGCGTATATTCCGTTTTCCATGTTGTTATTTTTAATTTGAACGCAAATTTACAAATTAATTTCTTAATCAATTTGCGCTTTCGCTTTTTTAGATTTTGATTTATAAGTAAGTCCGTAAATCGTCAATGATAATAAAGATAAAGCCATACAGCCTATTGTTACAGCTGGCCATCCGCCAAATTTCCATAATAATAAGCCATATGCAGATCCTGCCGCTGTCCCTAAAAATGTCAGTGACATAAATACGGTATTCAATCTGTTTCTTGCTTCTGGCAATAAGGAATAAACTCTCGTTTGATTGGAGATGTGAACGCCTTGAATTCCGATATCGATAAATACAATTCCGATTGCAATCCCGATTACGCTTCCAATGGCAAAATAAAAGACAACGAAACTTAATAATACCAATAAACAGCCGTAGCCAACTGCAATTCTTGAGTTCCCTTTGTCTCCCAATTTCCCAACAAGAGGTGCTGCTAGAGCTCCAGATGCGCCAACAATTCCAAATAAACCGATTGTAGCACTATTAAAATCGAAAGGTTTTCCAGAAAGCAGAAGCACCATTGTAGTCCAAAACGCTCCAAATTGAGCAAAACTAAAAACATTGATTGCCGTTGCCTCACGCAAAACTGGTTGTGTTTTTATAAGCGTAAACAATGACTGAATTAACTGTGCGTAAGTCCCTTGAAATTGCGGTTTGTTCTGCGGAAATTTGCTCTGAATCACAAAAAAGATCAAAAGACAAATTCCTGCTGCGATATAAAACATCGATCTCCAGCCCAGAACCTGACCAATAAACCCACTCAATGTTCGCGAAAGCAAAATACCGACTAAAAGCCCGCTCATAATAGTCCCAACAACTTTTCCACGCTGATCAGGCGCGCTTAAAGAAGCTGCCAAAGGTAAAATAAGCTGCGGTACAATAGAAGTGATTCCAATTAACAATGAAGCGATTTGCAAAACAAGAAAACTTTTGGCAGTTGCTGCAATCAATAAAGCAATTACAGTAGCAAAAGTAGTCATCAAAATTTGCCTTTTTCGTTCTATTTTATCGCCAAGCGGCACCATAAAAAACAATCCTATAGCATAACCCGCCTGAGTCAGATAGGTTATTGTTCCGGCACTTTCTTCTGGAATTTTAAATTCGTTGGCTATTAAAACAATCAAAGGCTGGCAGTAATAAAGATTTGCAACTATAAGACCAGTGCAAACTGCCATAAACAGTACATTAGTTTTAGATAAATTCATGCTGCAAAAATACCACTCTAATCTTTAGCAAAACTTTAAAAAAAGTATAAATTTTAAGTTTTTTTTTAACCATATAAGCGATATAAGTTCATTTAAACTTAAATACTTAATAAGTTTATTTCTTCAAAAAACATATTAATAGTTTAAAAAATCTTCTCTAGCAGGGCTAAAAACATCTGTTAACATGCCCGTTTCCAAACAAACAACACCGTGTATAGCATGTGGCGGAATATAAAAACTATCTCCTTCTTTTAAAGTTTGTGTCACACCGCTGATTGTAACATCAAATTTTCCACTTGCAATGTATGTAACTTGCGAATGATAATGGTCGTGCAAAGTGCCGATTCCTCCTTTCTCAAAATGAACATTTACCAGCATCACTCTTTCATCAAAAGCTAAAATTTTACGTTTGATTCCCTCACCGACTACTTCCCATTCGATTTCGTCTCCTTTTATAAATTCTTTGCTAGTACTCATTTCTATTTATTTTTAATTTTCTCAAAATCTTTTTTCATCAATGCCAATCCTTCATCTAGATTATTCTTTTGAAAGAACGCTTCAAGCTCTTTTAATCTCTTTAAATTATCATAATTAAATCCCGAATTTAATTTTCTTTGACAAAGAGAACACAATCTAATAGAATGCGAATCTGTTTCTATCATACTATTGGTTCCATTCATAACACAACTGGCTTCAATACAATGATGCAGACCAAACATATGCCCTATTTCATGCGAACAAATTTTCAGCAAGCGTTCTAAACCCAAATTAAAATCGGCTTCTTTTTGCATTCTATACATCGAACTTACTGCAATTTTATCTCTGTAAGATGCCAATCCAAAAACGTAATTCCATTCGGGTTTTGGGTACAAATCTTTTTCAGTTATTGCCATTAAAGCAATTCTTTTGTTAGGATTTTCTTCTTTTAAAACATCAGTTAAAATGTATCCCGCCAAAAACTGTTCTTGTCCGACATCTCCAATTCGTCTAGCATGATTCGGAATAATATCATTTGAAACATTTTCTAAAACCTTAGTTTCCAATTGAAAAAATATTTGCAAATACTGACGAACTAATTCAATTTGTTTTATTTGCATTGAATTGAACTTTCCTATAGGCTGCAAATAAATAATATTTTCTTCTTTGGTTGGAACAACATGTTTAGTTCGAACAAATTGCTCAAAACTCTGTCCATTTTCTTTATGAGAAAACAACCAATCTCCATAAGCTGGTTTCCCAAGTTTAACATCATTCATTTTAATATCTACAAAATAAGGTGCGGGCGGTAAAATTTTCTGCGGCATTAATTGTATCTTTAAATTTGCCTTTTCTTTTTTATCAGATTGACATGAACAAAGAACCACAAATACTAGCAAAAGAAGCTTCCTCATATAGATGAATTAGATTAGATTTTTCGAAATAAAATCACAGCTCGTTTGTATAGAATTAAAAGAATTTGAAGCAAAATTATTTTCCTGTTCTACAAAAAAATGAACCATTCCAGATTGTTTTGCTTCCGAGAAGAAAGGTTTAAAATCAATTGTTCCAGAACCAACTTCAGTATTCAAATCGTTATTATTTTTATCCTTATCTTTCACATGCCACATTTTGAAACGCCCTGGATTTTCTTTAAATAGTTTTAAAGGATCATTGCCAGAATGAACTACCCAGTATAAATCTAGCTCAAAATACACCAAATCTTTATCGGTTTCCTTTAATAGAATTTCGTAACCTGTAACGCCATCATACTTCTTAAACTCAAAATCATGATTGTGATAAGCCAGTTTTAAACCTGCTTTTTTGCACATTTTTGCGGCTTCATTTACGCGAGCAGCGATCTTTTTATAATCTTCTATACTTCTTCTAAAAGGCTCATCTATCCATGGAGCAGTCAGAAATTCATTTTTAAGAACTTTTGCAGCCTCAATTGCTGCGATTAATTCTGCAGTATTTCCGTCGTACAAAAAACTTCCCAAATTATAATGTCCACTAACCGCTTTTAACCCATTATCATCTAGAATCTTTTTTAATTCTTGAGGCGTTAATCCCCAAAATTGATCTTTAATTGAAAAACCGTATGTCTCAACAGTCGTATAACCTGCTTTGGCAACTTTTTCTAAAGTTCCTTTTACATTTTTAGGAAGTTCATCACGAAGCGTATACAGCTGTAAACCTATTTCTTTTTTATTCATAGTAAGTGCAAATGATGGTGAAGCCAAAACTGCAGTTGCAGCAAGACCTGTGGTTACGATAAAGTTTCTTCTGCTAATCATTTTAATGATTTAATTTCAGAAAGTAAATATATTATAAAAATTGATTTTTAAAGTTTTCTCCAAAATTTTAAAGCTACTGGAGTTATTTTCTGATGCCGCCAGATATGGCGAGTATTTTTATTTTGGATGAAGTCATTAAATAAACAATTCGTATTTTTAAAATTAATTTTAAAAATACGAATTGTTTCATGATAATCGGAAAAATTATTTAGATGTCAGTTGGTACAAACCGGCCTGTTTTTGAGAATCAATTGCTTGCGGCGGATAATTCTGTTTTTCTTGTCGTGTCGATGTGACTTTCCCATCTTTATTTATATATACATAATTGTAACGCCAGTAATTTGATCCAGCCAATGACGTACCATCATCAGTAAAAACCTGATCTGCATAAACCAGAATTTCTCCATTTTGATTATTATCTAAAGTCCTTATAGGATTTCCTAAAGTTTTAAGCACTTTCGATTTGGCTTCTCCTACAGCTACTGTAGCAGAATTAGTGCTTGCACAGGAAAAAAATAGCGCAAGTACTACAGGCAGTAATATTGTTTTTTTCATAATAAGGGATTGAATTTATGTTTTGGATTTTGGCTATTAAACCTTGATAATTAGGATTGTAATAATACTTAAAGTTAATACAATAAATTTTACACAATTTATTAAGTATGTTATATAATTATTATCAAACCACTCAATAGCATTATTTGTATCTTTGCCAGCAAGAAATTATCGAATAGAAATGCGAATTGACATTATTACTCTTTTACCTGAATTATTAAGAAGTCCGTTTGAGGCCTCTATTATGAAACGCGCCATTGACAAAGGTTTGGTCGAAGTGCATTTTCACAATCTTCGTGACTATAGCACCAACAAACAGAAAAGTGTAGATGATTATCCTTTTGGTGGAGGTGCTGGAATGGTAATGACAATTCAGCCGATAGATGATTGCATCACACATTTGAAAAGCCAACGCGAATATGATGAAGTAATTTATATGTCTCCTGACGGTGAAACTTTAAATCAAAAAATGGCGAATAAAATGTCGATGTATGAAAACATTATTATTTTATGCGGACATTATAAAGGTGTTGACCAAAGAGTTAGAGATCATTTCATTACAAAAGAAATTTCTATTGGGGATTACGTTTTATCTGGAGGAGAATTGGGTGCCATAGTTTTATCTGATGCATTAATCCGATTAATTCCTGGCGTTTTAAGTGACGAAACCTCAGCATTGACTGATAGTTTTCAAGACAATTTGTTATCAGGCCCAATTTATACAAGACCTGCAGACTATAAAGGATGGAAAGTTCCAGAAGTACTAACCAGCGGACATGCAGCCAAAATAGATAAATGGCGTGAAGACATGGCCTACGAACATACTAAAAATAGACGTCCAGATTTATTGGAAGGACATTAAATTTAGTTTCAAGTTTAAAGCTGTTTTTGTTTTAAGTTAAAACTCTAGACAGCAACAACTTGAAATCTTAAACTTGAAACAAAAGAAACTAAAAATAATTTACAATTTATAATTCATAATTTATAATTATTTTTTACATTTGCACCCGAATTTGACCAACCTCTGGCGAGATCCGTGAATGTTGCTCTAATATAAAAACCATAATTTAAATTATCATGGCAGATTTATTAAAATTCGTTCAAGACGAATTCGTTGCTAAAAAAGATTTCCCAGATTTCGGAGCTGGAGACACAATCACTGTTTTCTACGAAATTAAAGAGGGTGAAAAAACAAGAACTCAGTTTTTTAAAGGAGTTGTTATTCAAAGAAGAGGTTCTGGTGTTACAGAAACTTTTACTATCCGTAAAATGTCTGGATCTGTTGGTGTTGAGCGTATCTTCCCAGTAAACTTACCAGCTTTACAAAAAATCGAAGTGAACAAGAAAGGTGCTGTACGTAGAGCTAGAATTTTCTACTTCAGACAACTTACTGGTAAAAAAGCTAAGATTAAAGATAAAAGAAGATAATCATTTATCAAAATGTTATAAAAAACTCGTTTCATACTCTTTGAAACGAGTTTTTTTTATGTTCCATTTTCAACACTAACAAAACCGTAATTTTTTAATACCAAAATCATCGATTTAGCAATTTAACGAGCTCGAAATAACAATCTGTTAATTTCGTCTTTTCTCGGGAAAACTCAACCGTTTTCGTTGTGATTTTATTATATTTGCTCCGCTCATTTTGAGCCGAATATATCTTTTACATCGTTAACTCCTGACGATACGATTATAAAAAAAAAAAAAGAAAATGACAAAATCAAAAATTTTTTACACCTTAACTGATGAGGCGCCTTTATTGGCAACTTACTCTCTTTTACCAATTGTTCAAGCTTTTACAGCAACAGCTGGAATTGAAATCGAAACCAGAGATATTTCGCTGGCAGGAAGAATTTTATCAAACTTCCCAGATTCTTTGACAGATGCTCAAAAAACTGGAGATGCATTGGCAGAACTTGGCCAATTAGCAACTCAGCCAGAAGCTAACATTATTAAATTACCAAACATCTCAGCATCTGTACCGCAATTAAAAGCGGCAATTGCTGAATTACAATCGCACGGATACAACGTACCAAATTTCCCAGAAGATCCGCAAAACGATGCTGAAAAGGAAATTAAAGCAAAATATGCAAAAGTTCTAGGTTCTGCTGTAAACCCAGTTTTACGTGAAGGAAACTCTGACCGTAGAGCTCCAAGAGCCGTTAAAAACTTTGCAAAAGCAAATCCACACTCAATGGGTGCTTGGTCTGCTGACTCAAAAACTAAGGTAGCTTCTATGTCAGGCGGTGATTTCTACGGAAGTGAAAAATCATTGACTGTAAACGAAGCTAATGATGTAAAAATCGAATTTGTTGCTAAAGACGGAACTACAACTGTTCTTAAAGCAAGTACTCCATTAAAATCTGGAGAAATCATTGACAGCTCTGTTTTAAGTGTAAACAAATTAAAAGCTTTTGCTGCTGACGTAATTGCTGAAGCTAAAGCTGCAGGAGTATTACTTTCTGTTCACTTAAAAGCTACCATGATGAAAGTTTCTGATCCAATCATCTTTGGCGCTATCGTTGGAGTATATTTTGCAGATGTTTTCAAAAAATACGCTTCTTTATTCGCTGAATTAAACATTGACACTAGAAATGGTTTAGGTGATATCTACGCTAAAATTGCTGGAAGACCAGAACAAGCAGAAGTTGAAGCCGCTATCGATCAAGCAATCGCAAACGGGCCAGCTTTGGCAATGGTTAATTCTGAAAAAGGAATTACAAACTTACACGTTCCTTCAGATGTAATCGTTGATGCTTCTATGCCAGCAATGATCCGTACTTCTGGACAAATGTGGAACAAAGAAGGAAAACAGCAAGATACATTTGCAGTTATTCCAGACAGATCTTATGCTGGTGTTTATACTGCAACTATCGATTTCTGTAAAAAACATGGTGCTTTTGATCCAAAAACTATGGGAAGTGTTCCTAACGTTGGATTAATGGCTCAAAAAGCTGAAGAATATGGTTCTCACGACAAAACTTTCCAAATTAAAGGTGATGGTGTTGTGCGTGTAGTTGACCAAAACGGAAATGTTTTAATGGAACAAAACGTTGAAGCAAATGATATTTTCAGAATGTGTCAGGCAAAAGATGCTCCTATTCAGGACTGGGTTAAATTGGCTGTAAACAGAGCTCGTTTATCTAGTACTCCTGCTGTTTTCTGGTTAGACGAAAACAGAGCGCACGATAGAGAATTGATCGTAAAAGTTCAAAAATACCTTAAAGACTACGATACTACAAACTTAGATATCCGTATTTTAAACCCAGTTGCTGCTACTGAATTTACTTTAGATAGAATCATCAAAGGTTTAGATACTATCTCTGTAACTGGAAACGTATTACGTGATTACTTAACAGATTTATTTCCAATCTTAGAATTAGGAACTTCTGCAAAAATGCTTTCTATCGTTCCGTTAATGAACGGTGGTGGATTGTTCGAAACTGGCGCTGGAGGTTCTGCTCCTAAACACGTTGAGCAATTTACAGAAGAAGGATACCTACGTTGGGATTCTCTAGGAGAGTTCTTAGCTCTTGGTGCTTCATTAGAGCATTTAGGGCAAACTTTAGACAATTCTAAAGCAATTGTTTTATCTGAGACTTTAGACCAAGCTAATGATAAATTCTTAGCAAACGATAAATCTCCAGCACGTAAAGTGGGTCAGATTGACAATAGAGGTTCTCACTTCTATTTAGCATTCTACTGGGCTCAGGCTTTGGCTGCTCAAACTAAAGATGCTGAATTGAAAGCCATCTTTACTCCAATTGCTGCTGAATTTGAAGCTAACGAAGCTAAAATCGATGCTGAATTAATCGGTGCACAAGGTAAACCTCAAAACATTGGAGGTTACTACCAGCCAACTCCAGAATTGGTAAGCAAAGCAATGCGTCCTAGCGAAACTTTCAACGCTATTGTTGCTAAAATCAAATAATTCAGAATACATCTGTATTTGTAAATAAACAAAAAGGACAACTCGCAAGGTTGTCCTTTTTTTATCTTAACTTATGTTTAACAAAAGTTCCGCGAGATTATTTAGTAAGAATTGTTAACTATGTAAATCAAAATCAATATAATGATTACAAAAAATACCTGCACATTTTTTCTTTTTATTTTAACGATTTTCACCTCATTTGCGCAGGAAAAATTCACTCTAAGCGGAACCATCAGCGACAGCAAAAACAATGAAACTTTAATTGGAGTAAACATTTTTATTCCATCTTTAAAAATAGGAACCACAACAAACGAATACGGTTTTTATTCGCTTTCAGCTCCAAAAGGAGAATACGAAATCGAAATCAGTTATGTTGGCTATCAGACTATTCAAAAGCACATTTTTTTAAATCAAAATACAAAAACCAATTTTTCTATCAGCGAGGGAAATGGCGAAGAACTTCAAGAAGTTATCATTACAGAAAACAAAGGCAAAATAAACGTCAAATCGCCAGAAATGAGTGTGAATAAACTCTCCATTTCTACCATAAAAAAAATGCCGGTAGTTTTAGGCGAAGTAGATGTTTTAAAATCTATTTTATTACTTCCTGGAGTAACCAATGCAGGTGAAGGTGCTTCTGGATTTAATGTTCGCGGAGGCGGTGCCGATCAAAACTTGATTCTTTTAGATGAAGCAACTATTTTTAATTCTTCTCACGTTTTCGGATTCTTTTCTGTTTTTAATCCTGATGCTATTAAAGATTTAAAATTATATAAAGGCGGAATTCCGGCACGCTATGGCGGACGAGCTTCTTCTGTTTTAGAAATTTATCAAAAAGATGGAAGCAGTAAAGATTTCCATATGAATGGCGGAATTGGGTTAATTTCAAGTCGCTTATTAGCTGAAGGCCCAATTGTAAAAGACAAAGGTTCTTTCTTGATTGGCGGACGAGCTTCTTATGCACATCTTTTTCTCAAATTTTCTGAAGATGACAAAGATAATGCCGCCTATTTTTATGATTTAAACACCAAATTAAGCTATAAACTCAATGACAACAACAGTCTTTATTTATCTGGATATTTTGGACGAGACGTTTTCAGGCTGAACAAAAGTTTTACTAATACCTACGGAAATTCAACTTTAAACCTGAGATGGAATCATCTGTATTCAAATAAATTATTCTCCAATCTCTCTTTAATTTACAGCGATTATTACTATGGTTTAGATCTTGATTTTGTGGGATTCAACTGGGACTCTGGAATCAAAAATTATAATATTAAATACGATTTCAAACATTATCTTTCAGATAAACTAAAACTAAATTATGGTGTAAACGGAATTTACTATGATTTCAATCCCGGAACCATAAAGCCAACTGGCGAAGATTCAGGAATCAATCCAGATCAATTAGACAAAAAATACGCTTTTGAACCTTCTGTTTATTTAGATGCTGAAAGTCAGCTTTCTAAAAAAATCACCGTTGCATACGGATTGCGTTACAGCTTATTTTACAGATTAGGCGCATCCACTATTAATTATTACGACAACAACCAGCCAGTGGTTTTTAATAATGATATGCAGATTTATGAAAAAGGTACGCCAACTTCAACAAAATATTTTGGCAAGAACAAAGTCATTCAGAGTTATAATAATCTTGAACCGCGTTTTTCTCTTTCTTATCAATTAAATGAAGACCAATCGATCAAAGCGAGCTATAACCGAATGGCGCAATATCTTCAATTGATTTCCAACACCTCTTCTCCAACTCCTCTTGATGTCTGGATGCCGAGTGACAATTACATCAAACCTCAGCTTGCAGATCAAGTAGCTCTGGGTTATTTTAGAAATATCTATGATGACGCCTATTCTTTGGAAGTAGAAACCTATTACAAGAAAATACAAAACCGATTAGATTATATAGACGGAGCCGATTTAATTGCCAACAATGCCATCGAGCAGGTTATTTTAAACGGTCATATGCGATCATATGGTTTAGAATTGATGGTAAAGAAAAACAAAGGCCGATTTAATGGCTGGATTTCCTATACCATATCAAGATCAGAACAGCAGACTCCAGGAAGAACACCTGAGGAAACAGGCATCAATAATGGCAAATGGTATGCTTCGGCTTATGACAAAACACATAATTTAGCCATTACATCAGCTTATAATTTAAACGAAAAATGGTCTTTTGGCGCTAACTTTGTATTGCAGTCAGGACAGCCTGTAACATATCCGAACGGACAGTATGAATATTTAGGAATTGTGGTTCCGAGTTATGGCTTACGAAATGAAAACCGACTTCCTTCTTACAATCATTTGGATATTTCTGCCACTTTAACGCCAAGAAAGAACAAAGACAGAAACTGGAAAGGCGAATGGGTTTTCAGCATTTACAATCTTTATAATAGAATGAATGCTGCGTCAATCAACTTTAGGCAAAATGTTGACACAGGTGTAAATGAAGCCGTGAAATTATCTATTTTCGGAATTGTTCCAGCGGTAAGTTATAATTTCAAATTCTAGAAAATCAGTTCAAAAACTAAAAATATACTTATGAGAAAATTAGTTTTTTTAATCGCATTTTTTACATCCCTATTCTTCACTAGCTGTGAAGAAGTAGTTGATGTCGACTTAGACACCGCGCCTCCGAAATTGGTAATTGAAGCTGCTATCAATTGGGAAAAAGGCACTTCTGGAAAACAGCAGGTTATAAAACTTTCTACGACAACAGGCTATTTTGAGAGTCAGATTCCTGTCGTATCCAATGCTATAATTTCCATAAAAAATAGCAAAAATCAGACGTTTAATTTCGTTGAATTCAATAAATCTGGACGCTACATCTGCAATGACTTCATACCTCAGCTTAATGAACAATATACTTTAACCGTTATCAGCAAAGGAAATACATACACAGCGACAGAAACTCTAAAATCGGTCGCGCCAATTACAAGAATCGAACAGAAAAATGATGGCGGTTTTACAGGCAAGGACACCGAAATAAAAGCTTACTTTACAGATCCTGGAGACGAGGATAATTTTTATTTATTTAAATATGTTTATTCGAATAAAATAACTTCCAATTATTATGTTTCTGAAGATAAATTCTATCAAGGCAATGAAATTTTCAGCAGTACCGTTGATGAAGATTTAAAAACTGGAGATGAAGTCGAAATAACGCATTACGGAATTTCAAAACAATATTATAATTACATGAATATTTTAGTCAGCATTGCGGGCAGCAATGTTGGAGGTCCCTTTCAGTCGCCGCCCGCAACGGTAAAAGGAAACATTATCAATACAACAGATAAAAACAATTATCCGTTGGGTTATTTCTCCCTAAGCGAAACCAGTACAAAAAAGTACAAAATAGAGTAATTATGCAACCTATAATCAAAAACTTAACCGAGAAAAAACTCATTGGACATTTTTTAGAAATGTCTTTTATAGAGAATAAAACTTTTCAATTATGGAATGGTTTTATGCCAAATCGAAAAAAAATTAGCAATACAATTAATGCTAATTTATATTCTTTAGAAGTCTACGCAGAAAATCATTTTGATAATTTTGATCCTAATGACAGTTTCCAAAAGTGGGCTGCTGTAGAAGTCTCAGATTATTCAGCTATTCCCGAAGGAATGGAGACGCTAATTGTTCCTGACGGTTTGTATGCTGTTT
Source organism: Flavobacterium sp. F52 (assembly GCF_000278705.1). Lineage (NCBI taxonomy): Bacteria > Pseudomonadati > Bacteroidota > Flavobacteriia > Flavobacteriales > Flavobacteriaceae > Flavobacterium > Flavobacterium sp. F52. Next base: position 89,116 of record NZ_AKZQ01000002.1, on the reverse strand, counting down.
TTCTTCATATAGGCCCCGCCTCGGAAGGACATAAAACGTATCATTACATTTTTACGGAATGGCTTCCAAATTCTGAATATACGGTAGACGACAGACCGCATTTTGCCGTTATGAATGAAAAATATAAGAAAGACGATCCAGCTTCTGAAGAAGAAATCTGGATTCCGATAAAAAACAGAAATTAAGTATGATACTAGAAACGCTAAAAACACTTTTCAATCGAGATTTAAACAAACTAAAAAGCGAAATTGAATCGTATCACACTGAAAGTTCGATCTGGACAATTGATAAAAACATCTCCAATTCAGCAGGAAATCTTTGTCTTCATTTAATTGGAAATTTAAACACATATATTGGCGCAGAAATCGGCAAAACGGGGTATATTCGAAATCGTCCTTTAGAGTTTTCGTTGAAAAACATTCCGAAATCAGAATTAGTTCAAAAAATTGAAGACACCATTTCAGTTGTAAACAGCGCCCTTGACAACTTAACAGAGGCCGATTTAGAAGCGATATACCCGCAGATTGTTTTCGAAAAAGAAATGAAAACTGGATTTTTCTTAATTCATCTTTCAACTCATTTAGCCTATCATTTAGGCCAAATTAATTATCACCGAAGACTTTTAGATTAAAAAACAGCTTCTCAACATATGTAAATGTTTTAAAAATTAGAATTACGAAATCTTTGTAATCTTAATTTTAATTTTTAAAACATGAAATATTTAATTTCTCTTTTATTATGCGCCTTTACATTCCAAACAAAAGCGCAAACTTTTAAAAATCCTGATTCATTATTTAATCCAGCTCCATATGGTTTCAGCCATGTATCTTCTGTAAAAACACCTGGCGAATTTATTTATATTTCAGGGCAAAGCGGCGGTTTGGGCAAAGAACATTTTTTAAACCCTGACTTTAGAATACAAGTTAAAACTGCTCTTGAAAACCTAAAAGTAATTTTAAATAATTACCAGCTAAAACCAGAAAATATAATGAAAATTACAATCCTGATTGTTGATCACTCTCCTGAAAAATTAAAAATATGGGAAGAAGAAATTAGCAAGGTATGGAACGGCAAACCATTTCCTACCAGCACATTAATTCCTGTTCCTAAATTAGCGCTCGATGGAATGCTCATCGAAGTGGATGCAATTGCTTTTAAAGCCAATTAACTTAAGACATTTTCTGCCAAAGACTATATCTTTTGTACATTTGTAATTCATTCAAAAAAACTTACATGTCATCACATCATATAGTCCGAGACGATCAGGAACCTGCTTTAATCATTGCCAATGGCGCTGCTTGCGATCCTGAATTATTAGGACAATTGCTAGAATGGTCTCCTTTGGTTGTTGTTTTAGATTCGGCTATCGAAAGAGTGATTGAATTGGGCATAAAAGTCGATGTTCTTTTGGGCGATTTTGATCGCGGATTTGATCCAGAAATTTACAAATCACAATTCCCAATCGAAATCGTTCATACGCCAGATCAGGATAAAACCGATTTAGAAAAGGCTTTTGATTATCTTATCGAAAGAAAAATTCCAGCCGTAAATGTCGTCTGGGCAACCGGAAAGCGTGCCGATCATACAATTACAAACCTTACACAAATTGTTCGTTACCGAGATTTACTAAAAATTGTAATTCTTGATGACCATTCTAAAATATTCCTACTGCCTACAAAATTCGAAAAATGGTATACGGCAGACACCCCAATTTCGCTTATTCCAATTGGAATTGTAAATGGAATTTATTCAACGAACTTGAAATATGAACTAAAAAACGATACGCTCAAAATGGGCTACAGAACCGGAAGCAGTAATTCTGTCGAAAAAGACGGAATTGTAACCATTACACATCGCGACGGAGATTTGCTTTTAATGGAATGTTTTGATTAGTTTTATATAATTTCTTTGTTTATAACTTTATAAATAAAAATACTCTCAGGGCCATTACTTCCTTGTAAAGAATAAATTACTGCAAATTCATCGTTTTCGCTTATTTGAAATTGCGCTATGCTGTGAGGCTCGCAAAAAGCATAAAAAATACTGTTTTCTTCTTTTATTTTAAGATTGTATTTTTTAGCTATTATTTCAAGTTCTTCTTTTTTATAAAATCTAAAGGTAGATAAGACTTTTACGTTTTCCTGAATGATGTAAATTCTTTTATCATAAATCTGAACAAACGAATTATACCAAACCGAATTATCAGAAGGAAGCCAGTTAAAATAACCATCTTTTACTGGATAAAGATCTTCACCATCAAAAAAACAGCCTATAACTTGGTCAGAATTAAAAGTGCTTTTTTCTACTTTTTTAGAAATAACAGAATTACTTTTAAGCAATTCTTTTATATCTAGCATTAACTTATAAACATCAGAAGTTTCAATTTCTCCAATTTCTTTCCATCCATCAAAAGTATCAATAACTTTAGAAACTTCTTTTGTGCATTCCACAGAATATATTTCGAAACCAAAATCATAATCTTTAATCTCGTCTTTTAATACTTTTATCAAATTATCTAAAATTTCTTCTACATAATCTATACTACAAGACCCTAACTCATTTAAACCTTCCCATTTACCTTTAATGCTAAGATAGGTTGTACCGATTTCATTCTTGAAAAATTCGTATTCTAACATATTGTGACAGCAATAATTTTATCTCGATTTAATTTTATAAATATAGAATTAAATCGAGATAAAATTATGCATCATTTCTACAAAACTTATGCGAATATCATTACTCTAATATCAACAAATCAAAATCCGTTGCTACAAAATAGATCATTCCTACTGACTTCTAATTCCAAAAAAGGAATACCTATCTTTGCAATCGAAATCAATGAAAATGAAAGCAGAAAACAATTCGCAAAAAGACAATTTACACCCAAGAAATCTTCATAGAAACCGATATGATTTCGAAAAACTGATTTCAAATTGTCCCGAATTAAAAGCATTTATTTTCATCAATAAACACGGAATCGAAACGATTGATTTCAGTAATCCACTTGCTGTAAAAACTTTAAATAAGGCTTTACTTCAAACCTATTACAATATTCAAAACTGGGATATTCCTAAAAATTACCTTTGCCCGCCAATTCCAGGACGTGCCGATTATATTCACTACATCGCCGATTTATTGGCAGAAAGCAATAACAATCAAATTCCTGAAACTAGTACAGTTTTAGGATTAGATATCGGAACGGGTTCAAATTTAATCTATCCGATATTAGGGAATTCTATTTACAACTGGAGCTTTGTCGGAACCGATATTGACAAAAAATCAATTGAAAATTGTACCAAAATTATTGAAGCTAATCCAAAATTAATCGATTCTATCAGTTTACAACAACAAAAAGAACCCCGATTTATCTTTAAAAATATTATCACGCCCGAAGATCGTTTTACATTCACAATGTGCAATCCGCCTTTTCATGCATCAGCAGAAGAAGCCAATAAAAGCGCTTCGAGGAAAACTTCTAATTTAAATCCGAAAGAAAAAAAGAGTGCAAATCCTGTTTTAAACTTTGGAGGACAAAATGCAGAATTATGGTGCAATGGTGGTGAAATCGGATTTATAACCCAAATGATTTACGAAAGTTCCAAATATCCTTCGCAGGTTTTATGGTTTACCACTTTGGTTTCTAAAAAAGAAAATCTTGCTTCGATTTATAAAATCCTGAAAAAAGTAAATGCCACTTCGGTAAAAACAATCGAGATGTCTCAAGGACAAAAAAACAGCAGAATTGTGGCTTGGAGTTTTTTTGAAAACCAAAATTCGCAGAAACATTTCTTTTAACACATTCATTTCCAATGCCAAAATCTTGATTTTGCAGTTTACTTTTGCTACATTTATTGTAAAATACTTAAAATCAAGACCATGGCAGAATATGTTGGTTACCTCGCATCTGTATTTATTGTTGGCGGTTTTTTGCTCAAAAATCTTCGAACAATCCGATTCATTAATATGTTTGGCTGTATCTGCTTTGTCATTTACGGTATCTTTTTAAACGATTACAGAGATTTCAACCAATGGCTTTGGCCTGTAATTATTCCGAATGCGATTTTAGCGTTTGTTCAGATTTATTATCTGACTTCCAAAAACGATAAATCTTAAAATTATGATATTTTAAAATAAAATTCTGATACACTTTTCGCCCACTCTACCCGTAACTTTAAGCTGAAAATTGAATTTTATTACCATGTCAAAACTATATTCCCGAGTAGTCATTGTACTTTTTTTAGTGACAAGTTGCGCTTCAAAAAGAACGAAATACGAAGACTATGTTTTTAAAACCAAAAGCGAAGAAGTAAATTATCAAACCTCTTACGATAAAGCTTTAAAACTTTGGAACATTCCGTACACCGAAGAAGATGTAAAAACAAGTTTCGGAACAGCGCATGTTGTAATGGCTGGCCCAAAAAATGGAAAAAATCTGGTTTTGCTTCACGGAATGGATGCCAGTTCTACCATGTGGTATCCCAATATTAAAGCTTTTTCTAAAAATCATCGCATTTACGCGATTGATTTCATCATGGAACCCAATAAATCCAATTTGACAGCAAAACCGCTTTCGTCAGATGATATTGTTACTTTTTACAACGAAGTTTTTACTCACTATAAATTAAAGGATTTTGATATTATTGGCGCTTCACGAGGTGGCTGGATTGCGACCTTATTAGCCGTTCAAAAACCAAATTCAATTGATAAAATTGTTTTACTGAGTCCTGCCCAAACTTTCAAATTTCTTGACAAACCTAGAAAAACGACTTCGGCGTTAATGCTGAAACTTTTTCCTAGCGAAAAGAAATTCAGTAAAACATTAAACACTTTTTCAACTCATCCAGAAAATATAAGCCGCATTTACAAAAGGCAGTTTTATTTGGCCAATAAATATGCAAAATCCAATTCCAGCATGCTCAAAATGATGCCCTTTTCAGATAAAGAATTAGAATCTATTCAAAATTCAGTTTTAGTTTTAATTGGCGACAAAGACGTTATTAATTCGGAAGAAAGTTTAGAAAGAGCACATAAACATCTAAAAAACAGTAAAACCAAAGTTGTACAAGATGCTGGGCATTTTCTAACTATCGATCAGCCCAAAACGGTGAATGATGCTGTAATTAATTTTTTAGATTAAGATTTTGCTGGATCTAATTTTATGAACTTTGACAAATTAGCTTTGAATAATTGTGCAAATTAGTACAATTCGGGACAGACTTTAAATTACTTACTTACACAAACTTCGTATCTTTACAAAACCAAATTTTCAGTATACGCAAATGAAATTTCAAGTTTCCTCAGAATATAGTCCAAAAGGAGATCAGCCTCAAGCCATACAAAAACTTGCGCAAGGTGTAATCGACGGAGATAAATACCAAACTTTATTGGGAGTTACAGGTTCCGGAAAAACTTTTACCGTAGCCAATGTAATTCAGGAAGTGCAAAGGCCAACTTTGGTTTTGGCGCACAATAAAACATTGGCGGCACAGTTATATTCAGAATTCAAGCAGTTTTTTCCAAATAATGCTGTTGAATATTTTGTTTCGTACTACGACTACTATCAGCCTGAAGCTTTTATGCCCGTAACCGGAGTTTTCATTGAAAAAGATTTATCTATCAATGAAGAATTGGAGAAAATGCGTTTAAGCACCACTTCTTCTCTACTTTCAGGGCGTCGCGACGTTTTGGTCGTGGCATCAGTTTCCTGTCTGTATGGTATTGGAAACCCAGTTGAATTTAAAAAGAACGTAATTGAAATCAAACGCGATCAGGTCATTTCAAGAACTAAATTATTGCATAGTTTAGTACAGAGTTTATACGCCAGAACAGAAGCCGATTTTAACCCTGGAACTTTCAGGATTAAAGGAGATACGGTTGAAGTTTATCCGAGTTATGCAGATGATGCGTATCGAATTCATTTCTTTGGAGATGAAATCGAAGAAATCGAATCATTTGATGCCAAGACTTCTCAAGTTATAGAGAAATTTCAGAGATTAACCATTTATCCAGCCAATATGTTTGTGACTTCGCCAGAAGTTTTACAAGGTGCGATTTGGCAAATTCAGCAGGATTTGGTGAAACAGGTTGATTATTTTAAAGAAATCGGAAAACATCTCGAAGCCAAACGTTTGGAAGAAAGAACCAATTTTGATTTAGAAATGATTCGCGAATTGGGCTATTGTTCTGGAATTGAAAATTACTCGCGTTACCTTGACGGACGTGAAGCTGGAACAAGACCTTTCTGCCTTCTAGATTATTTCCCAAGCGATTATTTGATGGTTGTAGATGAAAGTCACGTAACCGTTTCGCAAGTTCATGCCATGTACGGAGGCGACCGCAGCCGTAAAGAAAATTTGGTTGAATATGGTTTCAGACTTCCAGCTGCAATGGACAACCGTCCGTTGAAATTCGAAGAATTCGAAGCATTGCAAAATCAGGTGATTTACGTTTCGGCAACTCCTGCCGATTACGAACTACAGAAATCTGATGGAATTTATGTAGAACAAATTATTCGTCCAACCGGGTTATTAGATCCAGAAATCGAAGTTCGTCCAAGTTTAAATCAGATCGATGATTTAATTGAGGAAATTCAGGTTCGTTGCGAATTGGACGAAAGGGTTTTAGTGACCACTTTAACCAAAAGAATGGCTGAAGAATTGACTAAATATTTAACAAAAGTAAGCATCAGATGCCGTTATATCCATTCTGAAGTTGATACTTTAGAGCGTATTGAAATCATGCAGGATTTACGAAAAGGCCTTTTTGATGTTTTAATTGGAGTAAACCTGCTTCGTGAAGGTTTGGATTTACCAGAAGTTTCGCTTGTTGCCATTTTAGATGCCGATAAAGAAGGTTTCTTGAGAAATCACAGATCTTTGACGCAGACTATTGGCCGTGCGGCGAGAAACTTAAATGGTAAAGCCATTATGTATGCTGATAAAATCACAGCGAGCATGCAGCGAACAATCGACCAAACCAATTACAGAAGAACCAAACAGATTAATTTCAACGTAGAAAACAATATCGTTCCGCAAGCGCTAAACAAAAAAATCGAAAGCGCATTTACCAAAAATCCGTTGGTTGAATATGAATTAGGACATCCGATTCCTGTTGCAGCTGAACCGGAAACAGCTTATTTGTCTAAAACAGAGCTAGAGAAAATGATTCGCGAAAAACGTAAAACGATGGAAAAAGCGGCTAAAGAATTAGACTTCTTGCAAGCTGCCAAACTTCGTGACGAAATTAAAAAACTACAGGAACAGCTGGCTTAGTTATGCTGTTCCTTAAAAATCTCTAGCAAAACTATTGGATTGATTACGGTATTGGGAGATTTTTTCATCATTTCTAAAACACGTTTCACCGCAGCAAGATTCAATCCCATTTGTAAAGCAATCTGCTGGATAGTTTGAAATTCTCTTTCATGTAAAACACCGTCGCAATGCATTAGCAAAGCCAACCTGTAAAACTGATTAATGCGTTGCATCTCAGATGGAATGGGCAACGATTTGGTTTCCTGATGAAATAAATCCTGAAATTCTTCTTCGCTAATATTCAATTCTACAGCTACAAGTCTTAAAAATTCAAGCTCACGTTTGTGCAAATGTCCGTCTACAGTGGCCAATGTAATCATTTCTAAAAGTAAACTTCTTTTTTCTGCTTCTGTATTCATCAATTTCTTATTTTTAGCTAAAATATTGCTTTTAAATAAAAATACAAAACACGAATAATGAAGAAGATTTTCTTGATAATTTTACTTCTATTTACTCTTATCAGCAAAGCACAAAGCACCGCTTCTAAAAATGTATCGACTTTTACGATTGAAGCACCTCAGCTCAATACTTCAAAAAAAATCTGGATTTATCTTCCCAAAAATTATTCTGAAAATATACAGAAAAAATACAGCGTTATTTACATGCACGATGCTCAAAACCTATTTGATGCTAAAACTTCGTATTCTGGGGAATGGAATGTTGACGAAAAATTGGACAGTTTAAAAGCAAAAGTAATTGTAGTAGGAATCGAACATGGAAATGAAAAACGGATTGACGAATTAACGCCTTTCAAAAATGAAAAATATGGAGGAGGAAATGCCGATAATTATTTAGAATTCATTGTAAAAACATTAAAGCCACATATCGATAAAAATTACAGAACCAAAACAAAAGCAAAAAACACTATTCTTTTTGGAAGCTCACTTGGCGGATTGGTTTCGTATTACGGTGCTTTAAAATATCCAGAAGTTTTTGGAAAAGCAGGCGTTTTTTCACCTTCATTCTGGTTTTCTCCTGAGATTTATACTTTTACAGAAAAACAACCTAAAATCAAAACGAAAATTTATTTTCTGTGCGGCGATAAAGAAAGTGATGACATGGTAAACGATTTGACTAAGATGAAACGTTTACTAGATACAAAACGCTGTTATTGCCTTCATCTAGACAAAACTAAAATTGTAAAAGGCGGAGAACACAATGAAAAACTTTGGCGAGATCATTTCGCAGAAGCAATTCTTTGGCTGGGCTATTAATTGAAAAAAAAACAAAAACATCGCATACCAATGAAACTAATTTTAAGAGAATACAATCTCAAGCTAAAACACACTTTTACCATTTCGAGAGAGTCTATTGATTTTCAGCCTTCGTTAATTGTCGAATTGCAAAGCGATGGTTTTTCTGGTTTTGGAGAAGCCACTTCAAATCCGTATTACAATATCACGGTTCCAATGATGATGCAGGATTTAGAAAAAATCAGATCTATTATTGAAAATACTGAGAATGAAACTCCAGAAGTTTTTTGGGCAAAAATCCATCCGTATTTAAAAGAGGATATGTTTGCCTTGTGCGCGTTGGATTTGGCTTATAATGACTTGTATGCTCGCAAAAAAGGTAAAAAACTTTACGAATTGTGGAATTACACCACCGAAAGAAACCCAATGACGGATTATACAATCGGAATTGCTTCTATCGATAAAATGGTTTCTAAAATGCAGGAACTTCCTTGGCCGATTTATAAAATTAAATTAGGAACCAAAGAAGATATCGAAATTGTAAAAGCACTGCGTAAACACACCAATGCTGTTTTCAGAATTGATGCCAACTGCGGATGGACAGTCGAAGAAACCATCAACAACGCTGTTGAATTGAAAAAACTGGGCGTAGAATTCTTAGAACAGCCCATGAAAGCCGATAATTGGGAAGGACATAAAGAAGTTTTTAAACATTCTGTTCTTCCTGTAATTGCTGATGAAAGCTGTATTATCGAAGAAGATGTAGCAAAATGCCACAATCATTTTCATGGCGTGAATGTAAAACTGGTAAAATGTGGTGGTCTGACTCCTGGAAAACGCATGATTGAGGAAGCTAAAAAATTAGGTTTAAGAACCATGGTGGGTTGTATGACGGAATCTACTGTCGGAATTTCTGCAATTGCGCATTTGCTTCCGCAATTGGATTATGTAGATATGGACGGCGCACTTCTTTTAGCAGAAGATATTGCGACGGGAGTAACCATAAAAGATGGCATTGTAAGTTATTCAGATCTTAACGGAACTGGTGTTACACTTTTATAAAAATGACAGTCGATAAATTTCCAGATCGAGTTATTGAAATTGACCAAGAACAGTATTTGTATTTTGGCGGAACTGCGTATTTGGGACTTCCAACAAACAAAGAGTTTCAAGAATTAGTAATTCAAAACATTTTGAATTGGGGAACTACATACGGAAGCTCCAGAATGGCAAATATTCAGCTGTCAGCTTATGATGCAGGCGAAAGCTTTTTGGCTTCTCATATTGGTTCTGAAAAGACTGTTACGGTTTCTTCAGGAATGCTGGCTGGAAAATTGGTTATTGATTTAATGAAAAAGCACACTGATTGCTTTTTTCATTTGAATGATACGCATAATGCGATCCAAACTGAAAATAGTTTTCCGATATTCTTAGACGGAAATTTAAATAACCGTTTATTAGATTCAAAATCTGAGAAAATAACGATTCTAACTGACGGAATTCCATCTTTTGAAACAAAACCTGCCGATTTATCTTTTTTAGAAAAAATTTCAAAAAGCAAAGAAATTACTTTAGTAATTGATGAATCGCATTCGCTAGGAATTACTGGCAAAAATGGTAGTGGAATTTATTCTTCAATTGAATTTCCCGTTAAAAGAAAAATCATGGTTTCTTCATTAGGAAAAGCTTTTGGATTAACTGGCGGTGTAATTGCTTCCGATTCTGAATTTATAAATCAAATCAAAGAATTGGAAACTTTTACAAGTGCCGCAGGAATGAATCCTGCTTTTGTGCAGACACTTCCTGATGCCAGAGAAATATATAAAGTACAGCATCAAAAACTGCTGGATAATCTAAATTATATTGATTCGATTTTAATCAAAAACAGCACTATCTTATTTGATAAAAACTATCCTTTAATTTATCTTTTATCGAATGAATTAGTTGAAAAACTAAAACACGAAAACATTATTATTGCCAGTTTCAGATATAAAAAAGAAGCTGAACCTTTAAACCGAATTGTGATTACTGCCAATCATCTTAAACAGGATTTAGATAAACTTGTAAACGTTTTAAATGATTTTAATTCTCGTTTTTAATCATTTAAAAAAACTACCTTTGCAAAAAGCAAATAATGGGTTTTTAAGTTCAAGTAACGATTGGAAAAACTTGAAACTTTAAACATGAAACAATAATTATGACAAATAACGATATACTTAAAAAACTTCGCGTGGCTTTGATGCTCCGTGATGACCAAATAGTTGAAATTTTAGAATTAGTAGATTTCAGAATTTCTAGATCAGAATTGGGCGCTTTTTTTAGAGCAGAGGATCATCCGAATTACATGGAATGTGGCGATCAGGTTTTACGCAATTTCTTAAACGGATTGGTGATTCATTTAAGAGGAACGAAAGAAAACCCTAAAAATCCAAACGAGGTTTTAGCAAAGCATAAAGCTGAAATTCCGAAAAGAGAAACCTCTAAAGAAAGACCAGAATTTAAAGCTGCTCCAAAAGATTCTGAAAAATACAGAGGCGATAAAAGTCCATCAAAATCAGGTTCTGCTGCTGGAAAGCCTAAGAAGAAATCATTCCCAAAAGGAAATGGAAAACCGGTTGTTGTAGAAAAAGTGGTTTACAAAAACGGGAAGAATAAGAAATAATTTAACCTTAAAGTTTTTATAGCCACGAATTCACGAATTATTTTTGATAATCTTTGAAAATAAAAATTCGTGAATTCGTGGCTATCTTTTTTTAAATTTTATTCTCCTCTATTTTATCAAAAAAAGCATCTTTAAAAGTCGCACCTATCGGCAGTTCTTTTCCATTGATAAATACCGAAAAATTATCTGTCGATTCAACGTGTTTTAAAGAAACAACATATGATTTATAAATCTGTATAAACTCATTTTCCGGTAACGATTCAATTACATTTTTCAAAGACGAATGCGTTATAATCTGTTGTTTTTCTGTATGAATGCAAACATAATTCTGGAGACTTTCTATATATAAAATGTCTCTCAAAAACACTTTCTGAAATTTATTCTTCCCATCTGTTTTAACAAAAAGAAAATCAGGCAGATTGCTCTGATTTGAGATTTCTATTTTAGGTTCTGAATTCACCTTTGAAACCGCTTGATAAAAACGTTCAAACGAAATCGGTTTCAATAAATAATCGACTGCATTCAATTCAAAACCTTCTAAAGCAAAATCTGGATAAGCGGTTGTGAAAATGACTTTTATATTTTTCGAAATGATTCTAGAAAGCTGCAATCCCGTTAACTGCGGCATTTGAATATCCAAGAAAATCACATCAACAGATTGTGTGTTTAAAAATTCCAATGCTTTTAAGGAATCATTAAAAACTCCAACTTTTTCAAGAAAATTTACTTTTCCTATATAGTTTTCCAATATTCTCGTTGCAGGTGGTTCATCGTCTACAATAATGCATTTAAAAGCCATAGATTATTTTTTTAGCGGTATTTTTAAGTACGTTTTAAAGGTATTGTTTTCTTCTGTTTTTTCAAGAATAAATTGATCTTTGTACATATACTCAAGTCTTTTGGTAAGGTTTTCAAAACCAATTCCGGTAGAGGAATAATTTTCTCCGCTTACATTATAATTGAAAGTCAAAATCTCTAAAAAACCGTTTGTTATTTTGATAGAAATAAGAGCTTTTTCCTTTTCATCATTTAATTTCCCGTGTTTAAAAACATTCTCCACAAAATGTACCAAAGCCGAAGAAATGAGTTTTTCGTTTGAATAATTCCCTTCAATTGTAAAATCTAAAAACAGCTGATCTTCAAAACGTTTTTTCTGCAAATGAATATAGTTTTGAATAAACTGAATTTCTTTTGAAAGTATGGCTTCATCTTTATCTGTTTCGGTAATAACGTATCGAAGCAAATCGGAAAGCACCAAAATATCATCAGCCATTTCGTCTTCTTTCAAAACCAACTGACTATAAAAAGAATTCAACGTATTAAACAAAAAATGTGGGCTAACCTGTGCTTTAAGCATTTGAAACTCTGCTTTTTTATTCTCCAAAAGCAATTCCTGGTTTTGATGCTGTGCGGTTTGGAACTGCCAAAACAAAAAAGTTAATGCACTTAAAATTACAGCTGGCAATCCGAAGAAAAAATTGTCTTTTATGTAATAGGTAATTTCCCTTGCTTCTTCATAATAGTTGTGCATTCCTGTGATACTATACAAAACAACTTCTTCCAAAAAATAACGAACAGCAGTAAATAGCAATAACGAAGCTGGAATTGTTAGAATATAAAAGAGTAATTTCTTTTTGTTTAAAAACCAATTACAAAAAAGATAAAAATTAAGAATGTAGATAATAAAGACAGCCAATAAATAAGCTGGAGTAATTCCTAAATAAATAGATTGCAATACAAATTTTACTTCTCTATTATTTAGTCCAATATCCCAGAAAATATAGGTTAGAAGCAACAAAAAAAAGAGAACAATATGATAGTAAAAAGGAATTTTTGATTTCATAGTTTTTGATAATTAACTCAAAAATACGATTATGACTTTAAAAGAAAATGGTATTTATATGAAACCCTTATTTTTGGATGACAAACAGCTAAAAACTTTACACGAACATTTTGAAAGTGAAATCTGGATAGTTGGTCAAATGGAATTTGCGTTTCATCAAAAATGAAAATAAAGCTCTAAATCTGCTGATACATTTGCGATGAATTTAAAAACAAACGTCATGCAAAAAATCATTTTATTACTCGCTATTATCACATTAAATTTAACTTCTGCTCAAATCAAGAAAAAACAGATATTATTGGTTGGGACTTTTCATTACGCCAATCCTGGTCTGGATGTTGCTAAACTGAATAGTTTCAATATCATGTCTGAAAAGAGCCAAAAGGAACTCGAAATAATGAGTGACAAAATCAAAAAATTTGGTCCTGATAAAATATTCGTTGAATGGGAGTTTACCAAACAAGCAGAATTAGATAAGCTTTATAATAAAAACACGGATAGTCTTTTTAAAAACAATAAAAACGAAATAATACAACTGGCAATTCGCACGGCTAAAAAACTGAATCATAAAAAATTATATGGAATGAATCTTTATACTCCTTTTCGATATGATAGTTTAATGATAGCCATGGAAAAAGCAAACCAAAAGGAGTTAATGGAGAAAAACAAAGTTACAACAGGAAATTTTGAAAAAGAACATAATGAAAAAATAGCAAAAAGCTCATTACAAGAAATGATGTTGTATTACAATACAAAACAAACCGAAAATGAAAATCTTCAATGGTATTTGGAAATAGCAAATAGAGCTGGAAATCCAGATGATTTTTCAGGACCTTCTTTAGTTGCAAATTGGTACAAAAGAAACTTGTACATGTATTCTCTAATTCAGAAACTAACCGAAAGCACAGATAACAAAATAATGGTATTAGTTGGTGCAGGTCATGCTTCAATCATTCGAGGCTTTATAGAAAATGATCCAACATTTGAAATTGTGGACTTATCAACTGTTTTGAAATAATATTTTTTTAACCGCAAAGGACGCAAGAATTTTACCAAGTAATATATAGAAACGCAAAGTTCGCAAAGCTATATGGATAAAGCTTTGCGAACTTTGCGTTTATGTATATTCTTATACGTAGAAAATCCTTGCGCCCTTTGCGGTTAAAACAAAAAAAAATCCACTCCTTTTGGAATGGATTTTCTATATAAATTGATTTCTTATTTAATTAAGAAAGAGCAGCTTTTACTTGGTCAGCAGCTTCTTGGAATTGAACTGCAGATAAGATTGGCATACCAGAGTTGTCAATTAATTCTTTTGCAATTTCTGCATTTGTTCCTTGCAAACGAACGATAATTGGCACATTGATAGCATCTCCCATGTTTTTGTAAGCATCAACAACACCTTGAGCAACACGGTCACAACGAACGATACCTCCAAAGATGTTAATTAAGATAGCTTTTACGTTTGGATCTTTCAAGATAATTCTGAAAGCTGTCTCAACACGTTTTGCGTCAGCAGTTCCTCCTACGTCAAGGAAGTTAGCAGGCTCAAAACCAGCATATTTAATTAAGTCCATAGTTGCCATTGCAAGACCAGCTCCGTTTACCATACATCCTACAGTACCGTCAAGGTCAACATAGTTAAGACCAACTTCTTTAGCTTCAACTTCGATTGGATTCTCCTCACGGATATCTCTCATTTCAGCATATTTAGGTTGTCTGTATAAAGCGTTATCATCGATGTTAACTTTAGCGTCAACAGCTAAGATTTTGTTATCAGAAGTTTTAAGAACTGGATTGATTTCAAACATTGAAGCATCAGAACCAATGTAAGCATTGTAAAGTGCATCGATGAATTTCACCATTTCTTTGAAAGCGTTTCCAGAAAGACCTAAATTGAAAGCAATTCTTCTAGCTTGGAAACCTTGTAATCCTACAGAAGGATCAATTTCTTCAGTAAAGATTAAGTGTGGAGTGTGCTCAGCAACTTCTTCGATATCCATTCCACCTTCAGTAGAATACATGATCATGTTGCGTCCTGTACCTCTATTCAATAAAACAGAAACATAAAATTCAGAAGTTTCGCTTTCTCCAGGATAGTAAACATCTTCAGCTACTAATACTTTGTTAACTTTTTTACCTTCAGGCGGAGTCTGAGGAGTAACTAATTGCATTCCGATGATTTGTTCTGCTAACTCTTCAACTTGTTGTAAGTTTTTTGCCAGCTTAACTCCACCACCTTTTCCACGACCACCTGCGTGAATTTGTGCTTTAATTACATGCCATCCTGTTCCAGTTTCGGCAGTTAATTGTTTTGCAGCAGCCACAGCTTCAACTGCATTATTAGCCACGATTCCGCGTTGCACACGTACTCCGTAACTCGCTAAAATTTCTTTTCCTTGATATTCGTGTATGTTCATAATATAGAATTTGTCTGGTTCTGAATTTATTTCAGAATAAAAGTGCGACAAAAGTAACAAAATACAACTGAATAGTAAAATCTTTTTCAATTAAATAAATGTTATATGTAGGTATTGAGCGTTGATAATTTTTCAAAGCAAACAAATCGTTAACGGAACAATTTGTTAATGTTAACACAATTCTCAGAAAACGTTTGATATTTAACAAAAAATTCATTGGTTTTATTGGCCTCCCGACGATTTTTCCTAATATATTTTAAGAGTAATTATATTTTTAGCAATTCGGGATGCCTTCTATAATAATATTAATAATTAAGAACCCTTTTTCTAATATTACAGCAAAAATGAAAGCAAAAGCACTATTTCAATACATTATGTTTAACGAAATCTGTATTTTTGTAAAAAAAATATCAAGAATGAGAGTTAAAGAACAAGGGCTTTATCTGCCTGAATTTGAACACGACAATTGTGGTGCAGGATTTATTTGTAATTTGAATGGTATTAAGTCAAATGATATTATTCACAAAGCATTAGACATCTTAATTAAATTGGAACATCGTGGTGCCGTAAGTTCTGATGGAAGAACTGGTGACGGAGCCGGAATTTTATTCGACATTCCTCATGATTTTTTTAAGAAAGTTTGTGACTTTGAAATCCCAGAAGCGCGTGAGTATGCAGTAGGAATGGTTTTTTTACCAAAAAGCAAAAACCAGGTTTCTTTTTGTATTAATGCATTTGAAGCTACTATCAAAGATCAAAACTTAAAAGTTTTAGGCTGGAGAGATGTACCTGTTGACGTTGAAAATTTAGGTGAAATCGCCGCAGAAAAAGAACCAACAATTAAACAAGTTTTCGTTTCTAAAAACGGACAAGATTTAACTGAACAAGAATTTAATGCAAAACTTTTTGCAGCTAGAAAAATTGCTGAACATGCCGTAAGAGGATCTAAGACCTCAGAAAGCCACATGTTTTATTTTACTAGTTTATCGACAACTACTATAATATATAAAGGTCTATTGATGCCAGAAGACATCAGCCGTTATTATATAGATTTGAAAGATCCAGACTTGGTGACACGTTTAGCGCTTGTACACCAACGTTTCTCTACAAATACATTCCCATCTTGGGATCTAGCTCAACCATTTAGATACATGTGTCACAATGGTGAGATCAATACACTTCGTGGAAACGTAAGCCGTATGCGTGCTCGTGAAGAGCTTATGCAAAGCGCTGTCTTTGGCGATGATATCAAAAAATTATTCCCAATTATCCTAGAAGGAAAATCAGATTCTGCTTCTATGGATATGGTAATTGAACTTTTATTGATGACTGGACGTTCTCTTCCAGAGGCAATGATGATGGTAGTTCCTGAAGCTTGGGAAAAACACCAGACAATGTCTCCTGAGAAAAGAGCTTTCTATGAATACAATGCTTGTATCATGGAACCTTGGGATGGTCCTGCTTCTATTCCGTTTACAGATGGTAACGTAATTGGTGCTTTACTAGACAGAAATGGATTGCGTCCTTCTCGTTATACATTAACAAAAAGCGGCTTCGTAATTATGTCATCTGAAATTGGTGTATTAGACATCGATCCAGAAGATGTAATTCAGCACGGTCGTCTTGAGCCAGGAAAAATGTTCTTGGTTGATATGAACGAAGGGCGTATCATCGAAGACGAAGAAGTAAAGAAGGCGATCGTTACAAAACGTCCATACAAACAATGGGTTGACGAAAACTTATTGCCTTTGGCTAGCGTTCCTTATACCAACAACCCTACTCCTGTTGAAAAATTAGATTTCTTAACAAGACAGCGTTTGTTTGGTTATACTATTGAAGATTTAAAAACAATCATCAATCCAATGGGTAGCGACGGAGCTGAAGCCATCAGTTCTATGGGTAATGATACACCTTTGGCAGTTCTTTCAGATCAGCCTCAGTTGTTGTACAATTACTTCAAACAATTGTTTGCTCAGGTTACAAACCCGCCATTGGATGGTATTCGTGAAGAAATCATTACGGATATCAGTTTAGCGATTGGTGGAGATTTCAATATTTTCGAAATCGAATCTAAACAATGTAAAAAATTAAAAATCCAAAATCCGGTTATTTCTAATGAGGATTTGGATAAAATCAGAAACATTGACCACGCAGATTTCAAATCGGCTACTATTTCTACTTTATACAAAATAGAAAAAGGAGTTAACGGTTTAGAAAGAGCTCTTGAAAAATGCGTTCAGGCGACTTTTAAAGCGGTTAATGAAGGATGCAACATCATCATCTTATCAGATAGAGGTGTAAGCGAAGAATTAGCTCCAATTCCTATGTTATTGGCTTGTTCTTACATTCACCATTCATTAAACATTTTACAAGTTCGTTCTAAATTCGGAATCATCATCGAATCTGCTGAACCACGTGAACCGCATCATTTTGCTTTATTGTTCGGATACGGCGCAAGTGCTATCAATCCTTACATGGTAAACGAAATCATTCACGATCAGGTTGAAAAAGGTTTCATTACAAAAGTAAAAGCAGATTACGCAGTTGTTAATTACAACAAAGCGATTGCAAAAGGAATCGTGAAAATCATGAACAAAATTGGTATCTCTACTTTACATTCGTACAGAGCTGCTCAAATTTTCGAGATTTTAGGTTTAAACAAAACATTTACATCTAAATACTTCCCTTACACGCCATCAAGAATTGAAGGAATTGGTTTAATGGAAGTGGAGAAAGAGGTTAAAAAACGTTTCCAAAAAGCTTTCCCAAATTCAAAAATTGCAAACTTGCTTTCGCTTGAAATTGGAGGTATTTACAGATGGAGACGTGGTGGCGAAAAACACATGTTTAACCCAACCACTATTTCTAAATTACAGCAAGCAGTTCGTTTAAATAGCCCTGAAAGCTATAAAGAATATGCTAATGCTGTAAACGAGCAAAGTTCAAATTTAATGACCATTAGAGGCCTATTTGAATTCAACAATTTAGATCCAATTTCTATTGATGAAGTAGAACCTTGGACAGAAATTGTGAAGAAATTCAAAACCGGAGCAATGTCTTACGGTTCTATCAGCCAGGAAGCGCATGAGAACTTAGCGATTGCAATGAACAGAATTGGAGGAAAAAGTAACTCTGGAGAAGGTGGAGAAGATCCTAGACGTTTCCAGAAAGAAATTAACGGAGATTCTAGAAATAGTGCTATCAAACAAGTTGCTTCGGGGCGTTTTGGTGTTTCGATCAACTATTTGACAAACGCTAAAGAGATTCAAATTAAAATGGCTCAGGGAGCGAAACCTGGTGAAGGTGGACAGTTACCTGGAGAAAAAGTAGTGCCTTGGATTGCTGAAACGAGAAACTCTACGCCTTATGTAGGTTTGATTTCGCCTCCACCTCACCACGATATTTACTCTATTGAGGATTTATCTCAGTTGATTTACGATTTGAAAAATGCAAACCGTGAAGCTCGTATCAACGTGAAATTAGTTTCTGAAGTTGGAGTTGGAACCATCGCTGCCGGTGTTGCCAAAGCAAAAGCTGACGTTATCTTGATTTCAGGTTATGACGGAGGAACGGGAGCTGCACCATTAACATCTTTACAGCACACAGGTATTCCATGGGAACTTGGTTTAGCTGAAGCACAACAAACTTTGATCTTAAACGATTTAAGAAGCCGTGTAGTTTTAGAATGTGACGGACAGCTGAAAACAGGTCGTGACGTGGCGATAGCTGCTTTATTAGGAGCTGAGGAATTCGGTTTTGCAACGGCTCCGCTTGTAGCTTCTGGATGTATCATGATGAGAGCTTGTCACTTAAATACCTGCCCAGTTGGTATTGCAACTCAGGATCCTGAATTGAGAAAAAATTTCAAAGGAACTCCAGAGCACGTAATCAACTTCATGTATTTTATTGCTGAGGAGTTAAGAGAAATCATGGCACAATTAGGTTTCAGAACTTTAAAAGAAATGGTAGGTCAGTCTCAAAAATTAAACGTAGACAAAGCTATCAAGCATTATAAAGCAAATGGTTTAGATTTATCGACTATTCTATACAAACCAGAAAAAGCAAAAACAGTTCCAAATCACAACACAACAACTCAAGACCACGCTCTTGAAAACGTATTGGATTTTGACATCATCAAGGAAGCTATTCCATCTATCTATAGAAAGGAGAAAACGAGAGTTACATTCAAAATTAAAAATACAGACCGTTCTGTAGGTGCGATTTTGAGTAACGAAATCTCGAAAATTTATGGCGCACAAGGATTACCAGATGACACTATTTTAGTTGATTTTGAAGGTTCTGCGGGACAAAGTTTTGGTGCATTTGCCACAAACGGATTGTCATTTAAAATTCACGGAAACTGTAATGACTATTTAGGAAAAGGTCTTTCTGGAGGAAAACTAATTGTAAAAGTACCTCCTACTGCGACTTTCAATCCTGAAGACAACATCATTATCGGGAACGTTGCCCTTTACGGAGCTATTACGGGAGAGGCTTATATTAATGGTATCGCAGGAGAACGTTTCTGTGTGAGAAATTCTGGAGCAACAGCAGTTGTAGAAGGAATTGGAGATCACGGATGCGAGTACATGACTGGTGGTACAGTAGTAGTTTTAGGAAAAACAGGAAGAAACTTCGCAGCTGGTATGAGCGGTGGTGTGGCTTATGTTTACGATCCAAATAAGAAATTCGATTCTACAGTTTGCAACATGGAAATGGTTGCATTCGATCCAATGGAAGAAGAAGATCTTACGAAACTAAGAAAACTGATCAAAAACCATTCGTTGTACACTAGCAGTCCATTAGCAAAAAGAATTTTAGCAGACTGGGAAAACCAACAACAGCACTTCGTAAAAGTAATGCCAACTGATTACAAAAAAGCATTAAAACGAATTGCAGAAGAAAAACAAATAGAAGAATTAATAGCGGGATAAATGATTTTAGAATTCAGATTTTAGATTTTAGATTGAAGTTAACCTCAAAGCTTTGCGAACTTAAAACACTCCAAAAAGCAAAACAAAGAACCTTGCGTACTTTGCGGTTAAAAAAAATGGAATTTGGAATTTAAGAATTGGAATTTAATCATTTAGATTTAATAAAAAAGTCATGGGTAAAATAGGCGGATTTAAAGAATATAACAGAGCCGACGAAAGTAATTTAGCAGTTGCAGAACGCGTTTCGAACTACAACGAATTTACTATTCCGGTACCAAAAGATAAATTAAGAGAACAAGGATCAAGATGTATGGACTGTGGTATTCCTTTTTGCCACAGTGGTTGTCCGTTAGGAAATTTAATTCCTGACTTCAACGACATGGTACATCAGGAAGAATGGCAGAGCGCGTTGGAGATTTTACAATCTACCAACAACTTCCCTGAATTTACAGGACGCTTATGCCCTGCTCCATGTGAGAAATCATGTGTATTAGGAATCATCAAAGATCCGGTTTCTATCGAAAACATCGAAAAAAGCATTGTTGAAAGAGGCTTCGCTGAAGGATGGATTAAACCTCAGCCACCAAAATCAAGAACTGGAAAAACAGTGGCCGTTATTGGTTCAGGACCTGCAGGTCTTGCAGCAGCTCAGCAATTAAACAGAGCAGGTCACACTGTTACTGTTTTTGAAAGAGACAATGCAATTGGAGGTTTATTACGTTACGGAATTCCAAATTTCAAATTAGAAAAAGGAATCATCGACCGTCGTGTAGCTATTCTAGAAGCAGAGGGAATCACTTTCAAAACAAATGTAAATGTTGGAGTTAATTTCAGCGTAGAAGAATTAAACGCATTCGATTCTATCGTTTTATGCGGAGGAGCAACTGAAAGAAGAAGCTTGCCAACTAAAGGAATCGAAAGCAAAGGCGTTGTTCAGGCAATGGATTTCTTAACACAGCAGACTAAAGTTTTATACGGAGAATCAATTCCAGACCAAGTTAAAGCTACTGGAAAAGATGTAATCGTTATTGGTGGTGGAGATACTGGTTCTGACTGTATCGGAACTTCTAACAGACATGGAGCTAAATCGGTAACTAACTTTGAGATTTTGCCAAAACCTCCAGTTGGAAGAAGCGAGTCAACTCCATGGCCTTTCTGGCCGTTGCAGTTAAAAACATCTTCTTCTCACGAAGAAGGTTGCGACAGAAACTGGTTGATCAACACTAAAGAATTCATTTCTAACGAAAAAGGTGAATTAACTGGATTAAAAACAGTTGAAGTGCAATGGAAAATGACTCCAGGTCAGCGTCCAGAATTAATCGAAAAAGAAGGTTCTGAAAAAATCTGGCCTTGCGATTTAGCTTTATTGGCTCTTGGGTTTACGGGTCCAGAGAAAACGTTAAGCGAGCAGTTAGGAATCGAAATTGACGCGAGAAACAACTATAAAGCACATAACTATCAGACAAACGTTCCTCACATTTTCACTGCTGGTGATATGAGAAGAGGACAATCATTAATCGTGTGGGCTATTTCAGAAGGTCGCGAAGCAGCAAGAGAGGTAGATTTGTTCCTTATGGGATCTACAAACTTGCCTACTAAAGGAAAAGGAGATCTTCCTAGCCTGTAAAAAACCGAATAAAAATACAACACATACTATCACAAACCCTTGATTTTATATTCAGGGGTTTTGTTTTTTTACCACTCCCGATAGTTATAGGGATAAAATGATTAGCACAGATTATTTTTGTCTGCCAAGAATTGCACAAATTTTCACGAATTTTTATTTTCTGGTCGATTTCTATTTCAAACATAGCTCGTGGTTTCAACCACCGGGACGCAATATATGATTACGTCCAATCCGTACTCTTCCCATGGTTGAAACCACGGTCTATATTTTAGCATTTTGCGAAATTCTAAAATTAAAAATTTGCGAAAATTGTGTAATTTGCGGTTAAAACATTTCAATAGTATTTATAAATTAGAGAAATTCGTGAATTCGTGGCAAAAGAACTTAGTCCCGATTAGCTATCAGGATAGTATCTTAACAAAGGTTATAAAATTCCAAAAACAGCAACTTTTTGTTTGAAATAAAACAATTTGTTATATTTTGTTATTTTTCTGCAAATTATTTGCTGGTAATCAAAAGTGTAATAACTTTGCCCAAAATGATTTAAAAATGCAAGCAAAAGATTTACTGCAGTTAGCAGACCAATTTGGAAGTCCATTGTATGTTTACGATGCTGAAAAAATCCAATCTCAGTACAACCGATTAACTAAAGCTTTCTCTAAGGTGGAGAACTTAAGAGTTAATTATGCCATGAAGGCATTGTCTAACATTGCGATTCTACAGTTATTAAAGAACATGGGGTCTGGCTTAGACACTGTATCGATTCAGGAAGTTCAGTTAGGGCTTCACGCTGGCTATGAACCCGAAAGAATTTTCTTTACACCAAACGGCGTTTCTCTGGAAGAGATTGAAGAAGTTGCCGCAATGGGCGTACAAATCAATATCGACAATTTATCTATTTTAGAGCAATTCGGAACAAAACACCCACATATTCCGGTATGTATTCGCATCAATCCACACGTAATGGCGGGCGGAAACGCTAACATTTCTGTTGGACATATCGATAGTAAATTCGGAATTTCTGTGCATCAGATTCCGCATATTTTGCGAATTGTAGAGAACACAAAAATGAGCATTATTGGAATTCACATGCACACAGGATCAGATATTTTAGATATCGAAGTATTCTTGTATGCTGCTGAAATCTTGTTTGATACCGCTAAACATTTCAAAGATTTACAATTCTTAGATTTCGGAAGCGGATTCAAAGTTCCTTACAAAAAAGACGATATCGAAACAGACATCGAAGAATTAGGTAAAAAATTATCTAAAAGATTCAATGCTTTCTGTGCAGAATACGGAAGAGATTTAACATTGATTTTCGAACCAGGAAAATTCTTGGTGAGTGAAGCTGGTCATTTCTTAGTAAAAGTAAACGTAGTAAAACAGACAACTTCTACAGTTTTCGCAGGGATTGATAGTGGTTTCAACCACTTAATCCGTCCGATGTTTTACGGATCTTCACACCATATCGAAAACATTTCCAATCCAAAAGGAAAAGAGCGTTTTTACTCTGTTGTAGGATACATTTGCGAAACGGATACTTTTGCAAACAACCGCAGAATTGCAGAAATCACTGAAGGTGACATTTTAGAATTCAGAAACGCTGGAGCATACTGTTTCTCAATGTCATCTAACTACAACTCAAGATACAAACCAGCAGAAGTGCTTTGGATGAACGGACAAGGAATCTTAATTCGCCAAGCAGAAACATTTGAAGATTTACTTAAAAATCAAATTCCGTTGCCACAAGAAATTGCTGCTACGGTTTAACAATAGAAAAAAAGAGAATATCATTTTAATCCCGTTTCTTAATTGAGGCGGGATTTTTTTATTTTAGATTTCTGACTTTAGATTTTAGATTGCTGTACTTTGTCAGGCTGAGCGAAGTCGAAGCACGCAAAGTAACTAACCGTCCAGTTTTGTCATTTCGACGGAGGAGAAATCTTCACAAGAAACTCCGCAAAGTATTTCGCTCAAACCATACACAAAGTAGCCACTAAGTTTGTCATTTCGACGAAGGAGAAATCTTCGCAAGTAGCTCTACAAAGATTAGAAACAAAATTATAAAAAAGAAAGAAAAATCTTAAATAATTATCTATCTTTAGCATTAAAAAAATGCTACATCAAGAAGGCTATCACACATACTACATATACATCCTAACAAACAAATACAAAACCGTTTTCTACACAGGAGTCACAAATAATTTAAGAATCCGCTTAAGTCAGCACAAAGCAAACAATACAACAGAAAACAAAACCTTTACTGTAAAATACAATGCTACTTATTTGTTGTACTACGAAAAATTCACATGGGTTCAAGAAGCAATCGCTCGTGAAAAAGAAATAAAAGACTGGCGCAGAGAAAAGAAAATCGAATTGATAAAAATTATTAATCCTGATTTGGATTTTCTTAATTATTTATTTGAATAACATTTCCAATCTTTGTAGAGCTACTTACGAAGATTTCTCCTTCGTCGAAATGACAAGATTGTGGATAAACTTTACTTAATCAAAACTAAAAAAGTATTTAATACCTAAACAAATGGACTTTGAAGTACTTAACATACGTAAAATAGACTCTTCAACAGGAAATTTCAAATTACATGAAGACTACATTCTTTCTTATGATCATTTTGATGGTTGGTCAGAAAGATTATTGAGTTTAGGGATTTATATAGATATCATTTTTGAATGTAAAGTTAGATTACATTTTCTTGATAAAAATATGGCACAAATTGAGAAACAATTTGAATGTGAAATACCATCAGAAATTAAAACCTTAATTTTAGGATTCATAAATCTCGACCAAGTAGTATTAAAACATTACTATGCAGATATGTTTTTAGAAGATGAAACTAGACAAAATTATGTTATTAATCATTCTGGAAAATCACATAACATTACCATAGGGACTTTACTCAAAAAACCGCAGCCAGAAAATATACCCGAAGAATTGTTTTTTAATCTAATAGATCTTTTCAAAAAATGGCGAGAAGATATTTATCAAGAATGTTTAAAAGAATTAGCTCTATCCAATCAAATTACCATTCACGAAAAGCGTAAGCGAAGAAAATAAAAGCTTTTAAAATCATTAAATATTACCTCAGAAATATCATATATTTAATCTTCAATAAAATCAAAAAAAATAAATACCTTTGAAATTATGAGCACAACATCAAAACCAAAACATATCGGCAGAAACATAAGCCGAATCAGAGAGCTTAAAGGTATGAAGCAGGAAGCACTTGCGATTGCAATTGGTTTAAGCCAGCAAACTGTTTCTAACATTGAAGCAAGTGAAACTGTTGATGAAGATAAACTTGTTGAAATTGCAAAAGCTTTAGGCGTAACTAAAGAAGTGATTGAAAATTTTTCTGAAGAATCAGTTTTTAATTTCTTTAATAACTTTTATGACAATAGTGCAAATAACGGAGCACAAGGAAGTGGAAACACTAACAATTCTTGCACTTTCAATCCACTTGATAAAGTTGTAGAACTTTACGAACGTTTGGTTCAAGCTGAAAAAGACAAAGTTGAATATTTAGAAAAATTATTAAAAGGAAAATAGTCCTTCAACAATATAAATTTACGAAAGCACAAATATCATTTGATTTTGTGCTTTTTTTATAAACCAAATTAAAAATAAAAAAACTACCACAATAAGCGCGTAAGCTTTTGAACAGAAAAAACTATGAGAACATTTTGCTTGATATTGATATTTCTAGGATTAGCAATAACCGGAATTGAAGTTATAAATGATTTTGAAAAAACCAAGACGTTTTACGCCTCTCTAAATCCTCATAAATATTATTATAAAGATGTTTTGCATATAAATAAGGAAATTCCACCATCGTCTATTGGCAGTAACAAAACTTCCTGGATATTTTATGGTTTTTGCGAATCAGATAAATTACAAACAGGAATTTCTATATCAAAAAGCATTGTAGAAGAAAGAGCCTTTTTTGGTCAAAATAAAATTCCTATCTGGAGAATCAAAATTGCTAAAAACGTAATTCTGTACAGAAGACAAAACGATATACTTAATAATGCTTTCTCCTACGAAATGAGAGATTATTGGATTAGCACTTTATTCATATTTATGCTTACGCCTGCTTTGATTTGCTATATTATAATAAAGCATAAAACAAATAAAAACACATCAAAAGTATAGTCTTCCAAAACACCCTTTTCTATCGTAAAATCAAATTAAAATACTATTTTAGCTTTACCAAATCAATCCCCAAATCAATGAAAATTACAATTACCCTATCAACTCTACTTCTACTATTCACAACCAATTCATTCAGCCAAACCCTAGCCGATTTAAAACTAAAACCGAAAGAAATTCCGAAAGGCGGTTATATGGTAAGCGACGGGAATGTTTGCATTACGCCACAAGCATGTAGTTTTTATAATGATATTGAAACCTATAGCAATATTGTTGGAACTGTAAAAAGTAAAGCCATTCAGAGTTTTAAAAGCAAAGCAGATCGCGGTTCTATTATGTATTTTGAATTTGATCATGTTTTTAAGGGCGATCGATTTCTGCAAGGTTTACTTTGGGGAAAAGCAGGCGAACCAACAGATGAGCATCCGGAAGAATATGTTGTAAAAGGAAAATTTCTAATCATTTGGAGTTTGAAGGCCGATAGCCCGCTAAAGGAAAAATCGGAAACCAAAATAGAAACGCTTTTGCCGTAAAAACCTAATCAGAGCTTCATTTTAAATGCTTAATTTTGCTCGATAAAAAATCAATACAAAATGAAACCGCAAGTACGAATCCTCATTTATTCAATTCTTTTCTTTTTATATCTTACTTCTACACAGCTCTTGCTTGAATTAAACGAAAAGTTTAAAGGAGATGCATTTGTCACTTTAGGAGCTGGTTTTGGTATTTTGAATCTTATTTATGCTTTTACAGCCTTAAAATGGAAACCTTTGCTTAACGTACTTTGCGCTGTCGGAATTGCAGCTTTGGCTATGTTTCTAGCTTTACAGTTTACCAACTTGCATCTGCTTGTCAATTACGATCCTTATCAGGTTAAAACTGCCATTTTTGCCAATGCAGTTTTTTCAATTATTTTTTGGGAGATTGTGTATCAGGTGAAGATTAGAAAATCTAAATAAATACATTTTCAATTGCCTCCAGCTTTAGATGGAGATAAATAAAAAGTCATAAAAGGGCTTTAGCCAAATCGTTTTTTTGGCTAAAGCCTTTTTTATATCAATATTCTACTTCCAGCTAAAGCTGGAGGCAATTCATACAATAATTTAAAAGGATAATATTCAACAATTCATAAAGCTATATATTTTCGTACGTAATTTTTTATATTAGCATTTTAAAATTTATCTAAGCCTAATATGAAAATTAGAACTCTACTCCTTTTATCATTGTTAACTATTTCTTGTAAAAAAGAAACTAAAACTGAATCAGAAACTTCTAAAATTGCTTCAAAAGATTCTTTGGAAGTGAATGAAAAGAAAGAGCCAGAAACAAAAAAAGCAGATACAATTGTTTTATCTATAAAACATAAAACCAACAAAGTTTTATGTGATCTTGACGGAGATAATCTAGACGAAACAGTAGAAATTTTTAGAAGCACAAACAACCAAAAAAGCGGTTTTAAAATCACTTACGGAAACGGAAAAAGAACTGATTATTTAGGTTTTGGAAATGATATTTTAAGACAAGGTTTTGACGAAATTGATTGGGCAGGAATATTTGAAAAAGCGCCTAAAAATGAGGTTTACTTTAACAATGTAAATGAAGATGGCGATATTATTGGCGAAGAACAAGTTGCAGAAGAGGACAAAATAAAACTGCCAAATGACGGAATCTTTATTCATGCCGAAGAAAGCTGCGGAGGCGGTATTATTTATCTAAAAAACGGAAAATACGAGTGGATTCAGCAGGAATAAATTCTTAATAGTAACTCCTAAATTTATGGAACATGAAAAGTACAACAGAAATTGCCAATCGTTTCAGAGAAGTTATTTTAAACGGAACTTGGATTGCAAACACCAATTTTAAAGATCAGCTAGAAAATCTGGATTGGAAAATTGCTGTTAGTCCGATTCAGGATTTAAATACGATTGCAGCTCTGGCTCAGCATATTCATTATTATATTAACGGAATCAATCAGGTTTTTAAAGGCGGAACGCTTGATATCAAAGATCAATTTAGTTTTGACTTTCCTCCTATTCGTTCGCAAGAACAATGGAACAATTTTCTAACTAAATTTTGGAATGATGCTGAAACATTTGCCTCTTTTGTAGAACAAATGCCTGACGAAAACCTAGATGCTGTTTTTGTAGATGCAAAATACGGAACTTACAAAAGAAACATCGAAGCTATGATTGAACATAGTTACTATCATTTAGGACAAATTGTGCTGATCAAAAAACAACTCACTTAAATTACATACACGCTTTTTATGAAAAAAATTACAATTTTATTATTGTTTATTGTTTTGTTTTGGAATTGTAAACCAGAGAAAAAAGATGACGTAAAAACTGCCGTTTCAAATGGAAAACCTTCAACTGAAGAACCTTTTGTCTTAACGGTTGAAAAAATCGATTCAACTCAATTTCCTGCTTCGATAAAATATGAAGGTTTTATAAAAAATGCTGTTCGATGGAAAGATAAATTGGGCGATAATATTGTAATTACTACTGAAACCGGTTATCACATCAATAAAAAATTTACGCACGAAACAGAAGGTTCTGATGCTGAATTATTTGGATATCATTTTATAGTTTCAGGCAATGAAGTAAAGCAAACCTGGAAAGTTTACGATTACATTTCAGATTGTCCAGTTGACATTGTAGCTTCCTTTGTAAAAAACACTTTTCAAGTTACAGATTTAGACAAAAATGGAATTGCCGAAACTTGGCTCATGTATAAAACAGTTTGTCATGGCGATGTTAGTCCTTCTGACATGAAGATTATTATGTATGAAGGGAATACAAAATATGCCATGCGTGGCGAAAATAAAGTCGCAGTTGGCATTGACGATAACGGCAAAAAACAATTTGAAGGAGGCGAATATAAACTGGATGAAAACTTTAAGAAAGGAGCGAAAGTTTTTAGAGAATTCGCTGAAAAATTATGGAACGATAATGTAATTGAAAACTGGGAAGACTAATTTTTTCCTTCTTATAAAATAGCTTATTCTGCTCCTCAAATAAATTAGAAAAAGGCATAGTTGTTGAAAGTTAAAAAAGATATATTTACACCTTCAAAAAACAAACTATGCAAAAAATTACTTTTCTCATTTCTATATTGTTTTTAGCTCTTTCTTCTTGTGGGGTAAAGACAACACAATCAATGCTTAGCGATGGAAATTATGATGGCGCAATTGATCGCGCTGTTGAAGCACTTCGCACCAAAAAAGATTCTAAAGGAAAACAAGATTATGTTTATTTATTGGAAGAAGCTTTTGCAAAAGCCAAAGATCGTGACCTTCGAAATTTGGAAATGCTGAACAAAGAAAACAATCCTGCCAATACAGAACGCATTTATAATACTTATTTACAGCTAAATAATCGTCAGGAAAAAATTCGTCCATTATTGCCTCTGCCTTTATTGAAGCAGGGAAAAAACGCTTATTTCCCATTTGATAATTATTCGAATGAAATTGTAAACAGTAAAAATGCACTTTCGAAATATTTATATGAAAACGCTTCAATGCTCTTGAAATCAAATAACAAATTAGATTTTAGAAAAGCTTATGATGATTTTGCGTATTTGGAAAGCATTAATCCAAATTACAAAAACACCAAAAAACTGATGGATGATGCGCAGTTTAAAGGAACTGATTTTGTTGATGTTTATGCTAAAAACGAAACCAATATGGTCATTCCGAAAATGCTTCAGGATGATTTGTTGGATTTTAAAACTTACGGATTAAACGATAAATGGACCGTTTATCATAGTGCTAGACAAAAAAATGTGAATTATGACTATAGTTTAATTTTGAGTTTTAGACAAATTGCAATTTCGCCAGAACAAATTAAAGAGAAAGAATTTGTGAAGGAAAGACAAGTTAAAGATGGCGTAAAAACACTTTTGGATAGTCGCGGAAGACCTGTAAAAGACAGTTTAGGCAAAGAAATAAAAGTAGATAATTATAAAACGCTTCGTGCCACGGTTTACGAATTTAGACAGTTTAAGTCTTGTCTCGTAACAGCAAAAGTGGATTATGTAGATTTAAAAAGTAATCAGCTGGTGCAGACTTTCCCGATAAGCAGCGAATATGTTTTTGAAAATATTTATTCTACTTACAAAGGAAATAGAAATGCCTGCGATGATAATTATCTGGCGTATTTTGACAAACGTGCCGTTGCATTTCCGAACAACGAACAAATGGTTTATGATACTGGCGAAGACTTGAAAGCCAAACTAAAAGATATCATTGTAAAAAATAAGTTCAGGAAATAATTATAAAACTCCCACATAAAGAAAAGACGCATTTTTGATGCGTCTTTTTTTGTTTAGAATATTCTAATTAAAAAAAATCGCGTTTTTTTATTGTGCAACCAAAAAGTTGCGTATATTTGCAACTGATTAGTTGCGAATCTATATTTAGAAAAATGAAAAGAGATATTTTTCAAGCTATTGCCGATCCGACGAGAAGAGCAATATTAGTTTTGATTTCTTCGAGTGCATTGACCCCAAATGCTATTGCAGAGCAGTTTCAAACTACAAGACAAGCAGTTTCAAAACACATTAAAATATTAAACGAATGTGATTTATTGGAAGAAAAGAAATTGGGCAGAGAAATTTATTATCAGCTCAAAATTGAAAAAATGAAAGAAGTTGACCAATGGCTGGAACAATTTAAAGCAATTTGGGAACAGCGTTTTAGCCAATTGGATCAAGTATTACTAAACTTAAAATCTAAAGAAAATGAAGACTGATTTATTAATGATTTTTTCTGTAGACAAGGAAAATAAAAGAGTGAATGTAAAACGCGAATTCAACGCTCCGTTATCAAGTGTTTGGTCTGCATGGACAGAACCTGAAATTCTGGATTTGTGGTGGGCTCCAGCTCCGCTAAAATCTGAGACAAAAAGCATGGAGTTTAAAGAAGGCGGACGAAGATTGTACGCAATGGTTGGTGCTGAAGGTGTGCAAGGCTGGAGTACTTTTGATTATACTTCGATTTCTCCTAAAACAAATTTTAAATACACTTCTACTTTTTGCGATGCTGACGGAAATCCAAATTCTGCTTTTGGAAGTTCTTTTTGGGATGTTTCATTCTCTGAGCAGGGAGATTCTACCATTGTTGATATTGTAATTACAAGAGACAGTTTTGAAGAACTTGAAAAAATAATCGAAATGGGATTCAAACAAGGATTTACATCAGCGATGGAAGGTTTGGATAAAATCTTAGCAGAAAAATAAAATTATTTCAACCGAATTATTATTAACGAATTAAAATCTAAAAAAAATGAAATCAAATCTTTTAATGAATTTTACTGTTGATAAAGAAAATAATACTGTCAATGTAAAACGCGAATTTAATGCTTCGCTGCCTCAAGTTTGGTCTGCGTGGACAGAACCTCAAATTCTGGATTTGTGGTGGGCTCCTGCTCCGTGGAAATCTAAAACAAAAAGCATGGATTTTAAAGAAGGCGGACGCAGATTATATGCCATGCTTGGGCCAGAAGGCGAAGAACATTGGGCCATTGCAGATTTTACTTCAATTAGTCCGAAAACTAATTTTAAATATCTAGATGCTTTTAGCGACAGCGAAGGCAATTTAAACAAGGAATTTCCACGCTCTGACTGGAATGTGACTTTCTCTGAAAAAGACGGATCTACTTTTGTAGATGTTGTCATCAAACATGAAAAACTATCTGACTTGGAAATGATTATTCAAATGGGATTCAAAGAAGGTTTTACTATTGCAATGGAAGGTCTAGATGCTATTTTTGCTGAAAAAGCAAAATAATTTTCAATTGTATATAAAAGGCCAAAACAAAAGAAGAATTTACTGATATTAAAGTTGTATTTTCGTTTTATAAAAACATTTTTACTTTACTATCAATGAACAAATTTTTTGCTCTGGTCTTTTTACTTTTTTCTTCTACTTTCGCATTCAGCCAAAAGAATAAAGCCAAAAACATAGAAACTTCAAAGCCTTTCGTTTTAGGTGTAATCGAAGAAATTCAATCCAAAGAATTAAACGAAAAAAGAATTTTAAACATTTATCTTCCTGAAGGTTATAATCCAGCAGAAGACACAAAATATCCTGTCATTTACTTATTGGACGGTTCTGCAGATGAAGATTTTATTCATATCTCAGGATTGGTTCAGTTTAATAGTTTTGAGTGGATTAATCAGGTTCCAAAATCAATTGTAGTAGGAATTGCAACTGTTGACAGAAAAAGAGATTTCACTTTTCCAACTACAATTGAAAAAGACAAAACTCGTTTTCCAACCACAGGGCATTCTGATCAGTTTATTGCTTTTATTGAAAAAGAATTACAGCCTTTTATTGAAAAGAAATACAAAACAAATGATTCTAAAACCATCATCGGCCAATCTCTTGGCGGATTATTAGGAACCGAAATCCTGCTTAAAAAGCCGACTCTTTTTAATAAATATGTTATTGTAAGTCCGAGTTTATGGTGGAACAATGGCTCTCTTCTAGATTTAGATTCTGAAATGCTAAAAGAAAATTTCAATCAGCAAATCGAAATCTATATTGCTGTTGGCAAAGAAGGACTAGCTCCAACAGCAATTCCGCATGTTATGGAAGTTGATGCCAATTTACTGGCAGAAAAACTAAAAGAATCTAAAAGCAAAAGTGTAAAAACGTATTTTGATTATTTCCCAGAAGAAAACCACGGTTCGATTCTGCATACAGCTGTTTTTAATTCTTTTAAATTCTTTTATCCAAAAAGCAAAGAATAATATTTTACAATTATCAATTGTCAATTGTCAATTGACAATTGATAATTGATAATTTACCCCAGCCATCCTTCTCGATCCAAACTTCTATATTGAATTGCTTCTGCAATATGAGATGAAACAATATTTTCTGAATGATCTAAATCGGCGATAGTTCTTGAAACTTTAATTATTCTTTTTAACATATAGTTCATTCTATTTTTTTTATCATTGCAAAAAAAATTCAAATCACATAATGAAAGCAGTCGCATATCTTAGAGTTAGCACACAAGAACAATCTTTAGAACGACAACATGAAGATATTCAAGAATTCGCTACTAAAAAGAATTTCACTTTAGTAAAAATTTTTGAAGATAAGATTAGCGGCTCAAAAACAAAATCCGATGAAAGAATTGGATTTAATCAATTAAAAAGATATCTCGAAATAAATGAAGATGTTAGAGATATTTTAGTCTTAGAACTATCTAGGCTCGGAAGAAAAAATAATGACATTCAAAATGTTGTAGAAGATTACATAGAGAAAGGAATAAATATTCATATAAAAGACTTGAACATAACAACTCTTGATGATAACAGACAACGCTCTGTAGCATCCGAAATGATGATCTCACTGTTAGGTGTTATATCAAGCAGTGAAACAAGGTTATTAGGCACAAGAATAAGCTCAGGCAAAATGTCACGAGCTAGAAAGAATTTGGCGTTCGGAGCAAAAATCATAGGTTATAAAAAGGCTGAAGATGGAACTCCTATGATTGATGAGACTGAAGCCCCAATGATTTTAAGAATATTTGAGCTTGCATCAAAAGACCTTGGCATGCGTAATATTTCAGCACTGATTGAATCAGAATTTGGAAAAAAAATTGCGATTGGAACGCTTAGTGGAATAATTAGAAATCCCTTTCACAAAGGAGAAAGAAAGTACAAAGATTTAGAGTTGACTGTTCCTGCGATTGTTCCAAAAGTTTTATGGGAAAAGGCAAATAATTCAATTAATAACAGAAGTAAATTTGGGAGTAGAACTAATGTAAACACCAATATTATACAAGGGAAAATCAATTGTGTATGTGGAGCAGTAATGCATCAAAAAGTTATTCCTCAAGGACGAATCGATTCTTTTGTATGTAAGGATGATAATTGTAAAAATTCCATAAATAGACCTTGGCTATTTAGAATGATACGTAGGATTGTTGACAGGCATGCTCAGGAAACAAAAGATGAGAAAGTTCGTGAAAACTTTAAATTACAAATACAGTCCTTTAGAGCTCAAATTGAGGCAAATGCAAAAGAAATTGAAAAAATTGAGAAAAGAAGAAAAAGATTAAGAGACCTCTATCTAGATTCACAATACACCAAGGATGAATACAATGATACTAGAACCGAAATTGACAAAGAACTGCAAGAATACCATATCAAAAACAATAAACTTAATGAAGTGATTAGAACGTCTGAAAATGCATTGGAAACAGAAATCAATCATTTTAGTGAAGACTTGGAATTATTTAAAAATGAGATTAAAGATATTATAACTGAAGTCATTATTGATAAGGATGACGTTTCAATTAATATTTGGAATTGGTCAACATATTATCTCGACAAACCCAATCCAATTAAGCTTGGCTGGGAAGCTAGAAAACCCATAAGTGAGAGATATCTCAATGAGAAACTTCCATCGAGGCATCCGATTCCACATGATGAATTGGAAATGATGGTTGATGATTATTTAAGAAACTTATCTGAGTAGCTAATTAAGTCTAAACTTATAAAGTAAAGTCATAGAGTACTTTCAAATCTATCCCAAGTGCTAAAGAAATTTTAACTGATGTAGTGAGAGTTATGTTAGTACGTCCATTCTCAATTCTAGAAATAGTTGTCTTATCTATTAATGGATCAGTACTTAATTCATTCATTGCGGTTGCCAAATCCAGCTGGGTCATGTTTTTTGATTCTCGAATCTTCTTCAAGTTGATTCCGAATTGTTTAACGTAAAAATTGATATTTACTGAGCCTTTTGACATAATTGTCAATAATAGTTTATATATTTATCCTTCAGGTAAACATATATGTCAATATTTCTCCATATCAAATATCAATCCTATAAAACCCTAATATAAACAATTAAAAATCAACAAAATGAAAAAATCATTACTACTATTAATCACACTTTTATCTTCTTCATTGATTAATGCACAAATCATTGATAATAAAACTTTACAACCAAAAATGACAACAAAAGCATCAATTATGGGCGCTACTCTAATTGAAGCCAATTGGTATGATAGCTTCACTTCTTTTACATTTCAAGATGCGAAATATAAAATTCTAGATGTCCAAGCTCGATTTATATTAACACCTGAAGAAATTGATTCTTTTTATGGCGAAGTTAAAAATCGCTTTAGCAAAAATGAATATGAAGAGAAGGAAGGATTTATTTTTCAGACCAAAGAGGGAACAGCGATACATACTAATTTTAAAAAATCGATGGGGACTAAATCTTTATATATCGCAATTTCAAAAAATAATGTTGTATCACTAGGAATGTATCTTACAGAAAAACAGACCAAGAAACTTTTTAACGATCAATCAAAGTAATATTTCTTAAAATTCATTCGCGAAAAAAAAGCCACTCTACTAAGAGTGGCTTTATTGTATGTACACATCACTTTATGACGTATGAAAATAATTAATTCATTCTTTTAAGGTTGATTTATTACCTTTCTGATCTTAACAATTGTATTATTTGATAGATTAGTAATCAATGCAAGTTTTCTAATTGAATAGTTTTTGTCTTTAATCAATTCTAAATGTGAATGATTGTATTTAGACAAAAATTGCTGAGGTGTTTCAATAGTATTTAATTGTCGTCCTTTATAAACCCCTTTCGATTTTGCAATAACAATACCCTCTCTTTGTCTTTCTAATAATGATGCTCTTTCCATTTCAGCAACATTACTCAAAACATCTGTTATCATTTTAAAGATAGAATTTGGTTTACCATCGATCATCGAATTCAAACCAATATTTTCAACAAAAACATTTATTCTAAGATTGCTTAATGTATTTAATGTTGTCTGAATATCAAAGGCATTTCTACCTAATCTGTCAATGGAATGAACTACTAATCTCTCGACTTTTCCGTTTGATATATCAGCTAACAATCTTTTTGCGCTTGGGCGTTCGTTAAAGGGAATTGAACCACTGCATTTATCAATGTATTCTTTATGATTGGAGTTTGATTGCCTATCAATATTTTGTTCGATAGTACTCACTCTTATATATTTTGCTGTTTTCATAATATTTTTTAATTTAAGTAAAGGTAAATAATTTTATTAATAATGTATCATTTTTAGAGTGGTTATTTTTAACACTACTAAAGCTCAATAAAAAGGTTTTAAATTCTGTTAAAATCGTATCAGCATTAAACTATGCTCAATGAATACAATTTC
This sequence comes from Flavobacterium sp. F52, assembly GCF_000278705.1. Lineage (NCBI taxonomy): Bacteria > Pseudomonadati > Bacteroidota > Flavobacteriia > Flavobacteriales > Flavobacteriaceae > Flavobacterium > Flavobacterium sp. F52. The sequence continues at coordinate 52,763 of NZ_AKZQ01000002.1, read as the reverse complement.
GAATCAATAAACGTGTAGAAAAAACATTTTCCCATGTGTTCAGAAATAAGTATAGCCTATTTTTAATACAAAATCATTGATAATAATAAATTATTCTACTGGTTACTTGTGTGTTTTTTAAAGCACTCTAAAAACATGCAGTTTACTAAAAGTTAGAAGCATAGAATTCCAATTCCCTTCTTTTTCAGCATAAAATAAAGCACTATGTAAAATCCGTTATTTCAATTTCAATAAAAAAGTTAGTTTTTGAGTATTGACTAATTTTTATTTGATAGTATCTTAATACAACATCTTTAAAATGATGCTCTGGGTGCTGGGGAATTAATTACCCCCAGCTTCTGCCCCAGAAAAAAAGCAGAGCCTAACATAAAAAGCAGAATACTATGAAACATGCATTTTTACTCATCACAATTTTTATTACAATCAACTTCATCAGAATTAGAAAACAAATCATTACTTCAGAATATTTTATTAGATAATTCTAACTCTTGTCAAGAATATTATACAATTGATTTATCTTCTAATTACTTCTTCATTTATGATGTATTAAACAAATATAAGTTTAAAGAAGAAAACATATCAGATATAACGAGACTTCTACAGAATAATGATGATAACATTACTACTGATATTCCTGCGCAATTAGCGCTTTTTTTTCTTAACAGAGACTTAATTAAAATTCCTTCCAAAGTAGAATATGTAATCAGAAAATATATTTCTAAAAAACTTTTAAAAGAGATACATTCAGATTTAGAAGTAGCTATAGAACTTTGCTTATTATTATTAAGTCAATTAAGCTCCACGTATTTTGGTGTAATTGATGGCACCAATCCCGAAGGGTGGAAATCACTTAAAGCAAAGTTTCTTCGTAATCTTTTAAGCATCCATCCTACTACATATAAAAAAGTAATTACTGCATTAATGTATCCACTCAAAAAAGGAGCAATATTAGAATGTGACAACCAATATCAAATTGGAGAAAAAAATTACTACTATCGATTGGGAAAACCTTTTTTAGGTAAAGGGATTATTGGTTATGAACTTAGAACTAAAGAAGCTAAACTCCTTTTAAACAAATATTATATTACAAAAATTAATGAGGCACAAAGTAATCCAATATGTAAAAATCTTATGATGTTTTATTCTGACATCACATTACCTAGTATAGACGAAATAAAAAAAGAAGCCAATCGTCTAATTAAACTAGGGTACACAACTAATAAAGGAAAACGATTAATAAAACTTAATAAGCATTCTCGAAAATACTTTAAAAACTTTCAGACCCTTTCTTTTGTTGAAGATTCTATAGAGATTTTTTCTTATCTAACTGATAATGGTCTTTTGATTCCAACTGTTGGAAATAATAGAAGTGGTGGCAGAATTGTAGACTCATTTACTCTAATGCCTAGTTGGATACGCAGACTTGTAAAAATAAAAGGTAAGCATCATGTCGAATGCGATTATAACTGTCTCCATCCTAATATTGCCATTCAATTATATGGTGGAACCATATCACATCTAACCCATAGTGATATTGGTTTAGCGCTAAAAATTGAGACTAATGCTGTCAAAATAGAACATCTGTCATTTTTTAATAAAGAGGTATGGCAAATGAAACAATCTAAATTGTTTAAATATTATCAACAAAATGAGCCTAAAATGCTTCAAAACATAATTGAAGAGAAGTACAATAGCCCATACCGTCACAAAATTACTTCTCGTAAATTGTTTGCTAAAGAAGTGGAAATTATGAGTGATGTAATACAGCAACTAAATCAAGAAAATATTTATGTTGGCTACATTTACGACGCCCTTTTTTGCCATCCTCAACAAGCTAATCGAATGAAAGAAATTATGGATAAAATAGTGCAGAAATACAAAATTCAGACAACCGCAAAGCTCTCTAGTGATAAAAAATATAACTCAAGAAAAAACAAATTGAATATGTCTAATATTAATTTATTGAGCCAAAATACAGTGACCGCTGACTCGTACCAAAGCCTTCGAATTGATGCAAAACTCATCAATTTTGGAGACCGTGTAAAAACTCTCATTTTGGAAAAAATAGAAAAGGGTCAACATTTAAATTTTGAGAATGCAGAAATAATATTTGGAACCGATGACATCGTTAACGATAAAGTGTTGAAAATCTATGACGAGTTTAATCCAAATGCAATGTATGTCATGAAAAGCTATTTGAATCCCCCCTCCTAATAAATAAAATGCATAATAAATAACCAAATTTTGTTGTTACCTCTCTTACATATGTCCACTTTTCTTCTTTTTATCAAACGTATAATGGTGCATTCAAAAATTTTTGGATTTTTTTAAAAATTATTATATCAGCAATGTAGTGCAAAGTGAATTAATAGTGTTTTATCAGTACCTTAACGGGTCAGAGTAGCACGTGTTTACTCTATAAGTAACATAAAAAATATACGTTATTATAGGCGTTTCATTAGAAATCAATGATAGGCTTCGAAAGTATTTTTATTTTTTTCCAATATTTTTATTATTGAGATATTTATAAGTAAAAAAGACACATGAAACTAATTATCACAAGAGCTCAAGCAAATAAGATTTTGCATAATATTCCTGTTGGCAACAGTATAAAAATTAAAGTAAAAGATGCTAATAAGATTTTAAAGCCCAAATCTTAATTTTTTTCAGGAGCCGCTATTGAATATTTACCGTCTGAACGAGAACGCATTTTTTTTGCTGTTTTATCAAAATAAAATCTGCTTTCTGGAAATAAAATTTTAAAGTCTTTATATTCTTCAATATTAAATTCATGATTTATTGAACGGGCGTAAAATATTTCTAACTCAGTTCTAAGATTTCTAGTATTAGGATGGTTGGGATAAGTGACTACAAAAGCTTTTATTAGCTCAATTGTAGGATGATATGAAGTTTGGAGTCTTAAATCTCTATCTAATAAAGCAGGAAGCTTTTCCATTATGTAAGGTGAATATCTAGAGTTTGGATATTTCGTAACATAATCAGAGAATTCGTAGAAACTTGCTTCATCTTTAGGAAGAGCCAAAGAATCACGCATTTTGATTGCTTTATTTTTTAATTTGCTATCAGGATGCAAGATTATAAAATTGTCTAATGCTTTTACATTAACACTATCCAATATAACATTAAGTTGCTCGGTTTCGGTCATTTCTGTCGATTTATTGTTTTGGGAAAACAAAATTGTTCGGCTTAAAAGGAACACTATTAATAATAATTTTTTCATATTTTTAGGAATTTAAGTTTGAATTCAATGAACACAGATATCTTCAAATGATTTTACATCAGATGTATACAAAATCTCAGTTACTTGGCTTTTCTCAAAATTGTAAATCACCAAGATTTGACGGTCTGTATTGTCAATCCCATTATAAACGAACACATTGATTCCGATGGGTCTTTGAGAAGTATATACACTGATTGGTTTCCAATTATAATATTTCTTAAGAAAGTCATGGGCTGAATACTCTTCATCTGGTTCCCCAATTTGACGAATCATATTTTTCTTATTTCCAGAAATTATTAAGCTTCTAATTTCTGCGAACGATTTCTTAGAGAGAGAAGAATTTACTTGAACTCCATTCGTTTTTATTAATTCTATTGATTTCGCTAAGACATTATCTTCTGTAACTTTTGGTAAATCATACGTTATTTTGAATTTTTTACCCATATAATTTCCGTCATCAAAGTTGTATTCACAATAATCTGGAAGATAAATTATCACGTCTTTACCTTTTTCATCAATGAATAGATAGTAACAATCACCTATACATTCGATTTTTTTAAAAGTCATTATCTCACTACCAATATTCGACTTTAAAGTATTAGTGTTCGCTGTATGTTGGGTTTTGTTTTTTGTAGCCGTTGGAATTGTTAACTCTTTTTTATTACATCCAAATAAAATAATCAGTAATCCTACGCAGATAATTTTTTTCATAGAATATTTTTATTGTTTAAAGTTTATTGTTTAAACAAATATACAAATTATAGCACTTGTGCTATAATAATTTTGATGTTTATATCTTCTTTTTGATAAAGTGAAAAAAGAAGGTAATAAATCCAGAAAATTAATCTTCGACCAAGAAGGTTTACAGGCGCTAGCAAAGCGACTAAAAGAAATACGCTCAGAAAAAGGTGTGTCACAAGAGGAACTTGCGTATCGCTCAGAAATAACATTATCTCAGATTGCTAGAATAGAAACCGTAAGAATAAATCCTACGGTAAGTACAATATTTAAACTTGTTCGAGCATTAGAAATTCCACTTGATGAGTTATTTAATTTTAATTTGGAGCCATTAACTAAAGAATAAACTATACCTTAATTATTACTCTTATACGAAGTCGTTTTTTTGTTTAATTGTTAATATTGAGAAAGAATTAAAATTAACAATACACACAAAATTAGTAGTAAAAATATTCTATATTAGCATCTTACAAAGAGGATTTTCTAGGAATACTTGATATAAATCAATTTTAAGACAATTAAAACTAGATGATATGAATTTTACACCTACTTCAAATATTGCTAATAAAGTAAGAAATACGAGACTTCCAAGAACAAAACCTCTATTACCTCTTTTTGAACTCATTAGCAACTCTATTCATTCAATTGAGGAAGCAAAAAGTAAAGAAGTAATTAAGGAAAATGAAGGAAAAGTTACAATTGATTGTATTAGAAATGGTTTGCCAGAAACTCTAAAAGAGCTTGGGAATATCGATATCTATCCCATACATTCTTTTGTTGTTACAGATAACGGAATTGGACTGGATGAAGAAAATCTTAGAGCATTTATAGAAGCAGATACCGACCATAAAATAGAAATCGGGGGTAAAGGTGTTGGCCGATTTGTCTGTTTAAAGGCATTCAAAGAATTGAATATAAAAAGTTTCTTTCTAGAAAACAAAATAACCAAATCAATACAATTTGAACTTAAACCAACAAAAGAGGGATTTCATAATTTTTCCAATCCCCCAATTAATGGTATTGTTAATGGTTCGATAATACAACTTAGTAATATTAAAGATGAATATAAAAAGTCCTTACCAACAGAACTAGCTGAAATAGCTAGAGAAATTGTAGCACATTTTCAACTATATTTTATAAGAAATACAATTCCTCAAATTATTATTAGAAATCAAAATGGAATACAATTCGATTTGAATACTCTTTTTAGAACCGAATTTAAGTCAGATGTAAAATCGGGGAACTTTAATCTTGGAGAAACAAATTTTGAATTATTCCTTACTAAATCAACTGAATTTCAAAGTCATAAAATTCATTTCTGTGCACACAATCGAAGCGTAATAACTGAAGGACTTTATTCTAAAATTGTCGACCTAGGTAAAAAACCTATATTAGAAGAAGAGTTCAAATTCTTTTACCAAGCTCATGTTGTAAGTGAAATTCTAGATGAAAATGTCGATACAGAAAGAATTGGTTTTGTCTTTCCAGATGACGACGAAGATGATGATTCGGTCGATATAAATCTAACTAAAATTAGAAAAGCATCAATAAAGTGTATTGAGGAACTGCTGTCGGATTATTTAGGAAATGTGAGAGAACTTAAAATAGATTCATATAAACCTATTATCAATGAAGAATTACCACAATATAAGAGTACCATGCATTTTCGTTATGAAGATGTAAAAAAACTGCCCCCTAATCTATCAAAAGAACAATTAGACATTGAACTTTATAAAATCGATGCTGATTGGAGATTAGAAGTGAAAAAAGAAAAAATAAAACTTCTTTCAGATAATGCTGATGTAACAACAAGAGAAGATTACAAGGTAAAATACGAAAAGTTTTTAAGTGATTTTAATGAAATTGGAAAGTCAGATTTAGCAAGATACGTAGTTCACAGGAAGACAATTATTGAGCTTCTTGAACAATTAATTGAAACAAGTGGTGATGGTAAATTTGAAAATGAAGATTTAATTCATTCAGTATTTTTCCCTATTAGAACCACATCTGATGAAGTTCCTTACGACAAACAAAATCTTTGGTTAATAGATGAACGACTTTCTTACCATTCTTTCTTAGCGTCGGACAAAACATTTAACAGCATATCTCAAATTTCTTCAACGGAGCATGAAAGAAGCGATTTATTGATTTATAATGAAGCTATTGCATTTTCTGATTCAAAAAATGCTCCCCATAATTCTTTTACAATTGTTGAACTAAAAAAGCCACAGAGGGACGATTATAGAGATTATGATGATAACAAAAATCCTATTGAACAATCTGAAAAATATATTGAACTATTATTAGATGGCAAAGTAAAAGGGAGAAATGGCCGTGTAGTTGAAGTTGATAGAAGAACACCTTTTTATATTTATATTATTTGTGATATTAGACCATCGTTAGAGAAAATATTACAAAGAAGAGAGTTTGACAAAACACCTGATGGAAAAGGATGGTTTAAAGTTAAAAGTAAATTCTATTCAGCATACTTTGAAGTAATGCCATTTGAAAAAGTATTAGATGATGCCAGGAAAAGAAACAGAATATTATTCGAAAAATTAAAAATAGACTAACTCTCAATTAAACCAATTTAATTCAAATCCTAATTCAAAAAAAAGTAAATTAGATTTTCAACTGGTACTAATATGATAAAAGGAAATCCAATACACGATACAATAGTTATAGTAAAAAGAGATACAATAGTAAAGATTGTAGAATTAGTAAACAAAACACCTGAACAAAAAAAATCTGATTTCATACAATGGTTTAATGATTATAGTAACGTTTCTACCTTCTTTGGTACAATAGCGACAGTAGGTGCTTTAATCGTTGCTATAATTGCAATTTTTAAAACTGCAAAAGATTCTCGACAACAACTACTTGTTGGAAAAATTGAAGAAATTTATGAACTTATTGTATATCTAGTTGTTGACTATGATAAATTATATAAACTTGAATTAAAGCTACAAAAATGTGGTGATAAAACCGACGAAAATTATATCCAAAACATAGAGAAATATAATTTGGATTTGGAAGAGGTTAATAAAAAGGTTGATTTAAACGATTTATTTAATAAAGTTATTAGATTGCATGTGCTCGCTAATTCATACTTAGATAAAGATTTAAACTTAGAAGTTATTTCCTATTGCAGACTCTTTGAATGTCTAATTGCAACAGTAAAAAGAGGTAATTCAAATCGTAAGAAAACAGAATACCCAGAAGGTTTTCCCACCACAGAAAATTTACGAAATCTGGTCAGTTATTTAGCTAATAAGCTGATAATAAGAATTAATCTTGGTGGAGAAAAAAAAGGCAATCATAATGAGTATCTATATTATCGTGATAATGTATTTAAACGAAAGTTAAAACTAAAGTAATATCAAGAATTTGCCAGAATCAACTATAAATTTTAATGCTAAACCTCGCATTAAAATAGTGCAAAACTGTAATATCATTCCACATTTAACCAAGATTCAAATTGAGAGGTATAAAAGGAACCAAATAGAGTTCTTTGAAGCAAATGAAGTTTCACCCTATTAACCAGATAAAAATACTTGCTGAATAAACTTCAAATTTTTGCCTTTTTGTAGCTAATAAGTCTGTTAACAAGTCTTTATAATAGTTTTAGAACTCAAATAAGTGATTCTCTATCTTAGTAAAACAATTTAAAATAACAATAAGATGGATAAGGAGAGAATTAAAGATGAATTAATAAGAGAGGGTGAATTTATAATAAATTCAATTAGTAATCCCGTAAAAAGAGCATCGGGCTTTGACAAATTAAAAGCTTTAGGAAATCATCTTAAGACAACTGATGATTTTACTCAAAAATTAACTGCAAAACTGAATGAAATACTGGAAGCAAATGAAATAAGTTTTGAAGGTGAGAATGGTGAAGTAGAAAAAAATGAACTTATTGAATATCTTAAACCAACGATTACCGAATTGATTAGAAAATATTTAGGTCTTTAAAAGATGTTACCAAAAAGAAGCGAAAACATATACCCTAAAACTGATGAAAATATTCAAGCGATTTTTGATTATTATTTCAGTGATTTAAATGTTGGCCAGACTGGTGCAATTGAGAGATTAAAAGAAAATAATATTTTAAGTTTAAATCAAATTGAATATTTGATAAAGAAATTATCGGAAGCATATATCCCAATCTTCAGAGTACATCTAAAAACTCCAATTGAATTACAAAACCTTATTAAGTATGGCCTTGATGCCATAGTTTATCAAGACATTAAAAAGTCTGGAAGCAAAAGCAGACAAAACATTACACTAGAATTCCAAAATTTCGTAAAAGAGAACAGTAAATAGTAAGAAACAGAATCAAATAATCCGAATTATACCTATTCCAATAAAAATTTACGGAACTCTTTTTCAATTTCTTTTTTCAGAGGAAATATTAATTTTTCTAATTTTTGATACTCTACATCAAAATTAAATGTAAAACCTAAATTATCATCTACATTGATTTTTTGCATATGCATATATTGGTCATAAGTATTAAAAAAGTCTCTACAGTGTATCATATAATTTATCAGCATTTCTTCAGTTTTGTCATCAAAGAATAACATATTTCTGGATATATATTTTGTAGAATCTGCATAAGTATTTATAAAAGTATTTTGTAGATTGACAATTTCAACATTTTGAGGATTTTCAATTTGTTGATTCTTGACAGTTACACTATATATATGCAAAAGCTCCATTAATTGCGATAAATAACTGTAGATTTCTGCTAAAGCTTCAAATCGCTTTTCATGCAATTTTGTAAACTTAAAATTTTCTTTAGATTTAAGATAATTTAAATCTGATTGAAATTGAGAAATTTCTTTTGAATGTTCTTTCTTTACTTCTTCAATTTCTTTTGTGTTTTCTTTTTTAACTTCTTCAAGTTTACTGTCGTATGTGTTTTTGATACTGCCTTTAACTCTTTCAGTTAAATACAATGAAAGTAATGCTGGCAAGCCAATAAAACCAAGAATCTGATATATGTAGTCTGCAAAATTCATAAAAGCATATTTTAAAGAGATTATTCACCTAACAACTCACGAAATTTAGTTTCAATTTGTTTTTTCAAAGGATGAATTATTTCAGGAATTTTCTTGTGAGCGTTTGCGAAATTAATATGGCCTTCCCTATCTAATTTCTCACCCACTGATTTGTAAATTTGTTTCTGGTCATAAGCATTAAAAATATTACCAGATTCACGAAAGAAGTTTAAAAGCAATGCTTCAGTTTCTTCATCAAAATAAATCGAATTATGATTAAAGTATTTTAAAAATTCATTGTGTGCTTCACGATATTTCTGACTTGCTAATTGTTCACTTTCGTCATAATTTTGCCCATGAGGTAAAATTTTGAATGGTGCAGTAAGACTTGCTAATAAATTTAGATTATTATTCAAATATTCAAAAGTCTTTTGCAAAACATCGAATCTCCTTTCGTGCAGTTTTGTAAACTTGAAATTTTCTTTAGATTTTAAATAATTCAACTCTGCCTGAAATTGAGAAAGTTCCTTTGAATGCTCTTTTTTTAGTTCTTCAAGTTTTTTATTGAAAAAATTTTGAACACTTCCCTTTACTTTTTCGTTAAGCCATAGAGTTATTAATGTTGGGACTAAGCCACCTAAAAAAACAACTACAAATATAATATATTCAATACCAGCCATCTTAATCAATTTCAACTAGACCATCTTTAGTCGTAAACCCCATTTTTTCTTGACCATCATAAAACACAGAAACTTCGACCCACTTTACGTAAACAGCTCTCAAAATTATTTTTGAACCTGCTGGAATTGTAATGAAATTCTTTAGAGTTTCATTCCTCGATTTCTCTAGTTTTTTCTCTATAAGAGTAACATAAGTTTTTCCTTTAGAAAAAATTTCGGTTGTCGGTTGTAAAGCTTCTTCGTAATTGACATTATGATTAACATTTATAATTGTTTTATATTGATTAACTACAACACTTGGTTTATCTTGAACTAAATGCATTTTTTCAGCAATAATTGCATAAAGGATATTTGCTACTATCGCGATAAGAACCTGAATTGTATATTCTTTTGCCTTACTCGCAATTTTACTTTCTGATAGACGATTCAAATAGCTCATTAAAATCTCGACCTGCTTTTCAGTTTCCTGAAATGCATCGTCAATAATTGCATTGGTATCATCAATAATTTTTTCTATTTCTTGAAGTTCGTCTACTGATACATTTTCTTCTGTATAATTTATTGCTTCCATCAACTCTTGGTTAATTGCTAATGGAAATTCATAAGATGCATCTATGAAATTTGAAACATGTGTATCTAATGATTTCAAAGACTTCAAAATATTATCCGCACTAATATACTTAAAATCACTAAAAGTCATCTTGCTCAAATTAGGTTGCACACTTATATCTTGAACACTTTTGTGAATTTGAGATAATAAATCAGATGCTTTAAAATCTATAATTTTATAGTTACTTAGAGCTTTCGCAGTTGTTTTAGAGGAATTAATTTCTGTTGCTAATTTTAGTATAGAATTACTTACGTTTAATTGATTATGCTTATTAAAATCTTTAAGATGTTTACCCGCTATACTGTTATTAAACTTATCCATTTGGCCAACAGTTTTGAGAATACTATTTGGCACAGTAATATTTTTTTTACTCATATTGAAGTATTTAAAATCTATAACAAAGTTAAAATAATGACGGTTTTATATTCCATACTTAAAATTTTGTTATAAACATAGTTTTAACCACTAGGCTTCGTAATTAGATTTCATAAACATGAATAATTATACACTAAAAACAATTTGTAAATGTTGCACATAAATTTCATATAGACCAAATCCTCGATTTCTACTATAATTTTGATACATTAAAAATTGGATAAACATAAAATTACTCTAGTAATAAACTATAAGAATTCTTTTCTATATTTGATTTGTTAATAAAATAATACTTGTCCATAATTTTACAAAAATGACAGAAGAAAAAAGAGAAGAAGAAAAGCGAGAAGAGTTCAAAGGAGAGATGATAAAGTTTGCCAAGGAATTCCCAAAGCTTGAAATCGAAAAAAAAGAAGATAAAATACCTTTCGATGATGAAATATACCATAGTCTATTCTTTCTTGTCAATAAAGTTCCTGGTGTTGGAGATTTGGAACTTTACGTAAGAAATATGGAACATCTTGAGAATTTGAAAAAAATACTTGCGACGGATTTTCTTTTGTTTGATGACTTCTTAGGTATACGTAAAGAAAAAGATATTGAAATTTATTTAAATCCCATAACTATACCATATAGTCTATCAGTTGTTAAAGAAGGTGAATCCAAAACTATTTTTGATGTTAAGTTAAATTACCTGAAAAATGAATTAGATATAAAGATTCAATTAAATCCTCAAGAAACATTTATACCAATTTTATGCAAACAAATTCGAGGATTTAGACTCCCTAGAGCCAGAAGTTTTGTTTTAACGATTAAAAACCTAAGTAAAACTTCCAGCGAGGGATTAATGAGCGATGTGAGAAGTATTATTAACTCTGTACTATTTGATATTGAGTATACTTATAGCACTTCATTTGAAACTGTTAATATTCAAAGTTTTATCCGACGAAATATAAGAAGAAAAAAAATACGTAATGAAGTACCAACAACGCCAATTAACTTAATCCACAAGAATTATATTCCTGAATTAATTGAGTATTATCATATAGGTGAAAAGGTAGATTTCCTTCCTTTTAAATATATTTGTTATTATCACATTATTGAATATTTTTCTGACAAAAGTGCTTACTATGTTGTATCCGAAAAACTTAAAAGTTTATTACTTAAACCAGACTTTCATCAAAATACGAATAAGTATGTTGCTCAAGCAATAAATTTTTTCAAAAAAGAAAATGACAGATACACAAGCGATAAAATAAAGATTGATAGAGTTTTAAATCAATTTATTGACAGAGAAGAACTTAAAGAACATCTAATAGAAAATGAAACGATATCACATTTTGAAAAAGAATGTATTTTAGAATGCAATAAGGAATTAACTTTACCTAAAATTGACTTTTCACAAGATGCAAATTTTTATACTAATTTAACTAAGAGAGTTTATTCATTAAGATGCTCAATAGTTCATTCAAATCCTGATTTTGATGATACAAAAGCAATCCCATTCATTACAACACCAAAAAACATGGACAACCTAAGAATTGAAATAGATATGATAAGAGAAATTGCTAGAATGATTATTATCGGCACTAAAGAATAAAAACTTGGTTCTAATAATTTCCGTTCCCAGCTTAGGTACCCACAGGATATAATGCATTATTGAATAGCAAACAGTTTTTTTTCTTCCGTATAGTTAAAAAATGCAAAATCTTTTACATTTTGAATAGGAAGAAAAAATCCTTTATAACCTTCTTCTTTGGCTTTGATTGCTATGGGCAATGCTCCACGAATAGGCTGTAAACTTCCATCAAGAGAAAGTTCACCCATAATAATATATCGTTCAATTTCTGGAGCTTTTATCTGATCTGAACCAACCAGAATTGCCATAGCCAATGTCAAATCGTATGAAGAACCTTCTTTTCGCAGGTCGGCAGGCGCCATATTGACTGTAATTTTCTTTCCCGGAAAATTAAATCCGTTATTTTTTAAAGCCGCAGCAATTCTAAAACTGCTTTCTTTAATTGCATTATCTGGAAGCCCAACTAAATGATAACCAATTCCTTTGTCCATATGTACCTCAACTGTAATCGTTGTGGCCTCAACTCCAAATACGGCACTTCCGTAAACTTTTACTAACATAATTATCCTTTCATTAATAGTTTTTAAAACTAATGAAAAATAATTAATATGTAAATATTTTATTACAAAATAATTAAATTCTAAAAATGCAGTTGGATTTGATTCTTTATCTCCTCCACTATCCTACTCAAATCCAAACAATTCTGATGCGACCAAAGTTTACTTTCAATTTCATTATTCAGAATACAATTTTGACATTCGATTATTTCATGAGAATATCCTTTTCCTAAAGCTGGTAAAGTAAACGTTGCTTCTTTTTCTTCATTTATAAATAGAGAATAACCATCAGCAATAAACCACGGTGCATTTAATTCTATTCGCCCTTTTGTTCCAGAAATGATGGCTTTCATATCTGATTCGGAAACTATAGAAGCATGCAAAACCGATTGAGCTGTTTCGTATTGCAAAATCATAGAAGTCTGCAGATCAATATCATTTTTATGTTTGATTGCCTTTGCTGTAATCTCTTTTGGTTTCCCTAATACTATATAAGACAAGAATAACGGATAAACGCCAATATCAAACAATGCCCCCCCGCCCAGTTCTTTATCAAAAAGCCTTTTGTTTTCTGTTTCACTTCCGTGAAAGGCAAAATCGGCTTTTATATAATTTACGTCTCCTATTATTCCATTGCCAATTTTCTGAAGAAGATTTTGAATTGACGGAATAAATCTTGTCCAGAACGCTTCCATAAAGAATGCATTATGTTTTTTAGATGCTTCTATCATTCTTTGTGCATCCTGATAAGATAAAGCCATTGGTTTTTCGCAAAGCACGTGTTTACCTTTTTCTAATGCTTTTATAGATAATTCGGCATGTGAATTATGAGGAGTTGCGATGTAAACAATCTCAACTTCCGAATCTTCAAAAAGTAAATCATAAGAATTGTACATTCTTAAAGCATTAAATTTTCCTCCAAACTCCTCAGCTTTAGTAAAATCTCTAGATGCAACTGCCGTCAGTTCAGTATTTTCAATCAATAAAAGATCTGATGCAAACTGGCTTGCAATATTTCCCAATCCTACTATTCCCCATTTAATACTTCTATTTCCCATCCTTATATTATAATCATCAAAATTGTTAAAAAGATTAAAAAATATCTTTTACAACACATTACAGACGTTTTTTAAACAACAAATATCTATTATCCTACAAAAAATAGCAATCAATTACCCTAAAAATTATCAAAAATGACAGTAAGTGAAAAAAAAATGTTGCCAAATTGTAAATTTTAAGTTTGTTTTAAGAAATTCACGCAAAATCATAGGGGTTAAATTTTAAATTTAACAAAAATTAAACATCAAACCCTATTTTTTTAGGGGGTATTAAATCATTTTATACTTTTATAAAAAATTTTAAAACTAAATAACTATGCGAAAAATTATTTTAAGTGTGATTCTTATCACGATTTTAGTCCTAAGCTTTATTTCGAACTTTATCATTGCAGACAACCCAATTCCTGCAGAAGCTGTAAAGTTTGATACGGGAGATACTGCCTGGATGATCGTTGCAACTGCTTTTGTATTGCTAATGACACCTGGACTAGGATTTTTCTATGGAGGTATGGTAGGTAAGAAAAACGTAATTAGTACTATGCTTCAAAGTTTTATGGCTATGGTAATTGTTACTATACTTTGGACTGTTGTTGCTTTTGGATTGGCTTTTGGACCAACAATTGGAGGAATTATCGGAAACCCGTCTGAGAATTTGTTCTTTGCAGGAGTTGGAACTAATACAGCTTGGAGCCTTGCACCAACAATTCCATTTATATTATTCGCATTATTTCAGGCAAAATTCGCTATTATTACTCCTGCTTTAATCACAGGTGCTTTTGCAGAACGTATTCGTTTCTGGGCGTATTTGTTATTCATGGTTTTATTCATATTATTAATATATGCTCCACTAGCTCACATGACATGGCATCCTGATGGAGTTTTCTTCAAAATGGGAGTTCTTGACTTCGCTGGAGGAACTGTAGTTCACATGAGTGCTGGATGGGCTGCTTTGGCTGGAGCTATGTTCTTAGGAAAAAGAAAAGTTCAAAAAGTTAATCCTGCTAGAATTACTTATGTATTGTTAGGAACTGGTCTGCTTTGGTTCGGATGGTTTGGTTTCAACGCTGGATCTGCTTTAGGAGCAAATGGCCTTGCTGCTCAAGCTTTAGGAACAACTACTGTTGCCGCTGCTGCTGCTGCAATGGCTTGGGTTTTCCTTGATAAAATATTAGGACATAAATTATCTGCTCTTGGAGCTTGTATCGGAGCTGTTGTAGGTCTAGTTGCTATTACGCCTGCTGCTGGATTTGTAAGTATCCCTCACGCAATCTTCATCGGTTTATTCTCTGCAATTGTAAGTAACATTGTTGTGAGCAAATTCCCTAAAGGAAAAATCGACGATGCTCTAGATGTATTTGCTTGTCACGGTGTTGGTGGTATGGTAGGTATGCTTTTAACTGGTGTTTTTGCATCAAAAGCAATCAACCCTGCTGTTGGAGATAATCAAGGTTTAATCTTCGGAACTCCAACTTTATTCATCAACCAATTGACTGCTCTTGTTGTAGTTTCAATCTTTGCTTTTGTTGCTTCTTATGCTTTATTCTTCATCGTAAATAAAATCACTCCTCTAAGAGTTACAGAAGAAAAAGAAGAACTAGGATTAGATATCTCTCAACACGGAGAATTCTTATAATAAATTAATTTTCACTTTCGCTTGATAAATAAAAAAGCACTCTAAATTTGACTTAGAGTGCTTTTTGCTTTTGAATTAATCCCTTTTATATTTTAGATTTAGATTATAGAAAAAAGAAAATAGAGAATAGATTGCAGATTAAAACTAAGATTTCTGAATTACTAATCTATTTTCTTTTCTCTATTCTCTTTTCTCTTGATTACTTAAAATTCGAAATTCCTTCTTTCAGCCATTGCAAATATTCTTCTGTACTCACATAACTGATTGTTGGCTTTGTGCTGTTTAAATTATTCCCTTCTAAATCCGTAATAACATACAAAGGCTGTGTATTGGTTTTATATTTGGAAATCATAAAATCGGTCCATTTATCTCCAACTGTAATGATTTTATCTCCTGCTTCAGTTGTAAACTGTTCTTCCTTTGGCAATTCACGCTTATCATCAACATAAAGTGAAATCAAAACCACATCATTTTTAAGAATTGGTAAAACGGAAGGATCTGACCAAACATTATTTTCCATTTTTCTGCAATTCACACAAGCATAACCTGTAAAATCTAGCATAATTGGCTTATTGATTTCTTTAGCATAAGCTAAACCATCTTCGTAATCATGGAAAACCATAATTCCGTGAGGTCCTAATTCAGCACCTTCTGGCATACCTTTAATAGAGCCTGCCGAAACTGCTCCGTTTCCTGAACCTCCTACTCCAAACGGACTTTCGCTATACTGCGGCGGCGGCGGGAATGCACTGATTAATTTTAAAGGCGCTCCCCAAAGTCCAGGAATCATATAAATTGTAAAACTTAAAACAATTAATCCTAATGATAATCTTCCGACTGAAATATGATGAGTTGGGCTATCGTGCGGCAATGTAATTTTTCCGAATAAATAGAATGCAAGAGTTCCAAAAATAGCAATCCAAATCGCTAAGAAAACTTCTCTTTCCAAGAAATGCAATTGTAAAACCAAATCGGCATTTGACAAGAATTTGAATGCTAATGCCAATTCTAAAAATCCTAAAACAACTTTTACAGTGTTTAGCCATCCACCAGATTTTGGTAACGAATTCAACCACCCCGGAAACAATGCAAATAACATAAATGGCAAAGCTAATGCAGAAGAGAATCCTAACATTCCAACAATTGGCGCGATCCCTCCATTTGAAGCTGCTTCAACCAACAATGTCCCTACAATTGGTCCTGTGCACGAAAACGACACGATTGCCAAAGCCAAAGCCATAAATAATATCCCAACCAAACCACCTTTATCTGCTTGCTGATCAGCTTTGTTTGCCCATGAATTTGGAAGCATAATTTCGAATGCTCCTAAAAATGAAACAGCAAAAATGATTAAAATCACGAAGAAAATAAGATTGAACCAAACATCTGTCGATAACGCATTTAATGCATCTGCACCAAATATTTTGGTTACAATCAATCCTAAAATCACATAAATCGCAATGATTGATAATCCGTAAAAAATAGCATTTCTAATTCCTTTTGCTCTGCTTTTACTTTGTTTTGTAAAAAAGCTCACTGTCATAGGAATCATTGGGAAAACACATGGCGTAAATAAAGCTGCAAAACCACCTAAAAATGCAAGAAAAAAGATCGACCATAAACTTCTAGAAGGAGCTGGCGCAGGAATTTCTGCTGCTGCCGTTTCTGCTGTTTTCTCTATTTTTGGCTGTACTGCCTCTTCTTTTTTAACCGTATCAACTGCTAGACCAACTACTTTTGTTTCGTCCAATTTAGCCTCTGAAACAACTGGAACTTCGTTCATTTTAAATGTTGAAGGAACAGCGATCGAGAATTTCTTACTCGAATTGATACAAACTTCTTTACAAACCTGAAAATCAAAATCTACATCAACCGTTTTTAAATTTGGGTTAATGATTTTTATCTCTTGTTCAATATGTGCTTTGCCTTCAAAAAAAGTTTCATCTACACCAAAAACATCGTTAAAAGCTGTTCTTGTTTTACCTTCTTTTGCTTTTCCAACCAACTCGTAATTTCCTTTTTGGTTTTTAAACGAAATTTCCAAAGCAAGCGGTCCGCCGTCTGGAGTAAACTGAGAATACATATGCCAGTCTTTTTCAATCGTTCCATCAAAAATTAGAATAACCTTATCTCCTTTTTTCTCTATTTTAGAAGTCCATTTTACTGGTTCTAATATTTGAGCATTACTTGCTAATGCAAAAAAGAAAAAGAGTAAAAAAACGTTTATTTTATTCCAGATACTTTTTGAAATTATGGACTGATGGGCTTGTGTAAAGTTCATTATAGTAATTCTATTTTAAGTATTTTATTTGTGGCTTTTTCTATTTTAAAACGTTCGTCTTGTCTCATTCCGACTACCCAGACGATTTGATTATCTGAGCATAAAATCCAAATTTTTTCCTTTTCAATCAAAGAAAGTTTTTCATCTTTAAAAAGCTTGCTTACCTTTTTTGACTTTCCTTGCATTCCAAATGGCTGAAAAACGTCGCCTTCTCTCCATTTACGCAAAATCAAAGGATAACGGATTTTATCAGAGTCGACAAATATAACTTTATTTGAACCGAATGTTGTGTGACCTACGTTACAAAGACTCATTTTTAAGGGAAAATTAACTTCTGTAGCGTTTTCATTAATTTCATATTCGTCCTTTTCTGATGTTTCAAAAAACGGACTTAAAATAAGTGTTTCTCTATTTTTCAACAATCTAAACTTCTCAGAGAGAACTTGTTTACCAGATTGCCCTTCAACCAAATCGTAAATATCATTCCAAGCAGAAAAACCAAATTCTTTCAGCCATTGATACAAATACGATTTATAATTTGGAAGTTTTTTTAACTGATTTAAATCGAAATGAATATCATCTCCTTCTTCTTTTGCTACTTGTTGATAAACAATAATCGATGCATCTTCAACCATTTCTTTTGATTCTTGAAGAAAAGATTGCGTTTTCTGAAAAGCATCCAAAAAATTCGGATTGATTTCTTTTAAAACTGGAACCAAATTATGGCGAATCTTATTTCTGAGATATTTTGTTGAAGCATTACTGCTGTCTTCTCTCC
This sequence comes from Flavobacterium sp. F52, assembly GCF_000278705.1. NCBI lineage: Bacteria > Pseudomonadati > Bacteroidota > Flavobacteriia > Flavobacteriales > Flavobacteriaceae > Flavobacterium > Flavobacterium sp. F52. Next base: position 34,233 of record NZ_AKZQ01000002.1, on the reverse strand, counting down.
ATTCTATCTTTTTTTCTTCTGCATATTTCAAGATTTCTTCTCTTGAAAAAGGAAGCAACGGACGAATTATTCTATCATTTTGTTCGGGAATTCCAGTCAAACCTTCCAAACCAGTTCCGCGAGTTAAGTTAATGATAAAAGTTTCCAGATTATCATCGGCATGATGAGCAGTTAAAATGTAATCAAAGTTTTTTTCTTCTAAAAGTTCATAAAACCAACTATAACGCAATTCTCTCGCTGCAACTTGCGTAGATAGCTTATAATCTTTAGCAAAAGCTTCGGTATCAAAATGAGTGGTGAAAATTGGAATATTATTTTGATTGCAGTAATCCTGAATAAATTCCTGATCTCCAAAACTTTCAAGTCCGCGAAGCTGGAAATTGCAATGCAAAACGGCAATTTCATAAGGCAGTTGATTCATCAAATGCAGCAAAACCATACTGTCTAGTCCGCCACTTACAGCCAGAAAAAGCTTCTTTTCGGCTAAAAAAGGAAATCTTGAAACGATATGATTTTGAAATTTTGAAAACATCTGATAAAAGTAAAAAATTAAATTCGAACTATTTTTAAACGAAATGTTAAGCGTTATTTTTTTGCCACGAATTACACGAATTTCCACGAATTATTTTTTTCTTCAGTTCGCTTAAAAAAATAGCCACAGATTAAAGGATTAAAATGATTAAAAGAAATATGTGTAAATCTTTTTATCCCGATAGCTATCGGGGAGTAGCTAAAAAATATGCGCAATGATTATGAAAAATAATTCGTGAATTGCTTCGCCTGTTCGCTATCGCTCGGGTCGTGGCGAAAAAAAATTACTGCAAAACTTCGTGCATTGCTTTTGCCTTCAGCAAACATTCTTCATATTCTTTTTCTGGAATTGAAAGCGATGTGATAGCACTTCCCACGGAAAAAGAAACATATTTATTTTCCTGATTGTATAAAATACTTCGGATTACGACATTAAAATCAAAATCACCTTCTGGCGTAAAATAACCAACTGCACCGCTGTATAACCCTCTTTTGGTTTCTTCTAGATTTTCAACAATTTCCATAACCGAAATCTTTGGCGCTCCAGTCATGCTTCCCATTGGGAAAGTTGTCTTCAAAACATCTACTGCTGAATATTTAGGATCTAATTTTGAAGTTATCGTAGAAATCATCTGATGTACCTGCAAAAACGAATAAATTCCGCAAAGTTCTTCAACCTCCACAGAACCTTTTTGTGCCGTATGCGATAAATCATTTCGAACCAAATCGGTTATCATGATATTTTCAGCACGTTCTTTGGTATCAGAGGCTAAGATATTTTTTGATTTTTCATCTTCAATTGGATCTGAAAAACGCTTAGAAGTTCCTTTGATTGGCTGTGAAATAATCTTATCACCTACTTTTTTTAAATAACGTTCTGGCGAAGCTGAAAGCAAATAATGCTTGTAATTTTTAAAGAAAACAGAAAAAGGCGCTTGTGATATTTCGTTCAGTTTTTGAAACTTTTCTAACGGATTTATTATCGCATTTTCCGCATAAAATTCCATACAGAAATTCGCTTCGTACATATCACCAATATGAATATGTTCGAGCATTTTATTTACTTTCTGAATGTATAAATCTTTAGAAATGCGTTGCTTAATTTCTAAAGATTCCAAACTTTGGAATTTGGAATTTGGGCTTTGGATTATTTCACCAAAATCTTCTTCAACCTCATCATCACAAAGCATTAAATACTGAATTTCAAGTTCATTCCCTTTAAGGATAAAAACTTTTTTAGGCTGAAAGAAAAACAAATCGGGAAAATTCAAACCATCAAAATTATTAGATTGAAGATTTTCGATATCATTCTTCAAATCATAAGAAAGATATCCAAAAAGCCAGTCTTTTGTGTTTTGCTGATATTGTTTTAAATCTTCAAAAGCGTTGTAATAATCAGTTTTTAAAGACGTAAAAGCGTCAACTGCCAACATGCAGTCAAAACTAGAATATTGCTGCGGATAAGAATTACTGTCTAAAAAAACAACTTCGCGAAATTGTTGCGCCCAACTTAAAATCTGCTCCTTAAACAGTTTTGGATTGGCAATATTTTTACGGATGGAAACTCTCAAAAATGGTAATTTTAAAGGTCAAAATTACGACAAAATTATTTCATTAGAGGAAAACAAAAAAATAATCAAATGTTTTGAATTACATTACAAAACTGTTAAAAAGACATTCATTTTATAAGAAAAAATTCGTTATATTTGATATACAATTAGATTAATCCCAAAAGAGCATTAATTTAATTATAAGATCCTTAAAAAAGAACCTCAAAAAAACAATTTGCGATTCTAATTTAAGCTTATAGATTGTTTCTTTTCCAATAACTTAATTATGTTTTTTAACCTTAAAAAATCCTAAGTATTATGAAAATTGCCACAATTATTGTCCGCGTTTTAATTGGCCTTTTGCTACTGTTTGCCTCTATCAGTTATTTTTTCCATCTCATGCCCGAACCAGAAACTACGGGAAACTTTAAGGCTTTTAACGTAGGTTTAATGGCTTCCACGTATTTAATGCCAATGGCAAAATCTATCGAGTTATTGTGTGGAATTGCATTTGTGACTGGGCGTTACGTAACTCTAGCAAACATCTTGATCTTACCCATTACGGTAAATATTTTGTTTATCAATTATTTCCTCACTCCAGACGGTCTGCCTATCGCAGTTCTTCTTTTTCTAGGAAACCTTTTCTTGATTTACAGATACTGGGATAATTACAAAAGTGTTTTTACTGCATAAGTATTTTTCAAATCGAAATAAAAAAGTCCGTCAGCATTATACTGGCGGACTTTTATTTTTAATTTGCCTTATCGTGTTTTACCCACACCAAATCGGTAACATTATACCCAATTTCCTGAGCTTTGATAAGAAAATCTGCTTTTATACTTTCTGGAATTGTTTTTTCTCTAGAAAGTATCCACATATATTTTAAACTTTCTCCAGCTACAAGTGCGTATTTATAATCAGGGTCGATTGCTACGACATTGTAACCAGAATAAAAAGGACCAAAAAATGAGACTTTCAGCATACCAATATTGTCTTTTTTGACAAATCTAGCTTTCCCGACACTTTGTTCCCACTTGTCTTTTTTGACATTATAGCCCTTATTATCGACTTTTATTGTTTTATCTTCATTTAAAGAATACTCGGCAGTCACATTGTCCAGATCTCTTTCCCATTTATAATCCAATCTAGCAATTTCGTACCACTTTCCGAGATATTTTGCACTGTCAAAGTTTGTAACAGCTTTTGCGTTTTTTGGAATTCCGCCTCCGCAAGAATATAATGCGAATCCGATTCCTGCTCCAATCAAAATTGGAATTATATATCTGTTTTTCATAACACTATCTTTTTAGTTGTCATAAAGATAGCACCTGAAATATACATCTAATTTACAAAATTATTTTTGATTATTATATTATATGGAGCACAAAAAAACCGTCTCATTTTTTAACGAGACGGTTTGTAAATATGATTTAACTTAAAAATTATACGTGTAAAGCTCTATTTTCAGTAGCTGCCAATGCTGCTTCTTTTACCGCTTCCGCGAAAGTTGGGTGCGCATGGCTCATTCTTGAAATATCTTCAGCAGATGCTTTGAATTCCATTGCAGTAACCGCTTCAGCAATTAAATCTGCTGTACGGGCACCAATCATGTGAACTCCTAAAACCTCATCTGTTTTCTCATCAGCTAAGATTTTTACAAATCCATCTAAGTCAGCACTTGCTCTTGCACGTCCTAAAGCTTTGAATGGGAAACTTCCAGATTTGTATTTTACTCCAGCTGCTTTCAATTGCTCCTCAGTTTGTCCAACTGCAGCAACCTCTGGCCAAGTGTAAACTACACCAGGAATTAAATTATAATCAATATGCGGTTTTTGACCTGCTAAGATTTCAGCAACCATAACTCCTTCTTCCTCTGCTTTGTGCGCTAACATTGCCCCACGAACAACGTCACCAATTGCATAGATATTTGGAACATTAGTTTGCAAATGATCGTTTACTTCAACTTGACCTCTATCTGAAATTTTCACTCCAGCTTTGTCAGCGTTTAATCCGTCTGTGTAAGGACGACGACCAACTGAAACTAACGAGTAATCTCCTTCAAGAGTGATTGTTTCTCCTTTTGTGTTTTCAGCCTGAACTACAACAGCATCGCCATTTCTTTCAACTGATTTTACTTTGTGAGAAACGTAGAATTTCATTCCTTGTTTTTTCAACACTTTTGTCAATTCTTTAGAAAGAGCTCCGTCCATTCCAGGAATAATTCTGTCCATGAATTCCACTACAGAAACCTGCGCTCCTAAACGAAGGTAAACTTGTCCAAGCTCGATTCCGATAACTCCACCACCGATGATAACTAAGTGTTTTGGAACTTCTTTTAAAGCCAAAGCTTCAGTAGAAGTAATAATTCTTTCTTTATCAATTTTGATGAATGGCAAAGAAGATGGTTTTGATCCTGTAGCAATTACAGTATATTTTGCTTCGATAGTTTCAGATGTTCCGTCAGCTTTTGCAATAGCAATGTGAGTTGCATCTACGAAAGAACCTAAACCATTGAAAACAGTAATTTTATTTTTATCCATTAGGTAGTTGATTCCACCCACAGTTTGATCTACAACAGCTTGTTTGCGCGCGATCATTTTCTCTAAATTGATTTTTACATCGCCAGAAACTTCGATTCCGTGATCTGCAAAATGAGCGATTTCTGAATAATGGTGAGAAGAAGATAACAATGCTTTTGAAGGAATACAACCTACGTTAAGGCAAGTTCCGCCTAATGAATTATATTTTTCTACAATTGCAGTTTTAAAACCTAATTGCGCGCAACGAATTGCTGATACATATCCTCCAGGACCTGAACCTATAATGACTACGTCAAATGAACTCATAGTATTTTGTTTTTATTTTAGCGGTTACAAAATTAAGCAATAAAGTTCTGTTTGAGGTTTAATTTTCAATGTTTTTTGTGTGAAATTTTGGATCGAAGTTTTACCGCAAAGAGCGCTAAGAATTACGCAAAGGTTCGCAAAGTATTCTTTTTTTTTTATCTCGCAAAGACGCAGAGTCGCAAAGTATTTTGAATTGCCTCCTGCTTTAGCTGGAGATCCAAGGTCTAATATTAAATAATAATCTTTGAGACTTAGCGCCTTTGCGAGATAAAAAACCTTAGAATCTCAGAACGAAATCACCGTAGAATTCTTCACTTCGCTAATCATAAACATACTTTGCGTACTTCCGATATGTTGAAGTGAAGTAAGTTTGGTTACTAAAAACTCTCGATACGCTTCCATATCTTTTACCAGAACTTTTAGAATATAATCATAATCGCCGCTTACGTGATGGCATTCTAGAACTTCATTGAGTTTAATGACTTCGCTTTCGAATTTGGTTAGAAATTCTTTTGTGTGTTGAATGAGTTTTAAATGGCAAAAAACCACAAATCCTTTTTCAATTTTGGATTTATCGACTAATGCCACATAGTTTTTTATTATGCCTTCGCGTTCTAACTTTTTAATTCGTTCATATACCGCTGTAACCGAAAGATCAAGTTTTAATGATAATTCTTTGGTTGTTTTTTTGCTATCGGTTTGAAGTAAAACCAGAAGTTTTTTATCTATAGCGTCTAAAGTCATTTTGGTTGATGGTTTTTGGTTGATGGTTGATGGTTGATAGTTCTTTGCATTCGAAAGAAAATCTATATTACATTGTTTTTTTACTTCAAAATTAGATTAAAAATAACAATTAATACCTTTTTATAGTTTTAAAATCTAATTAATTGACGCATTATTGATTAATTATCTAATTCCTTTTTCCTTTGAATAAAATTTTAAATAATTAATCTTGAGGATGAGATCGCTTCGTCCCTCGCAATGACATAAAAATGAAAAACTTCAACCCAGCAGATAAAATTCAGGATTTGCAATATTTTGGCGAATTTGGCGGTGTGAATCCGTCGATTTCTGATTCATCGACTTATACTTTTCTTTCGGCTAAAACCATGTTTGATACTTTTGAAGGCAATATGGAAGGCTGTTATTTATATTCGCGTCATTCATCTCCTAGTAATTTATACTTAGATCAGGCATTGGCAGCGATGGAAGAAACCGAAACAGCAAATGTTTCTGCTTCAGGAATGGGAGCTATTACGCCTACTCTACTACAGCTTTGCGGTGCGCGCGATCATATCGTTTCAAGCCGAACAATTTATGGCGGAACTTATGCTTTCTTGAAAAACTTTACGCCAAGATTCGGAATTGAAACGAGCTTTGTTGACATCACAAAATTGGATGTTGTCGAAGCGGCGATTACTCCTAAAACTAAAGTTTTGTATTGCGAAACGGTTAGTAATCCGCTTTTAGAAGTAGCTGATATTCGTGGCTTGGCTAAAATTGCTAAAAGACATAATTTGAAATTGGTTGTTGACAATACATTTTCGCCATTATCAGTTTCTCCTGCAAAATTAGGTGCTGATATCGTAATTCATAGTTTGACAAAATACATTAACGGAAGCAGCGATACGGTTGGTGGTGTCACTTGTGCTTCTAAAGAATTTATCAATTCGTTGAAAAATGTAAATTCTGGCGCGAGCATGCTTTTAGGGCCAACAATGGATAGTTTGCGTTCTGCAAGTGTGATGAAAAACCTTAGAACACTTCACATCCGAATCAAACAGCACAGCCACAATGCGCATTATTTGGCTGATATGTTTGAAAAAGACGGTTTAAAAACGGTTTATCCAGGATTAAAAAGTCATCCGAGTCACGAATTGTATAAAACCATGATTAATCCAGAATATGGTTTTGGCGGAATGCTAACCATTGATGTTGGTTCTTTGGAAAAAGCCAATGAACTAATGGAATTAATGCAAGAAAGAAATTTAGGATATCTCGCAGTAAGTTTAGGCTTTTACAAAACGTTATTCAGCGCGCCGGGAACTTCAACTTCCAGCGAAATTCCGTTAGAAGAACAGAAAGAAATGGGATTGACAGATGGTTTAATTCGTTTTTCTATCGGATTGGATAATGATATTCAGCGCACTTACGAAATGATGAAAGCTTGTATGGTTGAACTTGGAGTTTTAAAAAAAGATTCTAAGGTTCTGAGTTGCTATCCCGATAGCTATCGGGACTAAGTTTTTTTTCTTCCCTATAAATAAGAAACATCACTCTATAAATAAATTTGCACATTTTTTTTTTAGATTGTTTTGAATCCGCTGGAGAGCTTTTCTCTAAGCGGATTTTTTTTGGAAATGAAAAAGCCGTTCTAAAATCTTAGAACGGCTTTTTGCAATTTATCTTGGCTCAAAATGTCTAAACGATTGCCAGTATTTATCCTTGTAGATTTCGTAGCTTATTTCAAAAACACCGCTGTATTTTTTAATTAATTCATCAGCAATTTTTGATGGTTTTCTAAAGTCTTTGCAAGTAAAAAAGATTTCCCTTTTATTGTTTGCGGTTTCTCTTCCCACATTTAAATAGCCTTCGGAATCTGGTAAACTATAAATAATTTCTTCTTCGATTTCCTCTAACAGCTTATATGTTTTTTCATCAGGTAATCCGCCATTATCGCAATCATCAAAAGGAATTCCGATTATAAAAACCCAAGGATGAGATGCTTTTTTATCCCATTCAATAATTGTGGTATTAATCAAGGCCAAAACGATTGAACCATCTTGCTTTTTACCTTCAAAATTAGCATAACTATCATTCTCCGTATTATGTCGGGTTCCTTCGTATTTCTCCACAAATTCTTTTTCTCTCCAAATTAAATAATCTTTTAATTTCTCGATCGGTATTAGCTCCTCAGAAGTTTGTTCTGGTCCTGCAACAACTAAATTATCAATTAAGGTAACAGAATGCAGTTCGCCCAAATAATTATCAAGAAAAATATAAACTCCATTGGATATATTAGATTTTTTCTCTTCAACAAAATGATCATAAACAATTACCAAATCTATTTCGTCTGGATAATCTTCGTGAACACGAGGATAAAATTTTAGGTTTTCTTTCCTGAATTCAAAATCCTGATAAGTAATGCCTATATTATTGACATCTGAAGCCGGTTTTAGAGCTGTAAACTTCCAGCCGTCAATTTTAGGAGCGCTAGCAACTAATTCTTCAATCACGTAAATGTTTCTAATTGCTCCGTCTGGCGTCAAAACCAATTCGGCGGTCTGATCGTCAAACATTCCGGTAAGGAAATAAATTCCTTCGTGTATTTCATCCAGCTTTGGAGCTAGTTTATCAAAAAAACCTTGATGTATATTTTCTCCGCTTTGAACCGTTTTAAAAAACGCTTTTTCATTTGCCGAAAACCAATTCCAGAAATCATTATAAGATTGTATTGGAGCTCCTTTTTTGCCCAATATTTTATCGAGAAAACTCATGTACTAAAAAAATAATTTAAATTTTGCGAGAAACAAACTTAAGGAAAAGTCCTTTTAAAATTTAAGAATATTTGTATAAAAATTAGAATGTTTTAAAACGTTCTCATTGCGAATGAGTTAAACTTTAAAAGTTATTTCACGCAGATTTAAAGAGATTAAGGCAGATTTTAACCGATTTTTTATATAAAAATCCAAAACTAAATCTGTTACAATCATTTAAAATCTGCGTGCAAATAATTTTTCCATAAAAAAAGCCGTTCTTAAATTATTCAGAACGGCTTACTTATAATCTATAACTCTTAACTTACGAAGTTCAGTTTACTATTTTTTCTACTGTAAGTAAAGTAAATCAGCAATCCAATGATTAACCAGATTGTAAAATAAATCCAGTTCCAAACGCTTAATTCGGCCATCATATACAAACAGCAGATTAATCCTAAAAGAGGAATTAAAGAAAGATTTTTTCTGAAAGCCCAAACCGCTAATCCAACCAAAACGAATAAGAATATCCACATTGGAATTTTGTGTTTAAATAACCCAAAACCTGATTCGTATTTTGCAGAATCAGCAATTGGAAGACCTTTTACAACCTCAGCATATTTGGTTTCATCATCCTGATATTGTCCTAATAAATGTTCTAAATCTGAAGTTTCGGCAGTTTTATTGTTGACTTCGATACTTTCTAGATATTTGAAAACTTGTTCCGATTCTGATTTATCTAAAGAAGTGACAATCGAAGTCGCATCATAAATCTGCGGATCGTTATTGATAAACGCCATAGTAGCTTTATTATTGAATGCAAAAGCATAATACAATCCAGCAATCATTAAAACTGGCAAAATATATTTTGAATTGATATAAGGCGTTTTGAATTTTCCTCTTGGAATTTCAGGTTTGTTCTGCAATACTAAAACTCCTGCACAAACCAACACAAAGGCAAACAAAGTCCCGATACTACATAAATCGGTTACCATGGTAAGGTTTAAGAATAATGCTGGAATCGCCACAACAAATCCTGTTACGATTGTAGCAAACGAAGGCGTTTTGAATTTTGGATGAACGGTTGAGAATTTCTTTGGCAATAAACCATCACGGCTCATACTCATCCAGATACGAGGCTGTCCCATCTGAAAAACCAATAAAACGCTCGCCATAGCCACTACTGCACTAACGGCAATAATTCCAGACATCCATTTTAAGTCTAATTTATCGAATACAAATGCCAAAGGATCTCCAACGTTTAATTCATGGTATTTTACCATTCCAGTTAAAACCAAAGCAATGGCAATATATAAAAGTGTACAAATAATAATCGCCCACATCATACCTCGCGGTAAATCTCGTTGCGGATTTTTACATTCTTCTGCTGTTGTCGAAATAGCATCAAAACCAATGTAAGCGAAGAATACTGCTGAAACTCCTTTTAAAACGCCGCTAACTCCATTTGGCGCAAACGGACTCCAGTTTGCCGTATCTACATAAAATATTCCAACTGCGATAACTAAAAGCACCACGCAAAGTTTTACCACAACCATTAAGTTGCTTGCATTACGAGATTCTTTCATTCCTCTATAAACCAAAGCTGTAATCAAAATAATGATAAATAAAGCTGGTATATCGGTTACAAAATGGAAAGATCCTATTGTTGGTGCTGTGGTCCAAGCTGTGTGTGCCTGTTGTAACGCAACACTTAAATTTTCGAATGATTTTCCGCCTCGCATTAAAGCTTCGGCATCCTTAAAACCGTTTGATGCAGTTAGGTAATCCATTTGGATCCATTGCGGTAAATGAATTCCTCCACTCTGGAGCAGTCCTGTAAAATAATCGCTCCACGATATGGCAACGGTTATATTTCCAACGGCATATTCCATGATTAAAGCCCAACCGATAATCCAGGCAATTAATTCTCCAAAAGCTACATACGAGTAAGTGTATGCACTTCCAGAAACTGGAACCATCGAAGCAAATTCTGCGTAAGCAAAAGCGGCAAAACTACATGCCAAAGCAGTAAATAAGAATAAGAAAATTACGGCTGGCCCACCGTCTGCACTGGCTTTTCCAATGGTACTGAAAATTCCCGCTCCAACAATAGCTGCGATTCCAAAAGCCGTTAAATCCTTAGTTGTCAAATGTTTTCCTAAGGCATTATGACCGTCTGTTTCGTTCTGTGCAACCTGCTTCAGAATATCCTGTACTGTTTTCTTTCGGAATAAACTTGAAAATGCCATATAATGTTTTGCTGTTATAAATTAATTTAATTCAGTGCTTTTTGTTTTATTTTGCAAATAATGCAAAAATTATCCTGATTTCAAATATATAAAACGATTTTGTTTTTACAGGTGTTTTTTCTGCCACGAATTCACGAATTATTTTTTCAAATCTTTGTCTATAAATTTTCTCACGCTCCCGATAGCTATCTGGATTGCGCTCTTTGCGGTTAAATCTATTTCAATCACAAATGTAACATTTCCTCAAATCGGCTTACTAATTAAATAGTATTTAATTTTTAAAGAATCATTTTATGGAAAAAATAACAAGACGTTCTTTTGTAAATAAATTAGGACTTGGTGTTGGAGCTTCGGCTGTAATGATTACGCTTCCTTCTTTTCTAACCGAAACAGAAAAAACACATCAGCCTTATACTGGAAAAAAATTAAATATTGCTTTGTGCGGTTTAGGAAACTATGCTTCATTGCTAGCTGAAGGACTTCAGGTCTCTGAATATTGCCAGCTTGCTGGAATAGTTACCGGAACACCATCAAAAGCTGAAACATGGAAAAAGAAGTATAATATTCCTGAAAAAAATATCTACAATTACGAAAATTTTGATTCAATCGTAAAAAATAAAGACATTGATTTAGTATACGTCGTCACTCCAAATGCATTGCATAAAGAATTTACTGTACGTGCCGCAAAAGCAGGAAAACATGTTATTGTCGAAAAACCAATGGCCATTACGATTGAGGATTGCGAAGAAATGATCAAAGCCTGTAATGATAATAATGTGCAACTGGCGATGGGATATCGTTTGCATTATGAACCGAATCATTTAGAAGTAAAGCGATTGGGACAAGAAAAAGTTTTGGGACAAGTCCGCTACATCGAAACAGGTCTTGGTTACAGTACGTATGATGTTCGTGATATCAACAAACCTGTCGATCTAAATGCCCGTAACGAATGGCGATTGACTAAAAAATGGGCAGGCGGTGGTGCCTTAATCAATTTGGGAGTGTATTGTATCCAAGTTTCGCGTTATGTTTTAGGTGAAGAACCAATCGCGGTTACGGCACAATTTGGACATATAAACAACAAAAACAGATTTGCACAAGTTGAGGAAAACATAACATGGCAAATGGAATTTCCTAGCGGAGCCGTTGCAAATTGCAGCAGTTCTTATGGTTTTGGCATTGACCGATTTTATGCCGCTGCTGATGAAGGTTTCTTCGAAATGAGTCCCGCAGTAAGCTACGGACCTTTTGTAGGCAAAAGATCTGATGGAAAACCATTTAATTTTCCTGTTATAAATCAACAGCAAACCCAAATGGATGAGATTTGTAAAGTGATTTTAGCCAATAAAAAACTCCCAACTCATATTACAGGCGAAGAAGGAATTAAAGACGTTAGAATTATCAATGCTATTTATAAAGCCGCTGAAACTGGTAAAAAAATAAGTTTGAAATAGTTATATTTCTCTCGCAGATTTGGCAGATTCCGCGGATTTTTTATCATACAAAAATAAATCTGCTCAATCTGCCAAATCTGCGAGAAAAAAATCTTTGCGCCCTTTTCGCGTAGTTCCTTACTCCCGATAGCTATCGGGATTGCCATTAAATTATTTCAAGCAATTTCTCAAAATACTAACCGGATGCTGCGCTTCACGCTTTGTTCCATCATAAATTTGATGACGGCAACTTGTTCCGGCAGCAGCAATTTTTACATTTTCCGCTGTATTACGCACTTTTGGAAATAAAGTATCTTCTCCCATTTGCATGCTCACCTGATAATGCTCTTTTTCATAACCAAAAGAACCTGCCATTCCGCAACAGCCAGAATTGTAAATCGTAACCGTGTTATTTTTAGGAAGATTTAGCATGGCGAAAGTAGCTTCAACAGAACTTAAAGATTTCTGATGGCAATGTCCGTGGATTTTAATTTCTTTAGCTTCTTCAGAAAAAGAATCTGAAGTTATCTTTCCGTCTATGATTTCTTTTTTGAAGAATTCCTCGATTGTAAATGCATTTCTAGACAACTTTTCTGCAGCTTCTTTATCATCGGCTAAACGAAGATATTCGTCTCTAAAAGTCAAAATCGCAGAAGGTTCAATTCCGATTAAAGGCGCATTTCCTAAAACCAAATCTTTAAAAATATTTATGTTATGATTGGCAATTTTCTTCGCTTCCTCCAAAAATCCTTTTGAAAGATAGGTTCTTCCGCTTTCTTCGTGATCGACAACCAAAACCTGATAACCCAATTTAGTCAACAATTCAAAAGCATCAATTCCAATATTTACGTCGTAATAATTGGTAAATTCATCTACAAACAAATACAATCTTCCGTTTGGAAAATCTGTTGAAGTAGGTTTATTGTTTTGATACCATTTTCTAAAAGTCTTTTTCGCCAATAACGGAACTTGTCTTTCTGGCGCAATTCCCATTGTCTTTTTCACCAAAGATTGATTCGAAATAAAATTCGTAATCGATGGGAATTTGCTTCCCATTTTGTTCAACTTCGCATTGTTGGCAAAAATTTTATTTCGGGTCGAAAATCCGTTTGCTTTTTGGTATTGGTATAAAAATTCTGCTTTTAGAGTGGCAACGTCCACATTACTCGGACATTCGCTCGCGCAAGCTTTACAGCTCACGCACAACTCAAAAACTTCGTATAATTCCTTTTGGTCAAATTTGTTTTCTTTTTCAGAGTACGTCAAATATTCGCGTAAAGCGTTTGCTCTTGCACGAGTTGTCTCTTTTTCATTTCTGGTCGCACGATAACTCGGGCACATCGCTCCACCCGCCGATGGCATTTTTCTACAATCGCCAGAGCCGTTACATTTTTCGGCTGCACGTAAAATTCCCAAACTGTCTGAGAAATCCTGAAACGTTTTAATATCTGGTTCTACCCTGCCCGAAACTACACGATGATTTTCGTCCATTTTCAAAGCGTTGACAATCTTCCCGATATTTAAAACCGAATTCGGGTCGAATGCCAGTTTTAATCTTTTAAGCAATTCATAATTCTTATCGCCAATCATAAACGGAATAAACTCTCCGCGTACGATTCCGTCACCGTGTTCACCGCTTAACGAACCTCTATATTTTTTAACCAAATGCGCTACTTCTGTCGCAATGGTTCTGAATAATTTTAAGTCAGATGTTTTCTTCAAATTCAAAACAGGACGCAAGTGCAATTCTCCCGCACCCGCATGTGCATAATAAATCGCTTCCTGTCCGTGGCGTAACATCATCGCCGAAAACTCTGCAATATAAGCTGGTAAATCGCTTAATTCTACCGCGGTATCTTCAATAGAATCGGCTGCTTTGTCGTCGCCCACAATACTTCCTAAAAGTCCGAGACCCGCTTTTCGCAATTCGTTTGCTTTTTCAATATCGGGACCGTAAATCTTTACGAGCGCATAACCAAAATTGTTTTTTTCTAAATCGGCAATTAAAGCATTTGCCTGATTTTCGGCATCTTCCAATGTATCAGATGCTACTTCAAACAGCATAATCGCTTTTGGTTCTCCAACCAAAAAGAAACGGTTTTTAATATGTTCGCGATTGGTTTTCGTACAATCCAAAATCGTGTCGTCGATCATTTCGCAAGTGTACAAATGATGCTTCATTGCCACCACAACAGATTCCAAAGATTCCTGAATCGTATGATAATGCGCCACAACCATAATACTATGAGGTGGCGGTAAATCGTCAACTTTTAAAGTTACTTCGGTTGTAAAGGCCAAAGTTCCTTCGCTTCCGCAAAGTAATTTTCCTAAGTTTATTGTTGGTTCAGTTCCGCCAAATAATTCAGATTTTAGCAGAATATCAACAGCATAACCTGTATTTCGCCTGTGAATTTCCGGTTTCGGAAACTCTTTTATAATTTCTTCCTGACTTTCTTTTACCGAAAGTTCGTCGTAAACGCTTTTGTAAATTTTATTTTCTAAAGAATCACCTTTGGTTTTCTCAATAAATTCCGCCGAAGTCAATTCGCCAAAAGCAACTTCCGTTCCGTCACTCAAAATCGCTTTTACCTCAGCAATTTTATCGCGCGTCACACCGTATCGAATCGAAGTTGTTCCAGATGAATTATTTCCCACCATTCCGCCAATCATTGCGCGGTTTGATGTTGATGTAATTGGTGCAAAGAAAACGCCGTAAGGTTTTAAATATAAATTCAATTCATCGCGAATAACACCTGGCTGAACGGTAACTGTTTTTTTCTTGGCATCATAACCCAATATTTTGGTAAAATGTTTCGAAACATCAACCACAAGTCCGTCGCCAACAGCTTGTCCTGCCAATGAAGTTCCAGCAGTTCTTGGCGTAATCGAAATATTATGTTCTGCCGCAAAGCGAATTAACCTGCTGATATCTGCTGTAGATTTAGGCAAAGCCACCGCATTTGGCCGAATCCGATACACCGATGCATCTGTCGAATAAAGTGTTTTATGAAGATCATCGTATAAAAGTGTGCCTTCGAGTTCGCTGGCTAATTGCTCTAAATGAGATTGGGTCAACATATTAAATGGTGCTTTTTCTTTAAAATAATTCCTCAAAAATTGAGACAACAAATATAAAGATATAGCAGTTTAAAATGTACAAAATGGGAATTTATCTAAACCTCAGCCTCGCATTTTTATAAAATTAAAGTCGAATTCTATAAACGCTCCCAATATCGAAATCGTAATTTTAGGAATTTACATTTTACGGATTTATTATCATGGAAAATTTCGTTCAGGACGTCTTTAAACATTTAGAAAACTATTATTACAGCATTGTCGATCTTACACCAAAATTTATTCTGGCGATTCTCGTCGTTTTAATTTCATGGTTTATTGCGAGCCGTGTTGGCCTTTTTGCTGGAAACCGACTCAAAGCCAAAATGCACGATCGCCTTTTGGCAGTTTTTATCGCCCGATTAATTAAATCGGTTTTAATTATCATCGGAATCTTGTTTATGTTCCGAATCATTGGTCTCGAAGGCGTTGCACAAAGTATGCTTGCTGGCGCTGGAATCTCAGCTTTCGTTATTGGTTTTGCGCTGAAAGATATTGGCGAAAATTTCCTTGCCGGAATTCTTCTCGCTTTCAAACGTCCGTTTTCTATTGGTGATATTATCGAAAGTAATGGCGTAAAAGGCGAAGTCATCAATCTCAACCTGCGTGATACCGAAGTAAAAAGCGATTCTAAGATCATTTATATTCCGAACGCGCTTCTCATAAAAAACACTTTAATTAATTATAATAGCGAAGGTTTTCTACTCCAGACTTTCACAGTCGGACTTGAATATGGTTCTAATTATACACGCGCTATCGAACTCGTAAAAGAAGTTCTAGGCAACAGCGAAGAGGTAACCGAAAAAGACCACGAAAACGCCGCCGTAATTACCGATGTCATTGCTGGCGGTATTATTCAGCTGAATGTTCGTTATTGGGTTAAAACCGCATCAACGATTCAAAATTCTGAATGTCGTTCTAAAATTATTGCTGCGGTATTGAAGAAGCTGAAAGAAAATGAGTTTGTGTTGAAATAAAGGTTCTGAGGTTCTGAGATGCTAAGGTTCTAAGTTTTTTTTAAACTGAATTGTCACCCTGAGCGGAGTCGAAGGCTTATGGAAACAAAAAATTGACATAACAAATTTCCCCAATCTTGTCATTTCGACGGAGGAGAAATCTTCGTATGCCGAGCACGCACTGTTGCGAAGTTACTTGCGAAGATTTCTCGTTCCTCGAAATGACAAACTGTATGGAAATCTCACTGAGTTTACCTTTTCTCAAAATAACGTTTTATATTTACTGCGCAGAGATGATTTACTGCAATAAAACATTTTAAAAATATAATCTTTTTCTTACTTAAAAATATTTTTTTGATATCTTTACAATCCTAAACACAAAGAAATATGATATCAAAAAAACTTTTGCCCGTGCGGTATGGTGGCGGTATTGGAAACAACTGCAACGCACTTTGTGGCGTAGGACACCTTAGCTGTGCGGGTTCTTTTCCTAAACACAAAGATTATGAGTACCAACACAATTTCAAAACAAACCGAAATCAAGCTTTTGAATTTTTTCAACGACAGAATTGATCCTGTTGAAATGGCTAAAACATTAAGGCAGGTAAATTTTACACTCGCTTTATGTGTTTTGAGCGAACATGAAACATTTCAAAGCGAAATCATCAAATTAAGAGACAGCTTTTACTGGCTCAATGAATTAGCTGAAACTTTAAATCCTTATTTGGAGTTGGAGTAGAATTTTAAGAGTAAACCCTCGGTTTTTGAAATCGAGGGTTTACTTTTAGTAAGCGATAAACTTTGTGGGCACGAGCGAGACGCTCGCGCTAGCAGATGCCTACAAAATATCTCTTTTTCAGCTTATTATTGCGTCCAATCTTTGCCGGCAGAGATTACAAATCCGCACTATCGAGTTCACATCTTTAAATCTTCATTTAAAAAAATTACATTTGATCAAATAAGTCAATTAAAGCAAATATTGTAGCAAGCATATGTGCAGGTCTTTCCGAATCTTTAAAATCACCATCCACAATAGAAAATCTTAGAATTTTAGCATTACCATTATTAAAAACAGATAAAATCTTAATAAAATTCGAAATTTCGGGCTTAATATATTGTTCATATTCTTTTGGTAATTTTTCCTCATCAACTTCCCATTTATAGGTATAATGATTACGCATTAAATTATTTAAATTGTCATGATAATTATATTCATTTATTTCTTTTATTATATCTAAATCATTTTCGACATCTAATTTAATTTTAACTTTGCCATATCTATCTGCACTTCTTTTATATATTTCTTTTTCTCCAAATAAAGGCAATTTTGACGTATCTATTTTTTTTAATAATTTATCGCTTATTTTAGCGTAAAGACTTCCTGGAATAATTTCAACATCCATAATCCTAATTTTATATTGATAATTTGTACAATCACTTGTATTAGCAACATCAAAAATATTGTTTTTAAATTACTAGTGAGTAATTTTTGTAATCGTATTCTCCATTTACAAAAAAACATTTCCGATTTTAACTTATTTAACTACCGCGAGCATCTTGCTCGTGCACGCAAAGTCTTTTCTATACATAAATTACCTATCAAACATTTCATACCAACAGATTATCTGTTAATTCTTCCAATTAGAAACAATAAAATCTCTTTTTTCTAAATTTATCCCCAAATAAATCCCATTTTAGCGTTTCCAAATTTAATTGCGTTTTTAAGATTACTTGAAATGAATAAAAATATAAAAGCCCTCTACGAAATTGCTCAAAAAGAGACTCGAAAAATATTAGGTTTAATGTCAGGAACTTCACTTGATGGACTCGATTTGGCACTTTGCGAAGTTTCAGGCGAAGGCGGAAATACGGTTGTCAAAATCCAAGAATTTGAAACTATCGATTACGACGACGATATTAAAACCGAAATCAGAAAAGTATTTGCGCAGAAAACAATCGACTTTCAGCATTTGGTTTTACTAAACGAATGGATTGCAGATTTGCACGCTGGAATGATAAACGATTGTCTTGCTAAATGGAATATTCCCGCAACCGAAGTTGATTTGATTGCTTCTCATGGACAAACGGTTTTGCACGCGCCAAAATTTTTACATCAGCAGGAAAAATTTCCAAATGCGACTTTACAAATTGGAGACGGCGATCATATTGCGGTAAAAACTGGAATTATTACACTTTCTGACTTCAGACAAAAACACGTTGCCGCTGGTGGCGAAGGCGCTCCTTTGGCGGTTTATGGCGATTATTTGTTATTCAGCAAAAAAGGCGAAAACCGAATCATGCTCAACATGGGTGGCATCGCAAATTTCACTTATTTGCCTGCTTCACAAAATGCCGAGGAAGTTTTTGTAACCGATACCGGAACAGCAAATACTTTAATCGATATTTTCACCAAACAATTTTTTCCAGAAAAAAGCTTCGATAAAGATGCCGAAATTGCTAAACAAGGAACGGTAAATCAGAAACTTTTAAACGAATTAAAAAGCGATGCTTTCTTCCAGAAAAGCTTTCCAAAAACTATTGGTCAGGAATTGTTTAATCATGATTTTGTGAATTCGGCTTTGGTAAAATTAGGATTACAGAATATTTCGGCACCAGATTTGCTGGCCACTTTAACACGTCTGAGCGCAGAAACGATTGCCGAAGCGGTTTTGTTTGTTGTAGAAAATACTAAAACTCCAATCGAAGAGTTTACAGTTTATATGTCTGGCGGTGGCGCTCGAAATCCGTTAATGGTGAAGTGGTTGCAGGAATTATTATCTTGTAAATTTGAAAAAAGCGACGTTCTCGGAATTTCAGGCGATGCCAAAGAAGCGGTTTTATTTGCCGTTTTGGCGAATGAAACGGTTGCTGGCGGCAATTATAATTTTGGTTCACAAAAAGGAATTCCGTCAGCAACAATGGGGAAAATTTCTTTCCCAGATTGAAAATAAAAAAAATAGCCACGAATTCACGAATTATTTTTTAAATACTTTGCGTAAAATAAAATTCGTGAATTTGTGGCAGAAAAAAAATTAAGCCTATTTTTGGTTTTTGTTTAAAAAGATTGAAATGCATAAAAATCAGCACTTATTATACTCTATTATATTTTTATTTTTCTTTGGATGGAAATCTTTTTCACAGGAAAAAACAATGCATCCAAAAAATGAATTTAGAGGTGTCTGGATTGCAACAGTTGTAAATATCGATTGGCCAAAAACAGCAACAGACAACGTAGAAAAAGAAAAAGCTGATTATCTTGAAATTTTAGAAGCCTACAAAAAACTAAATTATAACGCTGTTATTGTTCAGGTTCGAAGTGTGGGAGATGCTATTTATCCATCTGAATTTGCACCTTGGTCACGCTTCTTGACTGGAAAAGAAGGTTTGGCACCAAATCCGTATTACGATACTCTGGCTTGGATGATTGAGCAGGCGCACAACCGCGGATTTGAATTTCACGCTTGGTTAAATCCGTATCGTGCCACTTTCGATTTGAATAAAAATCTTTTGAGTCCAAATCATGATCTTTTTAAACATCCAGAATGGATGATTGAATATGGCGGAAAATATTATTATGATCCAGCTTTGCCAGAAGTTCAGGCACATTTAACAAAAGTCGTAAAAGAAGTTGTTGACAAATATGATATCGATGCGATTCATTTTGATGATTATTTTTATCCGTACGCTGTTCCGGGAAAAGTTTTTAACGATTCTGCATCTTACAAAAAATATGGAGCAGGTTTAAGCCTCTCCGATTGGCGTCGTGCGAATGTGAGCAACTTTGTGCATGCGATTTCCAATACAATCAAAGAAAGCAAACCTTGGGTACAATTCGGAATTAGTCCATTTGGGGTTTGGCGAAACAAATATCAAGATCCAAGAGGTTCTGAAACTTCATCGACATCAAATTATGATGATTTGTATGCAGATCCGATGCTTTGGATGGATCAAAAATGGATCGATTATATCTTGCCGCAATTGTATTGGAGCATGAACAATACTAGAGCTTCTTATTCTAAATTGGTAAAATGGTGGTCGGAAAATGCTAATAACACAGCCATTTACATCGGGCATGCTACATATAAAATTAGAGCTGACGGTGATAAAAACTGGAATTACATGACTGAAATTCCAAATCAGATTGATTTTTTAAGAACCTTTAAAAATGTTTCTGGAAGTGCTTATTTCAGTTCAAAATGGTTTATGGGGAAAAACTTTGATGTAGTTCGCCATTTAGAAGAAAACCAATACAAATATCCTGCACTTCCTGCAGCGGTTCCTAATTTAAAACATGTTATTATCGATACTCCAAAGGTTTTGGAATATAGTAAAGACAGCATTAAATATAATTTCACATTCCAAAGTCCGCTAAATACAAAGGTTCGCTATATGGTGGTTTATGGAGGCGAACATGTTTCGAAAATCGATATTAACGATGCTACAAAAATCATTGAAAAAGTAACCATAAAAGAAGTTGACGGCAAAATCAATTTTGCTATTGCCGCCGGCAAACTAAATCTTTACAAAGCCTGTGCGGTAACTTTTATTGATTATTATGCCAACGAAAGCACACCAACAGCTATAGACCTCAAAAAACCATTTAAAAACTATACACCAAATCAACCTAATGAAAACAGATAATAAACCTTGGTTCTGGATTCCGCTTCTTAATTTTGCATCTGGATTACCGTATGCCATAATTATTTCGGTTTCGGTAATTATGTACAAAAATTTAGGAATTTCAAATGAAGACATCGGAGTTTATACCAGTTTATTATATCTTCCTTGGGTGGTAAAACCGCTTTGGAGCCCGCTTATTGAATTAATCGGAACCAAGAGAAAATGGTTTTTATGGATGCAGTTAATAATTTCAATTGCCTTTTTATTGGTCGGATTAACGATTCCCACAAACGGTTTCTTCATGATGTCATTAGCCATATTTTGGGTTGCTGCCTTTGCATCGGCTTCGAATGATATTGCGACTGACGGTTTCTATTTATTGGTTTTGCCAGAAGACAAACAATCTTTCTTTATCGGAATCAGAAGCACTTTCTACAGACTTTCTATGCTCGCAGGAAATGGTTTGGTAGTACTTTTTGCAGGATATTTGGAACATAAATATGGCGACAATACAAAAGCTTGGTCTTATACGATGATTTGTGTTGGTTTATTGATGACATTTATTACCGCTTACAATTTCATTTTTACGCCAAAAAACGAAATCAATGCCGTTAAAACCGAAAAAGAAACTCCTCATCAAAACTTCGGAACTATATTTATCAGTTTCTTTAAGAAAAAACAAATCGGATTAATTCTGACTTTTATCTTGGTTTTCAGATTAGGAGAATCGCAATTGCTAAAAATGTTAAGTCCGTTTTTGCTTGATAAAAGAGAATTGGGCGGAATGGGATTAGACACCGAAGCTGTTGGAATTATTTATGGCACTTTGGGAATTTTTGCTCTTACCGTTGGGGGAATTTTAGGAGGTATTGCAATCTCTAAACACGGTCTTACGAAATGGATGCTTCCAATGTTTTTGGCGATGCACCTTCCTATACTTGGTTTTATTGGTTTAGCTCATTTTCAGCCACAAGAGCTTTTTCATCTTCATATAAATTTATATTTTTTCGAAATAAATTCTCCATTAAATCTTTATACTTGCATAACGGTTGTTCTTGAACAATTTGGTTACGGTTTTGGATTTACAGGATTTATGATGTATTTAATACATGTTGCAGAAGGAGAATCAAAAACAGCACATTATGCACTTGCAACTGGTTTTATGGCATTAGGAATGATGCTTCCGGGAATGTTAAGCGGTTATATTCAGAAATTTTTAGGCTATCAAAACTTCTTTGTATGGGTTTTAATAGCTACAATTCCAGGTCTTATTTTATCACGTTTTTTAATATTCCCAAAAGATTTTGGGAAGAAATCAGAAGAAGTTTAATCCCAAATCAAACTTTAACCTATGGAAATCAATGAGAATTTGCAGAACGAACGAAATCTGAAAGGATCAGAGTTCGAAAAAAACGGAAATCTTGAAAAAGCGATTGAGTTGTATGAAGAAAATGTTGCAGAAGGCTTTAAAGGAAACCATCCTTACGATCGATTAGCAACAATCTACAAAAACGAAAACGATCTGGACAATGAAATCCGGGTTTTAGAAAAAGCAATTGTGGTTTACGAAATCATCACAATTGAAGACCGATTGGAAGGATTGCCAAAACTTTTCCGTTTTAAAAACCGATTGGAAAAAGCGCTTGAAACTAAAAAACAATTGGCTAAACAAAAGAAGGCAAAGTTGAAATAATTTTTACCATTAAGACATTAAGTAATTTAAGCCAAGCTTTATGAACTTAATGCCTTAATGGTAAAAACAAGATACTTAAATTTATTTGACATGGTTACTTTAAAACGCACTAATTCAGACGATACCGATTTTATAAATCTGGTTGTTTTATTAGATCAAGATTTAGCGATTCGAGATGGCGAAGATCATGCGTTTTATAATCAGTTTAATAAAACCGACAAAATAAAACATACAATCGTTTATTATGAAAATGGAATTCCTGTTGGCTGCGGCGCTTTTCGCGAAAAAGAACCAGATACGACAGAAATTAAACGGATGTACGTTCGTCCAGATCATAGAAAAAAAGGAATCGCTTCTGCCATTTTAGCGACACTTGAAATATGGGCAAAAGAAGTCGGTTATACTTATACGATTTTAGAAACTGGAAAAAACCAACCGGAAGCCATCAACTTATATCAAAAACTAAATTATACCATCATTCCAAATTATCCTCCTTATGAAGAAATGGATAATAGTGTTTGCATGAAAAAGACTTTATAATAATGAAAATTACCGCCGAAGCATTACGACAAAAAATAGGACAATTTTTCTTTCCAGCAGTATTCATCAATGATACTGAAGAAAATATTCAAGAAACCGAACGCCTTATAAAAGAACATAATATTGGCGGACTGACTTTTTTTCACAGCCGTGCGAGTGCTGCAACCAATTACGAAAGCAAGAAAAAAGTAGTTTTTAATGATGACAGCTATGATAAAATCAAAGCTTTGATCGTACGTTATCAAAAAGCCGCTTCTACTCCACTTTTAATCAGTATTGATGCGGAATGGGGATTGGCCATGCGAATTGAAAAAACACCGCAATATCCGTATGCAATTACGCTTGGCGCTTTACCAGAAAACAAATCAAATTTAGTTTACGAAACTGGAAAACAAATTGGATTGGATTTAAAATCAGCCGGAATTCAGTATAATTTATCGCCTTTGGCAGACATCAACAATAATCCAAATAATCCTGTTATTGGATACCGTTCTTTTGGTGAAAACAAACAAAAAGTAGCAGATTTTGCTATCGAATATTTAAAAGGAATGTCAGAAGTTGGCGTTTTAGGCTGTCTAAAACACTTCCCTGGACACGGAAATACTAATGTCGATTCGCATTTAGGATTGCCTGTTTTAAAACAAACTTTAGAAGAATTATTAGATAACGAATTATATCCATTCATTAAAGGAATCGAAAATAATGTTGATTCGATCATGATCGGACATTTATCGGTTCCGAGTTTAAATGACGGAAAAGATATCTCAGCAACCTTGTCAAAAGCAATCATTCAGGGTCTCTTACGTGATAAATTAGGTTATGATGGTTTAGTAATTTCTGATGCCTTAAACATGCACAGCGTTTCTAAATTGTACAAAACCAAAGGTCAATTAGAATGGGAAGCTTTTAATGCTGGAAATGATATTTTATGTTTCGCCGAAAATGTTCCTGAAGGAATTGAAGCTATTTATAAAAATGCTTCGCCAGACCGTATTTTTGAAAGCTACAACAGAATTATGAAAGCCAAAGAAAAAGCTGGAGTTCTTTCTGGAAATATTGTTGCTTTGGGCGAATTAGATTTCGAAAAAACATCAAAAATAAACCTAGAAATTGCTCAAAATGCCATTACTAAAATTATAGACAACGCAAGTTCAGAATTGGCTTTTGAAGCTCAGAAAAACAACAAATTAGCCAAACTGAGTTTATATAAAAATACTGAAAATACATTCTTCAAAACTTTAAATACAAAACTCGGTTCTCCAGAATTCGCTTTTGAAAATCTAGAAGTATCCAATATTTCATCTATCAAAAAAGAACTAGAAAATTTTGAAACGATTATCATTTCATTATTTGTTCCAAAAGCAAAACCACTGAATAATTTCGAAATTGACAACGAAGTTTTAGAACTGCTTTCTGAATTATTACAGACCAAAAAATGCATCGTTTTTGTTTTTGGAAATCCATACGCATTGCCTTTAATTCCTAACCTGAAAAAAGCTTCAGGATTAATTCAGGCATATCAAGATTTTGAAGAATTTCAAAAAACAGCGGGAGTTCAATTTTTAGAAAAAAATATTTTCAACGGCGTTTTACCAGTAAATATTGATATTCAATAAGTTAAAATATCAAATAGTCAAAATTTATCAACTTATAAATATTTATAATCACATCTTATTGTAAGAACCTGTACTTATGCCCTACTTTTGCACCAAATAAATTTTTAACGTAAAACGAATATTATGTCTTTAGTAGGAAAAAAATTCCCAAGTATTGCAGTAGATGCTATCTCAGAAATGGGTGACAATTTAAAAATCAACATTTTTGAAGAAGCAGTAAACAACAATAAAAAAGTACTTTTATTTTGGTACCCAAAAGATTTTACTTTTGTATGTCCAACTGAATTACACGCCTTTCAAGCTGCATTACCAGAATTCGAAAAAAGAAATACTATCGTAATTGGTGCTTCTTGCGATACTAACGAAGTTCACTTTGCTTGGTTAAATACTCCAAAAAACAATGGTGGAATCGAAGGTGTTACTTACCCAATCTTAGCTGATACAAACCGTAACTTAGCTAACATTTTAGGTATTCTTGATATCGAATCTACAAGCTACAGCGAAGATACTGATTCAGTTATCATCGAAGGTTCAAACGTAACTTACAGAGCTACTTACCTAATTGACGAAACTGGAAAAATTTTCCACGAAAGCGTAAACGATATGCCATTAGGACGTAACGTAAACGAATACTTAAGAATGGTTGACGCTTACACGCACATCCAAACTAAAGGTGAAGTTTGTCCTGCAAACTGGGAAGCTGGTAAAGAAGCTATGACTGCAGATAGATTAAGCACTGCTGAATACTTAAGCGCTAATTAATTTTTTTAAGGTTCTGAGGTTCTAAGGTACTGAGGCACTAAGTTTTTTTACTGAACTTTAAATCTTAAATAAAATTCTACAATACAGTTATCAGGTTCTAAGATTAACACTTGGAATCTTAGAACCCTGATAGCTTTAGATCTCAAAAAAATAATTTTAACGTTAAGTCATTTTATGGACTAAGGACTAAAAAAAACTTAGAACCTTAGCACCTTAGCGACTTAGTGTCTTAAAAATAAAACTTATGTTAATCGACTTAAACGAAGATACGTTAGCAGATTTAGTTGCTAAAAACGAAAAAGTAGTAGTGCAATATTCAGCATCATGGTGTGGAAATTGCCGTATTATGAAACCAAAATTCAAAAAATTAGCCACAGAAAATGAAGCTATCACTTTTGTTTTGGTTGATGCAGAAAATTCTCCTGAATCAAGAAAATTAGCTAATGTGAGCAACTTGCCAACATTTGCAACTTTCGTAAACGGACAATTAGTGGGCGAAACGCAAACTAACAAACAAGAAGTTTTAATCGATCTTGTAAACGCAATTGTTTAATTTTAGATCGTTAGACTAACTTAGATTTTTAGACTTCTTAGAAGTTGTCTACAAACTAAAAAAGGTCTAAGAAGTCTAAGAATGTCTAAAAATCTAAGAAGTCTAAACTATGAAATTACCAGTAATTAAGCATTTAACACAATTCATTGAAGAAAACGATCAGGATTATATCATTGAAACGATCGAAGTTCTTGAAGCGATGACCGAAATTCCTTCTCTAAAAGACGAAGAATTAGATGTAATCGGCGAATTGATTTCAAATATGTACGGTGCCCTTGAAGTACAAAAATTGGTTGCTCAAGGAACAGACAAAAAAGAAGCTTTGAATACGTTCATGAAACGTGTTTTAGGTTCAATCGATAAGTAAATCGACCCCTTCCCAAGAATAAATAAAAAAACAAAGCTGAGAAAGCGTTTCTAATTTAGAGACGCTTTTTTTAGTTTACAGTGTTCAGTCGCAGTTTTCAGGCAATCTTTGTCAGGCTGAGCGGAGTCGAAGCCCACGTAAAGCAAATCAAAAATCTACATTCTAAAATTTAAAATAATTTGGGCGAGCCACCATCCCGATAAAAGGGCTAACTCACTTTGCGCATATACGCCCTTTTATCGGGATGCTGTCGGGCTATCCGCGCTACTTCGGTAGCCAGCTCCTATCCCTCTCGCGGATAAAAGGTTTCAAAAACGTTTCGATTTATCTAGATATTAAACACAAATCAATTGCCTCCAGCTTTAGCTGGAGGTAAGCAAACATGCGTTAAAAAGGCTTTAGCCAAACTTAAGCATTTGGCTAAAGCCCTTTACAGTCAATTATAAAACCTCCAGCTAAAGCTGGAGGCAACTAAAAGTTGCAATACTCAACTTAAACACACTTCTTTACTTTGACTTTGCTCAACCTTACAGACATAATAAATCTAAAATCTATCCTCTAAAATCTAAAATTATTAGATAAATTGATGAATTCGCGGCTATCCAAAATACATCCTTAATCTCTCCTTAAACCCTTAACAAATACTTTTAGATTCAAATATTAATCCTTACTTTTGAGCCTCATTAATTTTAAACAAAAATCATGGCATCTATCACATTAGGAGGAAATCCAGTTCATACATCAGGCGAATTACCAGCTGTTGGATCGCAATTAGCTGACTTCAAATTAGTACAAAACGATTTATCAGTTGCTTCATTAAGCAATTTCGCTGGTAAAAAATTAGTTTTAAATATTTTCCCAAGTGTTGATACAGGAACTTGTGCAGCATCTGTTAGAAAATTCAACGAAAGCGCCAGCGGATTAGAAAACACTACTGTTTTATGTATTTCTAGAGATTTACCTTTTGCTCAAAAACGTTTCTGCGGTGCTGAAGGCTTAGAAAATGTGGTAAACTTATCAGATTTCCAAACTGGTGCTTTTGGTAAAGCAAATGGATTAGAGATTGTTGACGGACCATTAGCAGGTCTACACTCAAGAGCGATCATTGTTGTTGATGCTAACGGAAAAATCGTTCACACAGAACAAGTAGCAGAGATTGCAGACGAACCAAATTACGAAGCGGCTTTAGCAGCATTATAATATTTTCCTGTAAATGGAGTTTCAAAAAGATAATACATTTGTTACAGGCCGTTTAAAAAGCATGACTTATGCTTTTAACGGCGCTGTAAAATTAATTAAGACTGAACACAGCATTATGGTTCAATTTTCATTGGGAATCATAGTGACTATTTTAGGCTTTTATTTTCATATTTCACAAACCGAATGGCTCTGTCAAACCTTGGCAATCGGTTTAGTTTTAGCTGTCGAAGGATTAAATACAGCAGTTGAAAAAATTGCCGATTTTATTCATCCTGATTACAGCAAACGAATTGGATTTATTAAAGATATTGCTGCCGGAGCGGTATTTTTTGCCGCAATGACTGCAATTGCAATAGGCTTGATTATTTATATTCCAAAATTTATTTAGGCAAAGGAAAACGCAAGAATGGCAAAAAATAAAAAAGAAACTGTAGATAAAAAAAACGACAAACAAGAAGGAAATAAAAGATCTTTTAAAATATCTAAACAACAAAAATTTGTTTTAGGATGTCTTTTGGTTCTTTTTTCTATTGCACTATTAGTTGCATTTATTTCTTTTTATGTTAATGGACAATGGCAAAACGACCAAAGTGTTGTAGACCAACTTGGAGACCGCACTGAAGTTGCAGAGAACTGGCTCGGAAAATTCGGGGCTTATCTTGCCGATTTAATTATTTACAGAGGCTTCGGACTTGCCTCTTTTATTTTCGTACGTTTATTTTTCCTTACTGGAATGTTTTTAGCGCTTGAACTTTCGACTCAAAAACTTAAAAACACTTGGTTCTGGGATATCTTTGCTATTATAGTAGTTTCCATCTTATTTGGTTTCTTTGCTACTTCTGCTCCAGAATTAGGAGGAACAATTGGTTATGAATTAAATTTATTCCTTCAAGATTATATCGGGAAAACAGGTACTTTGCTTACACTGCTTTTTGGTTTAATAGTCTATCTGATTTTCAAAATCAAATTATCACCAGAAAAAATTCAGTCGTATTTTGACTCTACTAAAAAAGAATTCAAATCGGAATTAGACACTTTAAAGCCAGCTGTAAATCAGCCAGAAAGTGCTTATAATCTGGAAGAATTTGCTATTGTAGAAGAAAAACAAGAAGAAAACGACCCTGAATTAGACAACATCCACATCAAAACTGTCGATTCTCAATTTGAACTTAACAAAGAAGCTTTAAAACCAACAATCTCTCATCCTTCGGAAATTGATTTAAATCCAACTTTAAAACCAATTACTCCAAAACAAGAACTGCCATTAGTTAATCCTGATGAAGCTTTTGTAATTGAGAAGGCAGAAGAAGAGGATATTATTGAAGAAAATTTAGCTTCTCGTCTAGTTGCCGATTTCGGTTTATTTGATCCGACTTTGGATTTATCAAATTACAAATTCCCGACCATCGATTTATTAAAAGAATATTCGACTGGCGGAATTACAATTAATCAGGAAGAATTAGAAGAAAATAAAAACAGGATTGTAGATACGCTTCGTAACTACAAAATTGAAATTGCACAAATTAAAGCAACCGTTGGACCATCGGTTACTTTATATGAAATTGTGCCAGAAGCAGGAATCAGAATTTCTAAAATTAAGAGTTTAGAAGATGATATTGCTTTATCATTATCAGCACTAGGAATTCGTATTATTGCACCAATTCCAGGAAAAGGTACTATCGGTATTGAGGTTCCGAACAAAAACCCAACCATGGTTTCGATGAAAAGTGTTATTGGAGCAGCAAAGTTCCAAGAAGCAGAAATGGAATTGCCAATTGCATTAGGAAAAACCATTTCAAACGAAACTTTTGTTGTCGATCTTGCCAAAATGCCTCACTTACTGATGGCTGGAGCAACTGGACAAGGAAAATCTGTCGGACTAAATGCGGTTTTAACTTCACTTTTATACAAAAAGCATCCAGCAGAAGTAAAATTTGTTTTGGTCGATCCGAAAAAAGTTGAGCTTACACTTTTCAATAAAATTGAAAGACATTATTTAGCCAAACTTCCCGACACAGAAGATGCTATTATTACTGATAATGCAAAAGTTGTGAACACTTTAAATTCGCTTTGCGTGGAGATGGATAATCGTTATTCTTTGCTAAAAGATGCGATGGTTCGTAATATTAAAGAATACAACGAAAAATTTAAGTCTAGAAAATTAAATCCAGAAGCTGGACATCGATTTTTGCCATACATTGTTTTGGTTGTCGATGAGTTTGCCGATTTGATTATGACCGCGGGAAAAGAAGTCGAAGTTCCGATTGCTCGTTTGGCTCAATTAGCCCGTGCTATTGGTATTCACTTGATTATCGCAACACAAAGACCGTCTGTAAACGTTATTACAGGTTTAATTAAAGCCAATTTCCCTGCCAGAATTGCGTTTAGAGTAACTTCGAAAATTGACTCTAGAACCATTTTGGATACTCAGGGAGCCGATCAGCTGATTGGACGCGGAGATTTATTATACACTAATGGAAACGATGTAATTCGTGTGCAATGTGCTTTCATTGACACTCCTGAAGTAGAAAAAATTACAGATTTTATTGGAGGACAAAAGGCATACGCTACAGCTTATTTGCTTCCAGAGTTTGTTGGAGAAGAAAGTGGCATCAATCTTGATATAGATATTTCCGAAAGAGATACTTTATTTAGAGAAGCGGCAGAGATTATTGTCAATGCACAGCAGGGTTCTGCTTCTTTATTGCAACGAAAATTAAAATTAGGATACAACAGAGCGGGTCGATTGATCGATCAACTTGAGGCAGCAGGTATTGTTGGTCCATTTGAAGGCAGTAAAGCACGTAGTGTGAACATCTTAGATTTAAATGCTCTTGATCAATTTTTTAATAATGAACAAAATTAATCCAATCATGAAAGCAAAAATTCAAGAAATCAACAACAATTCTATCACAAACATGACTAAAAAGTGTTTTCAAATGGCAATTATTTTGCTTTTGAGCTTCACTTCTATTCAGGCTCAAGATAAAAAAGCGAAAGATTTATTGAACGAAGTAACTTCTAAAATAAAAAGCTACGACAATATTGTTATCGATTTTAAATATTCTTTGAATAATGCCAAAGAAAATATCAATCAAGACAGTAAAGGAAACGTAACTATGAAAGGAAATCAATATGTTTTGAATTTCATGGGCGTTACTAAAATCTTTGACGGTCAAAAAACATACACTATCGTTCCTGAAGACGAAGAAGTTACCATTTCTAAAGTAAACGAGAAAGATGATAATGCAATTACTCCTTCAAAAATGCTTACTTTCTTCAATTCTGGCTACAAATACAACATGGACATCGTTCAGAATGTAAAAGGAAGAAAAATTCAATATATCAAATTAGTTCCAACTAGCGGAAAAGACCAAAGAAAAGAAATTTTGTTAGGTATTGACGTTCAGACAAAACATATTTACAATTTGATTGAAACTGGAAAAAACGGAACAAAAACAACTTTAACCGTTAATTCTTTTAAAACCAATCAGCCATTATCAAAAAATCAATTTACCTTTGTAGCGAGTAAATACCCGAAATACTACATCAATAAATTAGATTAATCAGAAGGTTGAAAATTCTAGACAAATACTTATTAAAAACATTCTTACTTACATTTACCACGGTATTTGTAATCTTATTTTTCATATTCATACTGCAAACAGTATGGCTATTTATATCAGAACTAGCAGGAAAAGATCTCGACTTAATTTTGGTCGTGAAATTCCTGCTTTTTTCTATGCCACGTATTATTCCGTTGGTTTTACCGCTTTCGGTTCTATTAGCATCCATCATGACTTTCGGAAATCTAGCCGAGAACTATGAATTCGCGGCCATGAAATCTTCGGGAATCTCCTTGCAAAGAGCAATGAGAGTATTGATTATTTTTATTTTCGTTTTAAGTATTGTTGCTTTTTGGTTTGCCAACAATGTGATTCCGTATGCCGAATACAAGTTTGTCAACTTTAGAAAAAACATTGCTCAAGCCAAGCCAGCTATGGCTATTGCTGAGGGTCAATTTAATGATGTAGGCACTTACAATATTAAAGTAAACAAAAAATCTGGCGAAAACGGCAATCATTTAACTGGTGTGACGATCCATGAGAAAGCGAATAATATGGGTGAAAATAAAACCGTAATTAAAGCTAAAACTGGTGAATTAGTCAGTAACGAGAAATCTAGCATATTAAAACTAGTTTTGAATGACGGCTACTACTACCAAGATGTCACTCCAAAAAAATATGAGGATCGTGCTAAAATGCCTTTTATAAAAGGAAAATTTAAGACACAGATTATCAATATCGATTTATCTGAATTAAACAAAGTTGATGATAGTAAAGAAAGTATTGCAGGAACAAATGCCATGCTAAATGTTAATGAGCTACGCTACACTTTGGACTCGTTGAGCAAAAATTTAGACAACGAAATTGTTTCTTTTTCTGAAAATATCAATCAGCGAGTTGGAATTAAAAAATTCCTTCAAAATTCTCAAAAAGACATCAAGAAAAAACCGATTCCAAACGATGTTTTGTCTATTTACTCTAATAAAGATAAAGTAGATATTTTAAAAATGGCAGGAAGCAATATTACCAGCAATATTTATTCTATCGAAACTACGCAGAAGGATTTAAAAGACAAAGAGCGAGAGATCAACAAACACTATAATGCGTTATACGAAAAATTTGTTATTGCTTTTGCTTGTTTCCTAATGTTCTTTATTGGGGCTCCGCTTGGTGCGATTATTAGAAAAGGAGGACTTGGACTTCCTATTGTATTTGCAGTTTTAATCTTTATTACTTTCCATTTTATCAATACATTCGGAAAAAGATTATCTCAAGAAGGCGGAATGACTCCGTTTATGGGATCGTGGATGTCGTCTTTTATACTCTCTCCTCTAGCAATTTTATTAACCTATCGTGCTACAAACGACAACGGTTTAATTAATTTTGATGCGATTACAACTCCGATTTCACAACTAATTCAGAAAATCTCTGAGCGGTTTTTACCTGCTCAAAAGCAAAAATAATTATGTCAACAACAAAAATACAACTGAATACCATTGAAGAAGCTATAGAAGATATTCGTCAAGGTAAAGTAATCATTGTAGTCGATGATGAAGATCGTGAAAATGAAGGTGATTTTTTGGCTGCTGCCGAAAAAGTAACTCCAGAAATGATCAACTTTATGGCTACCCATGGACGCGGTTTAATTTGTACACCACTTACAGAAAGCCGATGCAAGGAACTGGATCTTCGCGCAATGGTAACCAACAATACAGATCATATGGAAACAGCTTTTACGGTTTCTGTTGATTTGAAAGGACAAGGCGTTACAACTGGAATTTCTGCCGCTGATAGATCAAAAACAGTTCAGTCATTAGTTGATCCAAATACAAAACCTCATGATTTAGCTCGTCCTGGTCATATTTTCCCTTTAATTGCCAAACAAGGCGGAGTTTTGAGAAGAACAGGCCATACTGAAGCTGCAATCGATTTTGCGCGTCTAGCTGGATTTAAACCTGCAGGGGTAATATGCGAAATTTTAAACGAAGATGGAACAATGTCTCGTCTGCCAGAATTAGTTAAAGTAGCTAAAAAATTCGACTTGAAATTAGTTTCTATTGAAGATTTGGTTGCTTATAGAATGCAGCACGATAGCTTAATCGTTAAAAAAGAAGATTTCGACATCGAAACTCGTTTTGGAACTTTTCGTTTAAGAGCTTACGAACAAACAACAAACAAACAAATTCATATCGCTTTAACGAAAGGAACTTGGAATCTTGGCGAACCAATTTTGACCAGAATACACTCTTCTCAAGTGAATAACGATTTATTAGGAACTTTAACTAATAATGCTGAACAGCAGTTAGATGATATGTTTAAAGTGATTAATGAAAACGGAAAAGGCGCTGTTATCTTTATCAATCAAGACATGACGGCTGTTAACCTTTTAAACAGAATTTCTGAGCTAAAGTCATTGCAAGCTAACGGAACTTTAAAAGCTCCTAAGGTTATTATTGACAGTAAAGATTACGGTATCGGAGCTCAAATTCTTCATGATATAGATATTTCTAAAATCAGATTGGTTTCGAACACAGAACAAACAAAACGCGTTGGTATGATTGGATACGGACTTGAAATTACAGAATACGTTAATTACTAATATGGGAACAGTAGAAGAAAGAATTCAAAAATCAGAAACTCGTATTTTTAAAGCCGTTTTTCCTAGCACAACCAATCAT
Organism: Flavobacterium sp. F52; assembly: GCF_000278705.1. Classification (NCBI taxonomy): domain Bacteria; kingdom Pseudomonadati; phylum Bacteroidota; class Flavobacteriia; order Flavobacteriales; family Flavobacteriaceae; genus Flavobacterium; species Flavobacterium sp. F52. The sequence goes on along the minus strand of NZ_AKZQ01000002.1, from coordinate 483 downwards.
TACGATACTTTATTTGGTGGAACTGCTCTTCATTTAATGGATGAAGTTGCTTTTATCTGCGCTACACGTTTTAGCCGTAAAAAAGTAGTTACGATTTCTACAGGCCAAATTGATTTCAAAAAAGCAATTCCCGCAGGAACTTTAATCGAATTAGTAGCAAAAGTGGATAGCGTTGGAAGAACGAGCTGTAAAATTCATGTCGATATTTTTATGGAACAAATGTATACTGAACTTCGAGAAACGGTAGTTTCAGGAACTTTTTCGTTTGTTGCCGTCGACGAACATAAAAAACCAACGCCAATTTTAGACGATTTAGATTAATTTTTTTAAAAATATCACTTTCGGAAATACTGATAATTAGACACTTGAAAATTATCTTAAAAAACTTCAAAAAAAAGTCCGAAAAAAGTTTTTATAACCGAAAAACCGTCTTATATTTGCACCCGCAATCAGGTAATGAGAGCGACATACTGGAGAAATGGC
>NZ_AKZQ01000001.1:0-99567 GCF_000278705.1 Flavobacterium sp. F52 | reverse complement strand
CGAATCCCTCTTTCTCCGCTGAGAGCTTAAAAAGAGACTTTTCAAAGTTTACAAAAAAAGCTAAAATTCACAAAAAACCCTGCAAATTAGAAAATTTACAGGGTTTCTTCTTTTATTCCGCTTTTCAATATTTTCAAAACCGCACAGAACTTTAGTTGAAGAATCACGGCACAAAATCGCGATTGAAAAATGAACAAAACCAACGATACTGAACTTTGGTTCGAATCTGCAGGAATTTGGTTTATTTTACAAACAAGTTTCGAATAACCTACTGATATCCCGAAACTTGAGACAACAAAATCTCAACAAAATAATTATATTCTCGCCAAAACAGCAATGTCCCTGCCAGTTAAACCCTCCAAATCTTGTTTTTACCATTACCATTTTCGAATCTAATTATCAATTTTTCGTTTTGGTTATGACAATCCTCATTTAAGCAACGCCATTATCTCTATTTGGAACCAACTTTGCCGTTATATTTATACAATTAAAAAATGGAAAATAAACAGAAAGAAAAAGTTTGGTTCATTACAGGATCTTCAAGAGGTTTTGGAAAAATATGGACAGAAGCCGCCCTGAAACGCGGAGACAAAGTCGCAGCTACGGCACGCAACATTAATAGCATTGCCACATTAAAAGAAATGTATGGCGATCAGGTTTTGGTTCTTGAAGTGGATGTAACCAATGCCTCGCAAGTGCAGAATGCCATCAGTGAGGCCAATAGATATTTTGGAAGATTAGATATTGTGTTCAATAATGCAGGATATTCTCTGGTGGGCACCATCGAAGAGAGCAGCACCGATGAGATAAAGGCCATGTACGAAACCAATATTATGGGAGCTATCCATATAATTCAGGCGGCATTGCCTATACTGCGGGCTCAAGGTTATGGCCATATTTTGGGGACATCCAGCGCCGTTGGCATTTATAGCAATCCTCTTATTGGTTATTACTGTTCTTCAAAATTTGCGTTTGAAGCTATCTATGATAGTTTATCGAAAGAAGTTGCCACATTTGGCATCAAAGTAACGCTGATTGAACCTGGGGCATACAGCACTGAATTTGGCAGTGCCGAATCGCTAAAAATAGCCAGCAAAAAAATAGCGGATTATGATGATTTAAAAAGCAGGTTGATTGAAAATTTACAAAAGCTGGAACGAGGAAATCCTATTGCCACTCCCGAGGCTATATTTGCAGTTGTAGATGCTGAAAATCCACCATTGAGATTGCTTTTGGGTAAAAATGATTTGCCATATATTCAACAAACCTATGCTGAACGTCTTCAGGAATGGGAAACTTGGAAAACTGTTTCAGAAGCAGCTCAAGGCTAATCTCATCTATGATGTTTTTGACGTACTTTTATTCGCTTTTTTTCTAGGGAAAAAGCGAATATTGCTTAACTTGTATTCTAGAATTTTTATAACATGGTTTCAAAAAAATCGAATCAATCCATAAAAAGATTCAATACGCTGGCTGACGTAATGGAGACATCTGGTTTTCCGCCCCCAAAGCACCCTTTAATCGTTTTGCTAAACGGAGTGGACAAGCCGCTTAAAGGCCATGCGCCTAAAAAATCGCACGTGTTGAATTATTATAAAATAGCTTTTAAACCAAATACCGGAGGAGAGTTGATGTACGGCAAGACTAAATTTGATTTTAAAGAGGGAGGTTTGTTTTTTGTAGCTCCACAGCAAATTCTATCTTCAATAGAAGATAATAAAGAGGAAACTGCACAACAAAAAATACTTAGCCCGCAGATCACACTGCTTATAGATCCTGATTTTTTACTGCAATACCCATTGGCACAAAAGATCCATCAGTATACCTTTTTCTCTTATGCTGCCAATGAAGCGCTTCACCTTTCGACAAAAGAAAAAGAAACCATTCTATCGCTATTCAGAAATATTGAAGAAGAGCTTGAAAACCGTATAGACGAAATGAGCCATAATGTGATCATATCTCAAATTGAACTATTACTAAACTATGCACAACGTTTTTATAATAGGCAGTTTCTTACGAGAAAACAAAACTATTCTAGTCTTACCGATCGTATTGATCAGTTGTTGGAGGATTATTTTAATAGTAATAAGGCCTTGCATGCTGGAGTTCCAACCGTTAATTATTTAGCTGATCAGCTACATATGTCAGCAAGTTATTTAAGTGATCTATTAAGAAAACTTACAGGGCAAAACACCCAACAAATTATTCATGATAAAATGATTTACCGTGCTAAAAATAAATTATCTGCTACAGCTCTAAGTATTTCTGAAATTGCATTTGAATTAGGTTTTGAACAGCCTCAATCCTTTAGCAGATTATTTAAATTAAAAACCAAACATAGCCCACAACAATATAGAGCTCAATTCAATTAATTTTTTACAATTTGCTCATTTCAGTATTTTTTTTTAAGGAGTGTGGCGCCAGCATGCGTTTACCGGAAATCTACACTGGCAACAGCTTTAGGAATTTTCTATCTTCCATTTTTATATATCCAAGATCTTTGTATAATATACTCGCGGCATTTTTATAAAGCTGTATATTTGATATGGATTGGAATAAATTAAAAACAAACCGAAACAGCCACAATTGGTACCTAGAATCCAATGGAAGATAAATATAATTTGCTAAAAGAACATATAGAGAAAGTCGTTCCCCTTACTGACGAAGAATTTGCATTTGTAAGAGAATGTTTTATTCACAAGAAATATAAAAAATCTGAATGTATTTTTAAGGAGGGTGAAGACGTAAAATATATATACTTTGTTTTGTCCGGTCTTATGAAGTTCTATTATACAGACAAGAATATTAAACAGCATATTGTTTCATTTGCAATGGAAGATTGGTGGGAAACCGATGTTTCGGCCTTTTATACGAGGGGGTATGCTTCATTTACTTTAGAATGTTTGGAAGACACTGAATTACTTTGTCTATCGCTAGAAAATTTTGAAATGTTGTGTAATCATCTACAAAAGATAGAACGCTTTTTCCTTCGTAAATCAATTGCCGGTCATATCGGTTCTCAGCAACGGATTTTATCATTTTTAACTTTGGGGGCAAAAGAAAGATATGAGCAGCTGATAGCCCGAAATCCAGCTTTGGTACAACGAATTCCAAAATTACTGCTTGCTTCTTACCTTGGTGTGTCCAGGGAAACCTTAAGCCGTCTGTTCTCTTGATTTTATTAATTGTGAGGTTTGTCACACGGGTGAATGAAAAAATATCTTGAGCTTTGTCTCATAATATTTTTATAGAAATGGAAAAGAAAGTAATCAATCCTTGGAACTGGCAGGATGCCAGAAATTATGTGCAGGCAGTTGAAGTTAAACATGCAGATGCCACTTTATATGTGTCAGGCCAATGTGCCATTAGTGAAGACGGAATATCGAGCAATTCTGATATGAGGACGCAGATTATCCACACCATTGAAAATCTTGAAAAAGTTATTCGATCAAGTGGATATGAAGCTCGAAATCTCGTTCGTCTCAATATTTATACCATTGATTCTTCTGAATTATTTGAGAACTTCGATGTTATACAGCAGTGGCTCAGCAAAAATCAGGTACAGCAAACTAGTACTGTTTTGGAAGTCAAGTCTCTTTTTGAAACTTTAAAGGTAGAGTTTGAAGCTACTCTTGCCAGATAATTTCGGTAAGAGTTAAAAATGGCAATTATTTCACTATTTGCCATTTTTATTTTTGTGATTTTTCGTGCTATTATAAATTAAAAACGCATTTTTTTTAATCAAAAAAAAGAACTATAACTAATTAAAAAGCAATACATTACACATTAAAACGTCACATTTTAAAGTTAATGGCAGAATCGTTGCGCAATAAATTATAAAAAATTAGAAACAGTATAAATGAGATGGGGAAAATTTGTCCCTTTTTCTCCTAACTTTAAAACCCATAAATCTGGTGAGAGGCTTTCTTTTTTAATATTTTCAAGAAATCGAGAAATACAACAATCCCCTTCAAATTAAATAATTTGAAGGGGATTGTCTTTTACACGAATATCCAATATTTACAAAATTTCTCAAAAAGTTTCGCAATTTTTTTTTGTGCGCTATTTTATTGCTCTATTAAAGATTATCGAATCACGATTCAAATATAGTAAGGCTTTAAAACTGCATCTTTAATTTTCATAGCTGCTAATCAGGTAGTTATACTTGAAGCCACAAGAATCATTTTAAATAACTTTGTGTAAATCAATATTTTAAACACTAAGAATACAAAAATATTAGCACTCAAAAACAAAACACTATTTCTAACCAATATCACAAAAAAATGGATCAGAAAATTATCAATAACAAATATGGATTTGCCACGTTCCCTTCTGTAAAAATAATGGACTATGTTACAGACAAAAAAGGCAAAACAACATTTAAATGGGTAAAACACTTATTATTTGGAGATTGGATCGGTCTTCTAACAGGACCTGATGGTCTTCCTGTCTACAAAGAACATAATAACAAACAATATGTGAAGGTTAGAGGAAGAAATAAAAGCGGCTGGATCAGACCTGAAGAAATACAGCCCAACAGAATACTAGAGGTTAATTTTGTTGATGTCGGTCAAGGAGACGGCTGTCACGTAGTTACCCCCGAAGATCAGCATTACATTATAGATGCAGGTGCCTCTGATAATATGTTCCGCTTTTTAAAATGGAGATTCAATCTTAACAAACCTGGCAAGTTTCCACCTCCCATGGATATCATTATTTCACATTCAGATGAAGATCATTATGCTGGTTTCACCAAAATTTTCACACATGAAAAAGAAGGACGTAAAACCTTTACAATAAAAAAAGTATATCATAACTGCATGATCGAAAAAAGCGGAGAAGATCCATCTTCACTCGGAACATTAATCTCTCATCAAGGTAAAGATTACATTACTGATCTTTGTGAATATAACTCAGACTTTCAAAACAGAGTAAGCTCTCCCACAGGACAAGGGAATTACATTAAAATGCTGTTAAAAACCACGGCAGATAAAATCGGGCTGCGCGCTGGACTACCTGCTCTTGGCAGTCAAAATACAGTTATGGAAATTTTAGGACCTGTTGCGGAAAACATTCAAGGCAAAAGAGCTTTACAGGTTTTTAAAGACAATAAAGGCAAAACTAAAAATGGTCATTCTATTATTCTAAAACTTAAAATAGGCAAAGTCAAACTGCTCCTTGGAGGAGATTTAAATGAACCCGCCGAAGATCATTTGATGAAACATTATACTGGAGCAGATATTCCAGCACTTCGAGCTGCACTTAAATCAGCCACTGCAACTCAAAGACAGGATGCCGAAAATGCTCTTCGTGCCGCAATACTTCAAGCAAGGACAGTTTTTCAAACTGACATAGCCAAATCTTGCCATCATGGTTCATCAGACTTTACTAGTGAGTTTATGGATGCGCTAAACCCTATCGCCACCATTATTTCTAGTGGAGATGAAGAACCGCACTGCCATCCGCGTCCCGATACGCTTGGAACCATTGGAAAGTATAGTCGTGGTTTAAGATCATTGATATTTTCAACAGAGCTTTCCAGATCTACACCAGAATTTTTGCAAAGAACTCAAAACAAAACTTCTTCAGCCATACCAATAGACAAAGAGCGTTTAGTAACAGTTTACGGTATGATTAACGTGCGCACTGACGGTGAGAAAATAATAATTGCTCAAAAATTAGAAGCACCCTCAAACAGGGGCTCATGGGATATCCAAGAAATCTTGTGGAATCAAGCCTTAAATGACTTTGAATATCAATTCTGACAATAGTTTTTATTTGGCTTGTATTTACCCATTAATAATATCAAACTAGGATTTGAAATTACTTCTTAAAACAAAAAAGGATGAACTAAACCTCATCCTTTTTTGTTTTTAATCACATAGAAAACTGACCGCTCCTAATAAGGCAGCGATTTCATTGTCATTTGAAATGGAAATTTCGATTTTTAAATCAGATTCCTGAATTACTTTATCAAATGAAAACAGAAACAAATCACTTGCATTAGCAATTTTACCGCCAATAATAATATGGTCAGCTGCAAATTTTTTAATCCACGGAATAACAACTTCGGCTAAATCCTCTCCCATTCTTTCAAATACCAAGATTGCTTGCTTATCTCCGTTTTTTGCTAGATTATAAAGTTCTAATCCATTATTAAGATCTTTATTGCTCAAAGATTTATAATGCGACAAAAGACCTCTAACTGAAACATAATCTTCTGCAATTCCATCCCTATAAGGCAGGTTGTATATTTCTCCGTCAGTCGGAACAGAATTTCCTGAGCTGATAGATGTTCCTTTATCAATAAAACAAGCTCCTAATCCTGTTCCTAATGTAACGGCCATTACTTTTTTAGAAAGGTTTTGTTGTTGTTTGAAAACTTCTCCTTTTCCAAAGCAGACCGCATCATTTTCAAAAAGAACTGGAAAATCTGCAGGAAAACCAAGAGTTTCGAGAAGCAATTCTCTAATATTCAATCCGTAAAAGTGTTCATATTTAGATTGATCTTTAATCCAGCAAATTCCGGTTTTATAATCAAATGGTCCAGGCATGCAAATAGCAATTCCTGTAATGTCTTTAATCTTAGAATTTTCAATTGAGGTGCTGATTACTTTTTTCCAAATGTTCATAACCTCGTCTACTGGCCTATTCGAATCGAAGGACTCTTTACAGAGTGAAAAGTCAAGCACTTTCATCTCTGTTTTATTAATAACCGCAGCTGTAATATGCGTTCCTCCTATATCTAGCCCAATGGCGTGTGATGTATTCATTTTTAATTATTAAGCTTTAGTACTAGATATTTTTATCTTTTAGAATTTGAGGATAATGTACACTGGTATGTACAATCATTTCGCCAAATAATGTATTTGCCCAAGCAAACCATTTACGGGTAAATTTATTGACATCGTCTTTATGGAACGATTCGTGCATAAATCCAGTATCTGCATTGGTTTTAATTAAATTACTGATACAAGCTTTAATTTCGTTTTCGTCTACACTCGTAATGGCTCTCAAAACAATACTCATAGGCCAAATGGTATCAACTCCTGTGTGCGGACCTCCGATACCTTCTCCTGCTTTTCCTTTATAGAAAAACGGATTATTTTCAGACAATACCACTTTTCTTGTGTTAAGATATAAAGGATCATTTGGAGCAATCGCACCTAAATATGGCAATGATAATAAAGAAGGTACATTAGCATCGTCCATCATGTGGAAACTGCCGTAACCGTTTACTTCAAAAGCAATGATTTTTCCGAATTTTGGATGATTGATAATTCCGTGTTCTTTTAATCCGTTTTGAACCTCATCTCTTAATTTTGTGGCTTTCGCTACTAAATCATTATCTTTTAAAGCTGGAAGAGAGAAAATTTCAATCAGATAGCCTAATATTTCAATAGCGAACATATTGCTCGGAATCAGGTAACCGAATAAAGTAGAATCGTCGCTTGGTCGGAAAGTCGAAACGATTAATCCGCAAGGTTTTACTGGATAACCATAACCGCCTAACGGAACTCCATCTGTCGCCCAAGCCGTCTGACGCTGAAAACTATAAGGACCGCCCTTGCCATCCATTCGCTGCTGTTCTTTAAAAGTTTGCAGAATCAAAAGCATGGCTTCTTTCCATTTGGCATCAAATAAGCTGATGTCTCCCGTTTCTTTCCAATATCCGTGCGCTAATCGAACGGGATAACACAAACTGTCAATTTCCCATTTTCTTTCATGAATTCCGGGTTGCATCTTGGTAAGATCGTTTTTCCACTCACTTTCCTTCGTGAAATCTTTATAAAAAGCATTCGCATATGGATCCAGCAGAATACATTTCGCTTGACGATTAATTACTCCTTTTACCAATTCTGCCAGTTTTGGATCTTCTTTTACAAACGGAATATAAGGCCAGATCTGAGCTGTACTGTCTCTAAGCCACATGGCATCAATATCACCCGTAATTACATATGTATCTGGTTTTCCGTCAATAATTTCAAAATCTACTGTTGTATCTAATGTGTTTGGAAAACAGTTTTCGAATATCCATGCCAATTCTGGATTGGCAATTTGTTTTTTAATGCGCACGATCGCAGCTTCAATCGCTTTACTTGTAAATTTTCTTTCAGCAACTGGAGGCCTTTTAGAAACAAAATCTTTTAGCGGCAACTGAAAAGCATCTGAATTAAATCCGAAAGCTTCTGTTTGAAGTGCTAATACTCCTGCGGAAAAAATGCCTGCGTTTTTTATAAATTTTCTACGTGACTGCATATCTTTTTATTTTGAATTTGAATACGAATATGGGTAGGCTTCTTTTGTTGTTCCTCTTTTTAAATTCGGAGAACTTGTCATATCAAAATTTAATTCGCCTCCTTTTAATACATCAAAATGGTTGATGTAATTTTTAGAATGAGAAGCATTATCCCATTTCAATTCGTTTACATATTTGTTGGTTTCTGAATTATTCGGTGCATTGATAATAAGCTGTTTTCCGTTTTCTAACTGTAACGTTGTTTTCTTAAACAAAGGCGCTCCCAAAACATATTCGTCTGTCGCTGGACAAACTGGATAAAACCCCATTGCTGAGAAAATATACCATGCAGAAGTTTGTCCGTTATCTTCGTCTCCGCAATAACCATCTGGAGTTGGTTTGTACAAACGGTTCATCACTTCTCTTGACCAATATTGCGTTTTCCAAGGTTCTCCTGCATAATTATATAAATAAATCATGTGTTGAATTGGCTGATTTCCGTGAGCATATTGCCCCATGTTCATAATCTGCATTTCACGGATTTCATGAATAACAGCTCCATAATAACTGTCATCAAAAACTGGAGGCATTGTAAATACATCGTCCAATTTTGCAGTGAAATTCTTTTCTCCTCCCATTAAATCAATTAAACCTTGAATGTCGTGAAAAACGCTCCAACTGTAATGCCAGCTGTTACCTTCTGTAAAAGCGTCTCCCCATTTGAACGGATTAAAATTGGCCGGAAAACTGCCGTCTTTATTTCGTCCGCTCATTAATCCAACAGAAGGATTATAGAGATTTTTATAATTCATCATTCGCTTTTCAAGCAAATTGATTTCTTTTTTAGGACGATCTAAAGCTTTTGCCAATTTCCAAATTGCAAAATCATCATAAGCATATTCGAGTGTTCGCGCTGCATTTTCGTTGATCTTCACATCATACGGAACATATCCTAAAGTATTGTAATACTGAACTCCTTTTCTGCCAACAGCATCCATTGGTCCTTCATTATTGGCTCCGTGCTGTAAAGCTTCGTACAAAGTATTGATATCATAACCGCGTAATCCTTTCATATAAGCATCAGAAACTACAGAAGCAGAATTATTTCCAACCATGACATTTCTAAAACCTGGACTTGACCATTCTGGCAGAAATCCACCTTCCTTATAATCATTTATCAATCCTTCTTGCATTTCCTTGTTTATAGAAGGATACACTAGATTTAACAATGGGTATAAAGCACGGAAAGTATCCCAAAATCCAGTTCCTGCATACATATAACCCGGCAGAACTTTCCCATTATATGGGCTGTAATGTACTATATCGCCGTCTTTATTGATTTCATATTGTTTTTGAGGAAAACAAACCGTACGGTACAAACAAGAATAAAAGGTTTTTAATTGATCTTCATTCGTATCTTCTACGGCAATTTTTCCTAAAACTTTATTCCATTCTGTTTTAGATTGCGAAACCGTTTCTTCGAATGAAGCATTGGCTAATTCATTTTTTAAGTTTAATTCAGCCTGTTCAAAACTTATAAAAGATGATGCTATTTTTACATTTACTTTTTCACCTTTTTTAGTTCGAAATCCGATAATTGCTCCTACATGTTTTCCTTCTGCTTCTAATTTATCAGCAGATAAAACTTTATCAATCCAAGTTGAATTGGTTAAAAACTTTTTATCAAATACTAGCACAAAATAATTCTTAAAATTTTCAGAGACACCTCCACTGTTACGCGTTGTATAGCCAATTATTTTGTTTTCTGAAGGAATTATTTTGATATACGAACCTTTATCAAACGCATCAATTACAATAGAAGATTTTTCGTTCTCTGGAAATGTGATCTGAAAATGTGCAGCTCTTTCTGTTGTTGTAATTTCAGTCGTAACATCATGATCTGCCAGATAAACGCTGTAATAATAGGGTTTTGAAACTTCTGCTTTATGACTGAACCAACTCGCACGTTCGTCTTCAGCGAAAACCAATTTCCCCGTAACAGGCATAATCGAAAACTGACCGTAATCATTCATCCAAGGAGATGGCTGATGAGTTTGTTTAAATCCTCTGATTTTTTCTGCCGTATAGGTATAAGCCCATCCATCGCCCATTTTCCCCGTTTGAGGCGTCCAGAAATTCATTCCCCAAGGTCTGCAGATGGCGGGATAGGTATTTCCGTTTGAAAGATTATGCAAAGATTGTGTTCCCATTAACGGGTTTACATATTCTACAGGATCTACGGATTTTACCTGTGCATTTAAAAAAAGACAGGACTGTACTATTCCTAAAAAAATTAAACTTTTTATTTTCATATTCTGTGTTGCTATCCTAACAGGTTTTAAAAACTTGTTAGGTATTTATTTTTTTATAAAATGCCAATTTCTATTATCCAAGCTTTGTCAAAGTTTAAAACTTTGACAAAGCGACCATGAATCTTAAACTTAAATTATACCTAACAGATTTCAAAAACTTGTTAGGAAATCTAAAATCAGAACTCTTAAATCTTAAATTATTGAGGTCTATCTTCTTTCTTCACTCCAAATGTTGCTGACGGTTTGCTTCCCATATACAATTTAAGTTCACCGCCTTTTACAATCATATCATGTGTGATGTATGATTTTGTGTACGGCTTCCCATTAAATTCTACTTTTTGGATATACATATTTGAAGCACTGTTATTAATTGCACTTATTGTAAATGAAATACCTTTTTTGTGATGGATAATGGCTGAATTTACCAATGGACTTCCTAAAACATAAATTCCGTTTGCTGGATTAACTGAATAGAATCCCATAGAAGATAAAACATACCAAGCCGACATTTGTCCTAAATCTTCGTTACCGCATAATCCGTCTGGTTTTGTTGAATAGAATTTCTCATCGATTTCTCGAATTAATCTTGCTGTTTTCCAAGGCTGCCCCACATAAGCATACAAATACGGAATATGATGATTTGGCTCATTTCCATGAGCATATTGCCCAATTAAACCGCTGATGTCTGGCGAAACATCCTCCCCTTCTACTTTATCTGTCAGAAGAAAAAGTGAATCCAGTTTTGCGATAAATTTATCTTCGTTTCCAAATAAATCGATCAAACCGTACGGATCTTGAGGAACCAGCCAAGTATATTGCCACGCATTTCCCTCAACATAATCGTCTTTACGGTGTGCAGACGAAAGCGGATTAAATGGTGTTCTCCAATTTCCATTTGCCAATTTACCGCGCATAAAAGTGGTTTCTTTATCAAAATACTCTTTGTATAAATTCGCTCTTTTGGTGAAATAATTATAATCGTCTGTTTTGTTTAAAGCTTTTGCCATTAAAGCGATACAGTAATCATCAATCGCATATTCTAAAGCATTTCCAACAGATTCTAATAATTTATCGGCAGGAATATATTCTAATTTCTGAACATAATCCATTCCGTCGCGGGTCTGCATTGCCGTTTTTTTAATCGCTTCATATGCCAAATTGATATCATAATCACGATATCCTTTTAAATACGCATCAACAATAACCGCTATAGAATGGTTTCCGTTCATGGTATTGGTCTCATTGCCCATTAAATGCCAAACCGGCAATCTTCCTTGCTGCTGATAAATCGCTAAAAACGATTTTACAATATCATTGATTTTTTCAGGCTGTGTAATAGTGTATAATGGATGCAGTCCGCGGTACGTATCCCAAAGTGAAAAAGTAGTGTAATTGGTAAAATTGGCTTTTTCGTAAACCTTTTTATCTGTTCCTAAGTAATCTCGATTCGCATCATTAAAAATAGAAGGTGCAAACATCGTATGATACAACGAAGTATAGAAAACTTTCATTGTTTTTTCATCTGCTTTTATCTGAACTTTATTTAGCTCTTTGTTCCATTTTGAATCTGCCAATTTTACAACTGCATTAAAATCCCAATTCGGAATTTCTGCTTTTATATTGGCAGATGCATTTTCTGTGCTAACTGGAGAAATTCCGACTTTTACCAGAATCTGTTTGCTTTTTAAGTTTTTAAAATCTAAAACCGCTTTTATTTTCAGGCCTTCGCCTTCTGTTCCCTTTACTGTAGCTGTACTATCATAAACCATCATATTTGTAATCGACTCAGAGAATTCCATTGCAAAATAAATACGCTGATCGGCAGCCCATCCAGCCGAATAACGATACCCTTCAATTTTGGTTTCGCTTATTTTTTTAATGAAAGTTTTTACTGGTCTGTCCCAGCCGATTCCGTCAGCAAGATCAATTAAAATGTGTGAATCGTTTGGGCTCTCAAAAGTATATTTATGAAAACCAACTCTTTCACTTGCCGTTAATTCAGCTTTAATTTTATATTTATCCAATAAAACGCTGTAATATCCTGGTTTTACCACTTCGTTTTTATGAGAGAAATACGAACCGTAACCGTTTACCATATCTTCTTTTGTTCCTTTGGTCAAACCAACTTTTCCGCTTATAGGCAAAACAAGAATATCATTTAAATCCCCAATTCCGGTTCCGCTTAAATGCGTGTGTGTGAAACCTAAAATCGTATTGCTGGCATAATTGTAACCGCTGCACCAATCCCAACCTTCAAAAATATTTACCGGTCCCAACTGTACGGCTCCAAAAGGAACATTTGCACCTACAAATACGTGACCATGCCCCGCCGAACCAATAAGCGGATCTACATATTGCGTATAATTTACATCTGTTTGTTTTGTCTTTTTTTGCTGTGAAATTATCGGATTGGCCAAAAGTAAACTTAAAGCCAAAAAACCGCTAAATACTATTCTCATATATTTTAATTTTTAAATTCTGTAGGTGAGACGCACTGCGGTGCGTTTCTACGGAATATCCTTGTCCGTTTAATTGTTTAAATGTTTTTAAATTCTGTGGGTAAGACGCACTTCAGTGCGTCTCTACGAAAAACCTTTATCCCTTTACAACTTAGAACCTCAGCCACCTTAGTACCTTTCGAAAACCTCAAACAAAGAATAAATCTTAATCTCTGGCTTCGCCATTTTACCTTCAAACGAAATTGTTTTTTCTTCTCCCGCTTTTAGATCAAAATAATTATCGCTCCATTTTCCGCTATAGCCTTTCATCGAAATGCAAACATATTTTGCCATTTTCTGGGCTTTTACAACTACGTTATTTCCTTTTATTTTCCAGCTGATTTTTGGGTCTTCTAATGCCAAATCTTTCGGATGTGTAAAATCGGTTTCTGGTTTTATGTCGTCTCTATAAGCTTCTTTTATGGCATACCAAGCAGCTTTTGGCTGTCGATTATTGTAATCTGTAATGCTCCAACTTGCTACAGGCCAACAGTCATTTAACTGCCAAACTAAAGTCCCCATATTATAAGGCGCTTTAGCACGATGTATGCCAACAATATTTTTTATGGAATAATAATGCAGACACTGGCTCAAATAGGCATAATCTTCCAAATTCATCTTTTTTATTTTAGATTCATCGATAAAATATTTGGCGAGATAGGAATCTAATTTTTCAAAACCTTTGCCTGCTTTTAAATGTACTTTTAGTATATCTGAATATAATTGTCGGTCTTCTGGCGAAGTGAAACTTTCAATTGAATTATAATTTGGCAAAGACAGCATTCCGTATTCGCTCACAAAACGTCCTGTCTTTTTCTGAACAGCTTCAATATCTTCTAATCCCCACCAAATTCCCCAATAGTGGCTGTCTCCTTCGGTCACGCTTTTTGCTTTTGACCAATGATATAATGGTGAAGAGCTTAAATACGGACGTTTTCCATCGACTTCTTTTACCCATTTTGGGATACTGTCATGAAATAAACGCGTATAATCTTTCCACAAACGGATTGAATATTGTTTTGAAATTTTAAAACTTTTCATCCAGCCCCAATTTTTAAAAGCTTCGTCTGATTCATTATTTCCGCACCATAAAACAATGCTTGGATGATGGCGCAATCTCTTTACCTGATATTGGACTTCTTTTTTTACATTATCAAAAAAAGCGTCGTCTCCAGGAACCATTGTACCTGCGAACATAAAATCCTGCCAAACATTTATACCGTATTTATCGCATAAATCGTAGAAATAATCATCTTCATAAATGCCACCGCCCCAAACGCGAAGCATATTCATATTGGCTTCTTTGGCAGATAAAATTATTTTTTCATATTCTTTTTTGGTCACTCTCGAAAGAAAAGCATCTGACGGAATATAATTGGCTCCTTTCATGTAAACTGGTTTTCCGTCAATCTTAAAATAAAAAGAGCGGCCAAGACTGTCTTTGTCTTGTATTAATTCAACTTTTCGATTTAAAACATACGGTTTCTCAGGTTCTTTTTCATCATAAGCTTCAAATCTTGGCGTTTTCCATATTCCGCAAGTGGTGAATTTTGGTCCCCAATCCCAGCCAAAATGGTATTGCGCTTTGCGAACATAGGCGCGTGGATTGTCTGGAATTACAAATGGATAATCTTTTTTTGCCAATGAATCGACTACATTTTGTGCTGATTGAAATACGATTCGCAAATCATTATTTCCCGATTTCAAAACTTTTTTAACGTCAACACGCCATTGACGGAACATGTTGTCGGCTTTTAAAACTAGCTGATTATTTAAGTAAACTGATGCATAAGTATCTAATCCGTCAAAAACTAATTCTGTATTTTTCTTTTTCAGCATATTTGCCGAAACCTGAAAAGCAGTTTTGTATTCCCAGTTTTTACGTTCAATCCATTGCAGTTTTTTCTCGTTATCTCTGTAAAATGGATCTGGAATTAATTTGCTGTTTAGCAAATCGGTATGAATTTCTCCTGGTACAGTAGCCGAATACCATTTTTGTGTTTTTTCTTCACGATACTTCCAATTGTTTTTTAAATCAATTTTCTGCGAAAAGGAAATTGACGTAAAACCAGCCAGAAATAAGGACATTATCCAATGAAGTTGTTTTTGATAATTCATTTACAGAGTACTATTTTAATACCTTCTAAAATTACTAAAAAAGGTAAGTAATTTGGCAGTTTTAGAGAAGGAAAGACTGACCGCACTATTCCTTCTCTTGAAAATTTATTCTTTGTTAGTAACTCTAAAATACAACTAGAAATATTTTCTTTTCCACTGCCTTATGTTTTATTTTATTTTGATGTGGGTTGTTTTTAAATTCAAATAATTGAAATAAACTTTAAGTATAGGATTTTGAAATTTTTAAAATCCAGAAAATAAAATCCATCTTTTTCAGCAGAATCGTATTGGTTGCTGCGAAAAAAAAGCATTTAAATCTGTAAAATAATTTTTCAATTCCTTACTTCTCAGATCAATCAATTAAACGATTTTAAAAATAAGCCGGGTATGCTCAGTACCCGACTTATCTTAACTAACCAACCAATTTAAAAATTATTTATCCCACCAGATTCTTGTGGTCATTAAATCTAAACCTTGACGTTGAATTGCTGCTTTATAATTAGCCTCATTTGTGATAAGTTCTGACTGATCATAAATTAATCTTCTCGGAATTGTTCCTTGTGTTTCTCCTGTTGGATCATTCACAGGAACTAAAACTGGGTAGCCTGTTCTTCTGTATTCTGAAAAAGCTTCAAAACCGTTGAATAACAATACAATCCATTTTTGAGTGATAATCTGTTCGATTTTTTGCGCTTCTGTTCCTGCAGATTTAAACGGATACGTTGTAATATAAGTGTTGTATTCTGCTGGAGTTACCGCAGGCACTTTATCTCCAAAAATGGTTAAGATATTCATCGCCGCCTTTACTCCGTTTTCATAGTAAGTCTGAGCCGATCCGCCAACATTCCATCCTTTTACTGCTGCTTCTGCTAATAAAAACTGAACCTCAGCATAAGACATAATTAATGTTGGAGCATCTAAACGCAATACTGTAGAAGTATTTGGGTCTGAGAATAATTTTTTGTCTCCTCCTGGAAATTCTTTTGCATCATTTGCCAAACCTTGCTGACTTGCCGGATTATTATCTCCTGTTGCTTCCAATTTTGCATAAATTCTTAAACGTGGATCGTTTGTGTTTTTCAACATATCGATAAACGTTTTACTGAATTTAATGTTAGATTCTCCTCCGTTCAAATCGTTTCTCACCCAAGAAGATGTAATTGGATTGGTTTTAACTCCTGCAGGACCTGCATCGTGTTTTAAAACCAAACTGTCATCATTTGAAGTAAAAACTCCTTTTGCATAAGCTTTTTCTACAAATTCTTTTGCTTTTGCAGGATTTACTTTAGATAAACGCATTGCTACTCTCAGCATTAAAGAGTTTGCTAGTTTTTTCCATCTTGCAACATCACTTTGGTAGTACAAATCGGCACTTCCGACAAATGGTTTGCCTGCATCAAGTGCAGTTCCAGCTTCGTCTAATTCTTTTAAAAGATCATTGTAAATAGCCTCTTGTGTATCATACTTTGGAGAAAACACGTTTCCGTTATATCCTTTTCCAGCTTCAAAATAAGGAACTTCACCGTAAGTATCTGTCAATTTTTGGAACAAGAAAACTTTCATAATTCTTAATGCCTGAATCATATTGGTGTTTTCTGGCGTATTTTCTACTACAGATAATAATTGGAAAATCTGATTTAATCCTTTTCCGTAAGTCTCACCAAAAAGAGCGGCAGAATACTCAGAAGAATACGTGTATTTTGAACCCGGCCCTCCAAGTGAAGAAAACTGCTGTACGATTTGTGCAGCGTATAAATTGTTTCCTCTTGTGTTAGAAAAATCTTGTCCGTCTACATAAATCTCAGCAAGCGTAAACATAGATTTTACAGCTGGATCTGTTAAGGCATTTGGATTCTTATTCATTTCTTCGAATCCTTTATCGCATGAAGCTAATGTCAAAGCACCAACAATTGCGACACAAAATATTTTGATATATCTATTTTTCATCTTTTTTAGAATTAGAATTTGACATTAAGTGCAAAACCATAGTTTCTTGTCAATGGCATAGAAGCTCTCTCCATACCTTGAGCATTACTATTTGAGTAATTTGACTCAGGATCGATATTTGGAACTTTGTCATAAATAGTCCATAAATTATGAGCTGAAAATGCTAAACTAACAGACTGGAATGGTGTTTTTTGTAAATACGCTTTTGGGAAATTGTAAGCAAATGAGATTGCTCTAAGCTTAACAAAATCAGCATCGTAAACAAAGTTTGACGTTACATCACTATAGCTTCTCCAATAATTGTAAGCAGAAACGTTTGTATTAACTGGGTTTCCGTTTACATCTGTTCCGTTTACTTGAACACCATTTTCACGTCCTGGAAGCGTAATTTCAGATAATCCGTAACGTGTTCCTAACTGGTTTGTAGCTGAATAGATTTCTCCTCCAAATTTAGCATCAACAAAAACTGAAAGTGTGAAATTTTTATAAGAGAAATCATTTGAAAATCCCATTGAAGTTGGTGCAACACCTTGTCCTGCAATGATTAAGTTTCCTCTTAAGAATTTACCATCCGTGCCAAGCACTATATTTCCATTAGCGTCTCTTAAATAGTCATACGCTTTAATCACTCCAAATGGCTGTCCTTTTTCTAAAACTACATTAGCTCTTCCATCTCTGTTTCCTTCTAATGTTTTCGTCGTAATTTTATCAGAAAGATTCAAAACCTCACTATCATTGTATGCAAAATTATAAGCTACGTTCCAAGAAAAACTTGGCGTCTTAATAGCTTTCACATTAACAGCAAACTCCACCCCTTTGTTTAGGATTTCACCAACATTAATTTTTGTTGTTCTGTAACCAGAAGCTTGAGAAACGTCAGCATCTGTAATATCATTTGTAGTTTTTTTGCTGTAGAAAGTCAAATCTGTACTCACTCTATTATTGAAGAATGTATTTTCGAAACCAAACTCAATTGTACTTACATTATAAGGTTTTAGAGTTCTGTTTGGAATTGTTTCTCCGTTTACACCCAAAATTGGCTGTCCTAATGAATCTGTCTGTCCGTCTGGTGTAGTGTAAGTTAATGCTAAAGCATAAGCTTCTGGCAATGCACCTCCAACGTTACCCCATCCTACTCTAACCTTACCATAAGACATCCATTCAGGAAGACCAATAACTTCAGAGTAAATAAAACTTGAGCTTACAGAAGGATAGAAAGTACTGTTGTTTGCAGGATCTAATGTTGAAAACCAATCTTCACGACCTGTTAAACTTAAGAATAAGAAATCTTTATACCCAATATCTGCAGAATAGAAAAGAGAGTTTACTTCGCTTTCCGAGAATAATTTTTCTGTTTTATCTGGTTGTGTATTTCCGTAGAAATATTTGAACGGAACAATAAAGTTGTTTCCTTTCATTTTGATTCCGCTGTATCTGTTATGCTGACGGTTTGCACCAATAAAAGCATCCAATGAAATATCTTTAGCAATATCTCCTTTGTATCCTAAGAAACCAGAAGCATTTACTTCAGAACGAGTTTCGATTCTATTTTCGATAGATCCTCCTGGATTATAGTTTATTCCAGTAGGTTCAATTTCAGTGTATTCATAATTAATATCATCAATACCAATAACAGCCTTAGCATAAATTTTATCTGTAATGTTGTAATTTACTTTTGCAGAACCAATAAAACGCTTCCTAAGATCATCATTTAATGGAGATTTCGTAGCAAAATAAGGATTGGTATGATATACGTTTGCTCCTAAAAAGTCTTCTTCGCCTCCATTAGCATCATAAGGATTGCTTAACCATCTAATATCTGAACCTGGAGTCATGAAAGTAGTTGGAAAAGAAGGGTTTCTTGGCGAATCATTTAAATATGGACGATTATGGCTTTTCTCTGAAATATATTGAGCATTACTTTCAATGCTAATTCTTTTATTTGGAGCCGAATTTAAGCTTAAAGCTACGTTGTTTCTTCCAAAAGTAGTTTCTGGCATAATCGATTCGTCTTTAGTATTTCCGAAAGACAATCTGAAATTTGTTGATTCATTTCCTCCAGAAATTGCTAAAGTATTGCTGAAAGAATATCCAGTTCTGTAGAAATTCTCCACATTATCTTTTCCATAAGCTTGATAAGGTCTTGTTTTACCGTCAAGTGATAAAGATGGCGTTCCGTCATATTTATCCCCCCATGCAAAATAGTATGAGTCTCTAAGTTCTTGCAAATTGTTAAATCTAGTTGGCACACCACTCGCATTTGGAGCTCCAGCACCATATTGATCTTGCCATTTCAAAAGGCTTGCAGGCGTATTAAAAGAAGAATTTGTGCTGAAATCTACTCCTATTCCCGTTCCGTTTTTACCTTTTTTAGTTGTAATTAAGATAACACCGTTTGATCCTCTGTACCCATAAAGAGCAGAAGCGGCACTACCTTTAAGAACCGACATCGAAGCGATATCATCTGGGTTAAAAGATGACATACCATCTCCTTTATCCGCGCCTCCCCACATACCCGCATTTCCCTGCTGTGTATTGTCAATCGGAATTCCATCAACAACATACAACGGCTGATTAAGCCCTGATGCAGAAGTTGCTCCACGAATTACAACACGACTAGAACCTGAAGGTCCAGTAACTGGCGCCGAAACGTTTACTCCGGCAATTTTACCTTGAAGCGCGTTTCCTAAGTTAATTTCTTTATTTTTTGTCAGGTCCTCTCCTTTTAGTTCTCCAACTGCGTAACCTAAACTTTTCTTTTGTTTTTTAACTCCAAATGAAGTTACAACAACATCTTTCAATTCTTGCGTTGTTTCAACTAACGTAACGGCAACTCTTGTATCTTTTTCTTGAACTGCCACTGATTGTGACTGAAACCCTATAGAAGATACATTAAGGGTAACTTTACCTTCGGGAACATTCATTCTAAATCGGCCTTCGGCGTCTGAAATAGCACTAAATGGTTTTCCCTGAACTTCGATTGATGCACCGACAATTCCCTTGTTCTCTGCATCTGTAACTATACCGGTTATTAATCGATTTTGCGCGGCAGCACTCAAACTGCTAAGCAATATCACTCCTAACACTGCTAATATTCGTCTCATAAGCGTTTTTTTGGTTATTGGTTTTGATTTGTTTTGTGTTTTGTTGTTAAGTTGTTTGTTTTTAAATAATTAATAAAAAATTGTACTCTATTTCAATATTACAGCTCGAATAACAAGTAATCTCAATAGCTGTTTTAGTTTTTTAAAGTCTAAGAAAATCCAGAAAAAATCTTACTAAATCGTTTTAGTGAAATGATTAAAAAAAAAGTCACACTTTTTAATTTCTAATTTTCGTTTTTAATTTTCGATTGGTTAAACAGATTCTCTTATTATCAAAGTCCCTTTCTTGAGAACCTTTTCTATTTTGAAATCTTCCAAATTTGTCATCTGGCTCATTAGCAACTGTATCGATTTGACGGCAATTTCTTCAATGGGTTGTGCAATAACTGAGATTGTGGGCGTGTGCAACTTGAAGCTGTCATGATCATCAAAACTTATGACGGAAACATCTTCGGGAATTTTACATTTCAAAATCCTAAAAGCCTGAAGTCCTGCAAGTCCGAGATAGTTGGCTGAAAAAAGAACTGCATCTATTTCTTTATTTTTCTTGAAGAAATTTACAATGGCTTCAATTCTGCTTTGCTCACTTGAATGATAATCCAAATGAAGTGTATACTTTTCGTTATAAATTCCTTCTTCTTTTAAGGCTTCTACATATCCTTTTTCTCTTAGCTTCATCTGAATCATTCCAGACTCATTATTCACAACGGCGATATTCTTTTTTCCTTTGTGGATTAAAAATTTAGTGGCCGAATAAGATGCTTCGTAATTGTCCATTAGAACGTGACTTACTTTTTGGTTGGCAAAATATCGGTCAATCAAAACAACAGGTTTTTGCAATTTTAAAAGCTGTCCGATTGTTTTCTCTAAATTACGAGTCGGCGTAATAATAAAACCCTCCACATTGGCTTGCAAAAGACTTTGCACTAATTCTTCAGAACGGTTATTATCATCACCAGTACTGCAATAAAAAACTCTGTAATCTATATTTTTTGCTTCGTCTTCTATAACTCTAGCCAAATCCGCAAAAAACTGATTGGATATGTCCTCTACAATAAGTCCTATTGATCTTGTTTTTCCAGTTCTCAAACTACTAGCAATCATACTTGGCTTATATTGCAATTTTTGCGCTACATCCTGAACTTTTTTAATTACCGTTGGGCTAATAGCCATTTTTTCGCCCTTTCCGTTGATCACAAAAGACACAGTAGAAATAGAAACTTCTGCCTGTTTCGCAATATCTCTAATTGTAATCTTTTTCATCGGACAAAAAATGTATTGTTGAATATTTTAGTACATCGCAAATATATGCAAGTGAAACTTACAAAAACGTTTTAGTAAAATTTTTTTTCAATAAATCGTTTTTTTAAAGCGAAAATAAAGCGAAAAATTCAGCAAATACTGGTTTTTGATTAGTTATTGTCAGTTTGACTTTTAATATGTATTTTATAGATTTTGTACAGATTTAATTGATTTTAATGGGATTTACCAATCATTTTTCATCACAATTTTTCTCTAAAAGGTTCAAAAAATGGAAAATATGTTTGAAATGTTAAAAAATACATTTGCAAAATTTTAAGGTTCTAAATTTTCACCCAAACTTTCACTTGGAAAGATTTTTCCTTCATAAATTTATATCCAACGAGTAGTTTAAAAACTACTTTATTACTTATCTTTGGCTATTTATAATTAAAATCAGGTCTTTTATATATTCAATGACAAAAGAAAACCAAATTGAAGAAAGCTTAGTTAACAAGCTGAAAGATTTAAAATATGCCTATCGTCCTGATATACGAGACAGACATTCTCTTGAAAAAAATTTTAGAGAAAAGTTTGAATCACTTAACAGAGTAAATTTAAGTAATTCAGAATTTGCTCGTTTACGTGATGAGATTATTACGCAGGATGTTTTCACAGCTTCGAAAACTTTACGTGAAAAAAATTATTTTCAGCGTGAAGATGGAACGCCTTTGCATTATACTTTAGTAAATATTAAAGATTGGTGTAAAAATGAGTTCGAAGTAATTAATCAGTTAAGAATAAATACTGAAAATAGTAACCATCGTTACGATGTTATTATTCTAATCAATGGTTTGCCTGTTGTCCAAGTTGAGTTAAAAGGGATTAGTATATCTCCTAGACAAGCAATGCAGCAAATTGTTGATTATAAAAACGATGCAGGAAATGGTTATAACAATTCTCTTATGTGTTTTATGCAATTGTTTATTGTAAGTAATCAATCCAACACGTATTATTTTGCTAATAACAAGAATCAACATTTTCAGTTTAATGCTGACGAACAGTTTTTACCTGTTTATCAATTAGCAGACGAAAGCAATAAAAAAATAACTCATTTAGATTTATTTGCTGATAAATTTTTGTCAAAATGTACTTTGGGCGAAATGATCAGCAAATACATGGTTCTTGTTGAAAGTGAGCAAAAGCTTTTAGTAATGCGACCTTATCAAATATATGCGGTTAAAGCGATTGTAGATTGTATCAATCAAAATCGCGGTAACGGATATATTTGGCATACAACGGGAAGTGGAAAAACTTTAACTTCTTTTAAAGCTTCGACACTCTTAAAAGAAAATCCTGAAATTGATAAATGTTTGTTTGTTGTAGACAGAAAAGACTTAGACAGGCAAACAAGAGAAGAATTCAATAAATTTCAAGAAGGAAGTGTTGAGGAAAATACCAATACTGAAAGTCTAGTTAGACGTTTATTGTCTTCTGATTATTCAGATAAGGTTATTGTTACAACTATCCAAAAATTAGGATTGGCTCTTGATGATACTAAAAACTATAAAGAACGATTACAATATCTGAAAGACAGCCGAATGGTATTCATTTTTGATGAATGCCATCGTTCTCAGTTTGGAGAAAACCATAAAGCAATTAAAGCCTTTTTCCCAAATTCTCAACTATTTGGTTTTACAGGAACACCTATTTTTGAAGATAACTCAAATTATACAGTAAGAGAAGGCGAAGAAGCAACATACAAAACAACAGAATCAATTTTTGAAAAACAATTGCATGCTTATACAATAACGCATGCAATAGAAGACAAAAATGTACTGCGTTTCCATATCGATTATTTTAAAGGGCAAGGTGATGTAAACCCAAAACCTGGTGAAGTAATTGCCTAGCAAGCTGTAGTAGATGCCATTTTAGAAAAACACGATGCCGCAACAAACCACAGAAAATTCAATGCGGTTTTAGCAACGGCTTCTATTAATAATGCTATTGAATATTATCGTTTATTTAAGCAAACCCAGCAAAAAAAGAAACAAGAGGACGAAGATTATGTTCCTCTAAATATTGTTTGTGTTTTCTCTCCACCTGCTCAATTAATGGCAAAAGAAGGAGATCAAAAAAATGCTGATGATATTAAACAATTGCAAGAAGATTTACAGCAAGAGAAATATGATAATCAAGTAAATCCTGAAGAAAAGAAAAAGGCTTTAATTGAAATTATTGACGATTATAATAAACAATTTGGAAGCAACCACAATATTAATGAATTTGATGGTTATTATCAGGATGTACAAAAACGTATCAAAGACCAAAAGTGGGCACTCTCACGCAAAGAAAGAATAGATATCACTATTGTAGTAGACATGTTGCTTACTGGTTTTGATTCTAAATTTTTGAATACTTTATACGTAGATAAAAATTTAAAATATCATGGATTAATTCAGGCTTTTTCACGAACCAATCGTGTATTGAATGACACTAAACCATACGGAAACATTCTAGATTTCCGTTCGCAACAGGAACAAGTAAATCAAGCAATTACTTTATTTTCTGGTGAAAACAAAGACAAAGCCATTAAAATCTGGATGGTAGATCCTGCTCCTGTCGTTATCGAAGAATACAAAAAAGCGGTAGAGGCTCTGGGGTATTTTATGGAAGAAAACAATTTGGTGTGTGAGCCTTCAGCAGTGTATAATTTGAGAGGCGACAGCGCTAAAATTGCTTTTGTAAAAAACTTTAAAGAAGTACAGAAACTAAAAACACAATTAGATCAATATACTGATTTAAACGAAACACAAAAAGAAGCAATAGAAAGCATTTTGCCAACAGATCTTTTGCAATCGTTTAGAAGTTCATATTTAGAAACAGCCAGACAATTTAAAGCCATACAAGACAAAGACGGCAATAATGCTCCAGAAGATATCCAGCAATTGGATTTTGAATTTGTATTGTTTGCCTCTGCCTTGATTGATTACGATTATATCATGAATTTGGTAGCAGATAACTTGCAGATGAAACCGTCTAAACAAAAAATGACGAAGCAGGAAATTATTAGCTTGTTGACTTCTACTGCCAATTTAATGGAAGAACAGGAAGATTTAACCGATTATATCAATAGTTTAGATTGGAACACTGGACAAGATGTAGAAAAACTACGCAAAGGCTATCAAACTTTTAAAGCTGCAAAAAATGATAAAGCTTTAGCTAAAATTGCTTCTTCGCACAATTTACAAACAGCCGATTTAAAAGCTTTTGTAGAAAATATTTTAAGCCGATTGATTTTTGATGGTGAAAAATTAACTGATTTGTTAGAACCTTTAGAACTGAACTGGAAAGAGCGAAGCGTAAAAGAACAAGCTCTTATGACCGACTTAATACCATTATTAAAAAAACAAGCCCAAGGGCAAGAAATTTCTGGACTTACGGCTTATGAATAAAGAAACAAATAAATTGATTCCTGAACTACGATTTCCTGAGTTTGTAAATGATAAATGGGAAGAAAAATTAATAGGAAATATTTTTAATTCATTCAGTGGTGGAACACCAAACACTTCTGAAAAGGAATATTATAATGGTAATATCCCTTTTATTCGTTCCGCAGAAATAAATAAGGAAAAAACGGAATTATTTTTATCTGATTTAGGACTCAAAAACTCATCTGCCAAAATTGTAGAAAAAGGAGATTTACTAGTAGCTCTTTATGGAGCAAATAGTGGTGATTCTGCAATATCTAAAATTAATGGTGCAATAAATCAAGCTGTATTATGTTTAAAATCTGAATTCAGCAATGTTTTTACGCATAATTACTTAACGTACAGAAAGAATTGGATTATTTCAAAGTTCGTACAAGGAGGACAAGGAAATCTTTCTGGTGATATTGTAAAATCGTTATCTATTCCTTTTCCAGAAAAACCAACTGAACAAAAAAAAATTGCAGATTGTCTTTCTTCATTAGATGAATTAATAACAGCTCATACAGATAAATTAGAAACTTTAAAAACGTACAAAAAAGGATTGATGCAAAATCTTTTTCCTCAAGAAGGTGAAAAAGTACCGAAGTTAAGATTTAAGGAGTTTGAGAAAGATGGAGAGTGGGAAGAAGAAATTCTAGGAAATTTAGGGACATTTTTAGGTGGTGGAACTCCCGAAAGATCAAATCCAGAATATTGGAAAGGAAATATTCCATGGATTTCAAGTTCTGATGTAAATGAAGATGACATACACAATATTTCAATTACAAGATTTATTAATGAAAATTCAATTAAAGAATCAGCAACTAAGATAATTCCAAAAGGCAGTGTACTTTTTATTTCCAGAGTTGGGGTTGGAAAATTAGCAATAAATAATGAAGAAGTTTGTACTAGCCAAGATTTTACAAATTTTATTCCAGAAAGAGTTTTGAATTATTTTATAGGGTATTATTTTATTGAGAATAAAAATCTTTTACAATCATTAACGCAAGGTACATCAATTAAAGGTTTTTCTAAAGGAGATTTAGAAAATTTCAAACTCTGTTACCCTGAAAACAAAAAAGAACAGCAAAGAATAGCCGATACACTTTCTTTTTTAGATAATCTAATTAAAGAGCAAAGTAACAAAACAGAACAACTGAAATCACATAAGAAAGGATTAATGCAAGGTTTGTTTCCTAAAGCAAGAAATTAAAGTATGAGTACATTAACAGAAATAGCTCAGGAATTAAAAGATACAAAGGAAAAAATTATCATTGTATATGCTTTTAATGCAACAGGAAAAACCAGATTATCTGTTGAATATAAAAATATAACGAAAAATCCTGAAGATGGAAAGCACGCAGGAGTTTATTATAATGCTTTTAGTGAGGATTTGTTTGTTTGGGACAATGATGAAGCACATGATAATGAAAACATAAAACTGGACATTGTATCAAGTTCATTGAATCAATTTCATTCATTACTACTGGATACAGAAATATTAGAAGAAACATTATCTCTATATCATCCTAGATATAAATTCAATTTAAATCTTTATGAAGATGGAGATAGAGAAAAAGGCATTCATTCGGTAACTTTTTATTTAGATGATGAAAATACTGATCCAATAAAGATATCAAGAGGTGAAGAAAGAATTTTTATCTGGTGTTTTTTTGTAGCCCTATTTGAAACTGATTCTTGGACAGGTGTACAAGATGCACATTTCTTCATTGATGATCCTGTTTCAAGTATGGATGATCACAATATATTTTTGACTGCAGAATCTATAACAAAGTTAATTGATGATACGTTTCCTAAAAAACAAATAATTGTAACAACTCACCATATAGGATTGTTTTCTATATTGTTTGATCGATTAAGCAAGGGAGAGAAAAGCGATAAATACAAAAAGAATTCAAAGTATTTTATGCTTAAGAAGCAAAAAGATGAATTAGAATTAAAACCATTTAATAAGGAAGTATTTCTTTTTCATCTACATCTTTTACAAGTATTATCAGAAGCAAAAAATTCAAATGAGCTCTATACTTTTCATTTTGTTCTTTTACGACAATTATTAGAAAACATTACTTCGTTTATTGGCACAAGCCAAATAAAATTGTTGTTACAAGAAATAAAGGTCGAAAAACCTGAAGATACAATAATGATGATTAATTCATTATCTCATACAAGAGTTTTTGCTCCTCAAATAAGCGAAATGAACGAAGAGCAGGCAAAGGTATTTAATGAAGTATTTGAAAAGTTAGTAATCAGATACAATTTCAAATTTTAAAAAATGACAAAAAAAGAACAACAACAGCTGGGTAAAACCCTTTGGGATATTGCAGATAATTTACGAGGCGCAATGAATGCAGATGATTTTCGTGATTATATGCTGTCATTTCTTTTTCTTAGATATTTATCTGCTAATTATGAAGAATCTGCTAAAAAAGAATTAGGCAGAGATTATCCACAATTATCAGAAAACGACAATAGAAATCCTTTGAGTGTTTGGTACAAAGCCAATGAAGCAGATGTAGTTGATTTTGAAAAACAAATGCGAAGAAAAATCCATTATGTTATTGAGCCCAAGTATTTGTGGAGCAGTATAACAGAAATGGCTCGTACTCAAAATAACGAATTACTTGAGACATTAAATAGAGGATTTGATTATATAGAAAATCAATCGTTTGGAAATGCCTTTCAAGGTTTATTTTCTGAAATCAATTTAAATTCTGAAAAATTAGGTAAAACTCATCCAGATAGAAATAGTAAACTTTGTGTTATTATTCAGAAAATTTCAGAAGGAATTAAAGATTTCAGCACAGATTCTGATACTTTAGGAGACGCTTACGAATATTTAATTGGTCAATTTGCAGCTGGTTCTGGAAAAAAGGCAGGAGAGTTCTATACGCCACAACAAATATCTTCTATACTTTCTGAAATTGTAACTTTAGACAGTCAAGATCCTACAACGGGACCAAAAAGCAAGTTAGAAAGAGTATTAGACTTTGCAAGTGGTTCAGGTTCGTTGTTACTTAATGTTAGGAAACGCATTAAAGAAAATGGTGGAAATGTTGGAAAAATATACGGTCAGGAAAAAAACATTACGACTTACAACTTAGCTCGTATGAACATGCTTTTACACGGCATGAAAGATACTGAATTTGAAATATTTCACGGCGATACTTTACTCAATCAATGGGATGATTTAAACGAAATGAATCCTGCTAAAAAAATTGAGTTTGATGCTATTGTTGCCAATCCGCCTTTTAGTTTGCGTTGGGAACCTAATGAGGCAATGGCAGAAGATTTTCGTTTTAAAAGTTATGGTTTAGCGCCTAAATCAGCAGCCGATTTTGCTTTTCTATTACATGGTTTTCATTTCTTAAGTCAAAACGGAACAATGGCTATTATTTTGCCTCACGGGGTATTATTCCGCGGAGGAGCAGAAGAAAGAATCAGAACCAAATTATTGAAAGATAACAATATCGATACCGTTATTGGTTTACCTTCAAATTTGTTTTATTCTACAGGTATTCCAGTTTGTATTATCGTTCTTAAAAAGTGTAAGAAAGAAGATGATGTTCTTTTTATCAACGCTAGC
Source organism: Flavobacterium sp. F52 (assembly GCF_000278705.1). NCBI lineage: Bacteria > Pseudomonadati > Bacteroidota > Flavobacteriia > Flavobacteriales > Flavobacteriaceae > Flavobacterium > Flavobacterium sp. F52. Next base: position 71,036 of record NZ_AKZQ01000001.1, on the reverse strand, counting down.
GATCATTTTGAAAAAGGCAAAAGACAAAATACACTTAGCGAAGAGCATTTCGAAAAAATCATTGATACTTATAAATACAGAAATGAGCTGCCGAGATATTCGCGTAGAGTATCAATGGAAGAAATTGCAAATCAAGGATACAATTTAAATATTTCTCGTTATGTAAATACTTCTATCGAAGAAGAAAAAATTGATTTGAAAGAAGTTAACCAAAAACTTATCGACATTAATAAAAGGATAGAAGAAGCAACAAATAAACACAATGAATTCCTAAAAGAATTAGGTCTTCCTTTGATTTAATAAATCTAAAAACAGTTTATTTTAAATAATATTTAGTGTGAAGTTTTCTAAAACTTCACACTAAATATAAATTACTTTAATTTTAAATTTTCAATATCTTCTACAAAATCATATTCTTTACTATGGATTTTTGTACTGGTAAGATCAATTTTCACAGTTTCTATAAAATCCTTAAAATCATTGTTCATCGCCAATTTATTTATAGTTTCTAAGTCCAGATTTTTCTTGTACTTAGCTGGAATAATAATCTCTGAAGAATGCGGATCTTCGACATCCAATTCTATAACTCCAATACCAAAAGAAGCAGACAATCTAGACAATTCATTAAAAAAATCTTCATCTTCAGAAATTCTGGCAGCCACCAAATAAGATTCATTTGCCCACGAAGAATTTGAAACACATTGAAAAAAGCTTTCTCTTAAATTCGTAAAATTCAATTCTCTTTTTAATTCAAAAGAATACAAAACAATCGACCTTACTCCTATTGCATTACTAAAATCATTTACTTCCTTTTTCCAATCCTGCATACGAAAATAACAACCAACCATATCAGGATGCACCCATTCTCCAAACTCTTTTTTATTGGATATATGATGTTTTATGGTTTTGGTATAACAATGCATATGATAATAAGCAAAATAGGTCAAAATTTTATGAAGATCTTTCTCTAAGTAATTAAACTTTTTCTTTTTAACTGGAAGTAAATCTTCTGGAATAGTATGATCTTCAAGATTAAGACTACTTGCCATTGATTTTAAATAAAACTTTTTAGGTCTAGAGTCAGTTTTACCGAAAATTGTTCTAGGATTATCCTTTGCATTAACATAAATGAGAGCACCTAAAGTTGCCCATGGTGTTTTACCTTGAGAATTCAATTCTTTATCATATTCTTTTTTGACAGCTATATTCCATATTTCTGACGAAGTTAAAGGTCTCTTTTCTTCTTTTAAAACTGATTCTGCTAATTCAAGAAATGTCATTTTTATAAATTATAGTTTGTTATGCAACCTCTGCTATTATTGGCTAATGTAAGGAAAATATTAAAATATTGCCGTTCGTTTTTTATTAAGATACACACTTGATTTTTCTGGCAACTTTATTCAGGCCTATCCAAAAAACAAATCCTCAACAAGCGACAACAACATGTAGCAAGTAAGAAAAAAATCACTATTTTTAAACTAACCTTCATTCTTTGCATTATGAACGATAAATCTCAGCTTTTAGGTTCCATTTTCAGACATCTTGACGGATTAGTTACAGCTCCTGTAGCGATAGCATTCAAAAACAAATCGGTTTTAGAATTTATATTAAGCAAAGAAAAGCTCACTTTATCTGAGCTTACAGCCGCTTTTAAAGCCAACGAAGGTTATCTGAATGTCGCGTTGCGAGTTTTGGCTTCTCAGGGTTTTCTGGATTATGAGGTTGATAACCAAAAGCAGAAAGTCACAATTTCAGTAAACGAAAAAACAAAAACAGCTTTTTCACTGTTTTATCTCTATGAAGATGTGGTGAGTTTGTTACAATTGTCTATTCAGTTTCATCCGCGTTTGTTTGAAGATGTTCCTTTTGAAAAACTCAATATTATCTTCGAAAAATATAAAAAAAGATACGGAGTTGAACCTTCAGAAAATCCACTGAAAAACAGCATTCAAGAACAGATTTTAAAACATATTGAAGGTTATCTGATTGGCCCGACCATTGTTCGTTTGGCAATGAATGGAATGTTTCACAAGTATTTTATGGAAACTTCTTTCAGACCCGAAGAATTTCATAAATCACCTGAAAATTTTAAAAAGATATTAGACTTTTTTGTTCATCTGGGGTGGTTTTTGGAAAAAAATGGCAATTATCAGTTTACTGAAGCTGGTTTGTTTTTTGCTAAAAGAGCCAGCGCTTATGGCGTTACGGTTTCTTACTTGCCAACTTTTGCCAAAATCGAAGAATTAATTTTTGGCAATCCAGATATTTTAAGAACAGCTGAAGGTGAAAACGAACTTCATGTAGATCGTGAAATGAACGTTTGGGGAAGCGGTGGCGCTCACGACACTTATTTTAAAGTGGTTGACGAAATTCTGATCAAACTTTTCAATCTCCCTATTGACGAACAGCCAAAAGGAATCCTAGATATGGGTTGCGGAAATGGCGCTTTTCTACAGCACATTTTTGAAGTAATTGACAGACAAACTTTAAGGGGAAAAATGCTCGACGAATATCCGCTGTTTCTAGTTGGTGCCGATTACAATCAAACCGCTTTGAAAGTAACCAGAGCCAATCTTATCAATGCAGATATTTGGGCAAAAGTAATCTGGGGTGATATCGGACGTCCAGATTTACTTGCCAATGATTTGAAAGAAAATTATAATATTGACTTGAAAGATCTTCTGAATGTAAGGACATTTTTGGATCACAACAGAATTTGGCAAGATCCGAAACATATTAGCAAAAACAGAGTCAGTACCTCAACTGGTGCATTTGCATATCGAGGAAAAAGAATTAGCAATAATCTAGTTGAAGACAATCTTTTGGAACATCTGCAAAAATGGTCCCCTTATGTACACAAATTTGGTTTGCTTCTGATTGAACTTCATACCATAAATCCTAAATTAACAGCCAATAATCTAGGCAGAACTCCTGCAACTGCTTATGATGCTACTCACGGATTTTCAGACCAATATATTGTCGAAATTGATGTTTTTAATACAATCGCGGCAGAAGCAGGATTATTTCCAGACAAATCCATTTTCAAGCGATTTCCAGACGCAGATACAGCAACAGTTAGCATTAATTTGTTGAAAGGAAAATAAATAAAATGTAACGTTTAAAATTAACCGAAATACTATATTTCACCCCGCTGGGGCTCTTTCTTAAACCGCAATTCTATTTCTATAAATATTTCGTCCCTCTGGGACTTTCCTAAGACACATTGTAAAGCTAATATATTGTTTCATTGGGATTTGAAAAACGTTTTCAAGCTCTGGAAGAGCGAAATATTTATAGAAAAAAATTCAAAGACAACGATTAAAAAGCTACAGCGGAGCGATATATTTCTGAAATCAAAAAGGAGCTGTCTTTTTAGGCGCTCCTTTTTGAATTTTATATCAATTGAAAACAAATCATTTCCCTCCAATCAACTCCATAATTTTGTCATAAATCGCTGTATTCTGATACACACCCATGAATTTTTCAGAACCTGGTCCATAAGCAAAAACAGGAACTGGAATTGCTGTATGATCGTTTGTACTGAAACTTCCATGAACATATCCTTTTTCAATGCTTCCGTCAATTAGAGATAATCCGCCCGTTTCGTGATCTGCAGTTACGATTAGCAAAGTTTCCGGATTTTTATCTACAAATTCCATTACCTGGCCAACCAATTTGTCAAAATCCAGCATTTCTCTCACCACATATTCTACATTGTTTTGGTGTCCGCCGTAATCGATTTGAGCGCCTTCACCCATTATAAAAAACGGATTTTTTGTTTTTGAAAAAGTAGTTGTCGCTTTCGTTAAGGATTTGGTTAGAAAATCTCCTCTTCCGTTTTTCATAGAAACCACGGCTGCATCTTCTAAAACTACAAATTTGTTATTTTTAATCGTATCCAAACTCGCAAATTTATCTGAGAAAGTATAACCCTTTTCAATTAAGATTTTAGACAAATCTTTTCCATCTTTTCTGGAAATAAATTCTTTCTGCCCTCCTCCTATTAAAATATCTGACGGATTCGAAAGAAAATCATTTGCAATTGGCTCGCTTAAACTTCTTTCTGGCTGATGTGCATAAAACGCCGCTGGAGTTGCATCGGTAATATTTCCAGCAGAAATAATGGCCGTTTTATAGTTTTTCTTTGCCAATTGCTGTGTAATCAATTCAAGAGGTCTTCTGTTTTCATCAACACTTATAAAACGGTTATTGGTTTTATGTCCCGTAGCCATTGCTGTTGCGCCTGCAGCAGAATCTGTAATATAACTATCTGAAGATTTTGTGATTGAAAATCCTTGAGTTGGAATGTTAAACAAATTCAATTGCCCTTTGTTTGCCGTATAACCTGAATAGATTTGCGCTAATCCCATTCCGTCTCCAATTAAGAGAATAACGTTTTTTGGACGCTTATTCTTGAAAACATTTTTAGGAACATAAGCTTGATGAAATTCTGTATTCTGGTAAAATGTCGTTTTAATATTATTTATAAATTCAGTCAGTTCGGCTACTTTATCCGTTCCGATAAAGTCAACTTTTAAATTCATCAAAGTCATATATGTATTCACGTTGTCTTGAGTGGCCCAGAATCTTATCTTTTTGTTTTGATCGTGGACTTTTTTGATAATGGCCTGAATTTTTTCAGAATCGGGCTGCGTCAAAACACCTTTTCCGTTCCAAACTGTGATTTGATGCAAATCTTCACTAATCATTTCAACTCTCGCCAATTGATCTGGAGTATAGCTTTCATTCAGCCTTCCGTCAAAATAAATAAAATCTGGATACGTTGCCCAAAGCGATGGTAAAGGTCTATTTCCAGAAATAACCACTTTTATGTTTTTATTCGAAATAATATCTGGAAAAGTCTTTAACTGCTGTGTAATTGCTTTTAGAGTCGAATCGGCATCCGACTTTATATCAATCATTAAAATCAATGGCTTATTACTTGGATATGCTTTCCCTTCCAACGTTTTTAATTTAGCAGAAAGCGGTTCTAAATACAGACTTTTCAATGTATTGTGAGGAGCAATTTCTTTAGAAGTGTGAGCTACAAACAGCTCATTATTTACTAAAAAAACATCGGCTTCTATAACGCCTGTTTCGTTAGAATAAGCTCCGTAGAATGGTAACTTACTTTCATAATCGTTATGCGAATGAATGTTGGACGAACTGTATTCTTGCGCTTGAGCGAACAAGCAAAATTGAAGGCTAAAAAGGGTGATTATTTTTTTCATCGAAAGTGATTTTATTCTTTTAAAGCTGTAGGTGACTTTATTAGAAATGGGTTTAAGCTATTTATTTTTTAACACATAGAAACATAGCTTTTCTTTATGTGTAAAGGCGTTTCACTTGTTTAAATGCACATAGCAAAAAGTAATCTTGTCATTCCTCAAAATGACAAACTTTATTTTTTACAACTGCAGTCTCCTGACTAAGACTGCAGCGTAAAAAACAAAAAAAACACAACAAAATTTTTTATTACCAGCCTTGGTTTTGAGTCAACGCTCCTTTACTTACTGCAATTTCATCTGGCGGTATTGGCCACACATGATGAATTGCAGGATTGAAATTACGAGCAGGATAAATAACGCTTCCGTTATAATGGTGCAATGGTTTTGCGTAAGTTTCCTTTGCATCTCCCCAACGCACTAAATCAAAATGGCGGTCTGTCCACTCGCCTGCCAGTTCGCATCTTCTTTCTCTTTTTAAATCGACCATTGTAGCTCCAGAAATATCTGCAAGACCTGCACGGTGACGAATCATATTGATTTCTGTATCTGCATTTTGGCCTTTCATTAATTTCGCTTCCGCTAACATTAAAATCACATCAGCATAACGTAAAAGAGGCACATTTAAAGCTGTTGAAGGTTTGTCTCCGTTTGCATTTACATAACGAATATCTACTCCTCCCGATGTTGTTTTTGGATAACTGAACGGCTCCATGTATTTTTTAAACTGATAACCCGTTCTGTTACTTGAACTTACTACGTGATTTCCTTCATTAAAAGTTACTGTTTCTCCGAAATAAACAAATTTGTCTCCTTTTTGTAAAATTGTCGCACTACGTCTTTTATCGTTTGGAGCATAAGCATCAAATAATTCTTTTGTCGGATAGAAATTTCCCCATCCGTTGTAAACTCCCCAACCTTTATCTTCTAGACAAACTCCAGGAAAAATAGAGCCTAAAGAAGTATTTTCTGCACTTGAAGTTACAGACCAGATATACTCTGAGGACCAATTGTTGCTGATTTTAAATACATCTTCAAAATTGTCCAATAACTTGTGCTTTCCGCTAGCCACAATCATATTGGCATATTTGATGGCATTGTCCCAATCTTTTGCATATAAATACGTACGAACCAAATATGCCCAAGCCGCAGTTTTGTGAGCGCGTCCGCGATTGTCTGGTGTAAGCTGATCGAAATAAGGCAATAAATCTGCTGCTTTGATTAAATCTGCTGCAATGTAAGCGTAATTTTCGGCTACATTTTTAGCACGAGGCACATAAACATTTGTCGGGTTTGCCCTGTCTTGAATTGGAATTCCTGCACGATCGTCTCCGTAATGATAAGCCAATTCTAAATGCATTACAGCGTGATTAAAATAAGCTTCTCCTAACATTCCGTTTCTTGTTTTTTCATCCAAAGCAATATTTGGAATATTACGAATCACGTCGTTGCAACGCTTCATAATTTCGTAGTGAATTCTCCAGATATCTTTAGTATCCGATTCTGATCCGTCTACAATAAAGTTTTTGATTCTTTCTGCATTTTGTCTTGGCTTTGTACCGATATCATCGCTGGCATTATTTAGCCAAAAGAAACCACGACCGTACATATTATCATCAGAATACAAAGCGTAGATTGCATTTACTCCTGCTTTTGCATCTGCTGGCGTTTTCCAGAAATTTCCGCTTGACGGAGCTCCTTGTGGTACAACATCAAGTTCGCTTTCGCAAGCCGATGTGCTTACCAAAAGCACAAAACTCAATAATAAAAGACTTATTTTTTTCATTTTAATTGTTTTTTATTTTTTAAAAAGTTGCGTTAACACCTGTCATGTAAATACGAGAAAGCGGATAACGTCCTAAATCCATTCCGAAGTTTTTAAGACCAACTTCAGGATCCATTCCAGAATATTTCGTGATTGTAAATAAGTTTTGTCCAGAAATAAAGAATCTCAATTTTGCTTTTCCGTTCAGCCAGCTTTCTTTTATTGTATAACCAAGCGAAACGTTTTTCAATCTTAAGAAAGAAGCATCTTCAATGTACAAATCAGAAATACGTCCGAAGTTGTTATTGTTATCTGTTGACGATAAAACCGGAACATTTGTATTGGTGTTTGTTGGCGACCAAGCATCTTTCGAATCTGCCAATAAGTTGTAACCAGGAAAAGAAGCATTTAAACCTGTATGTTTTACAGCATTGAAAACACTGTTTCCTGCAGCACCTGTGAAGAAAATATTCATATCAAATCCTTTGTATCTGAAATTGGCATTCAAACTATAAGTTGTTTTTGGGAAAGGACTTCCTAGAACCACCCTATCGCTGTTGTTGATTACGCCGTCGCCGTTTTCATCTTTAAATTTAATATCTCCTGCAACCGCATTTGGCTGATACATCACACCATTTTTGTTTACATACGCTTTCACCTCATCATTGCTTTGGAATAATCCATCAGTAGCATATCCGTAGAAAGCTCCAACTGGGCTTCCAACTTGGTAAATATTGGCTAATGGTAAACTACGAACTCTGCTTAAACCTAGAGGTTCTAGTGAATTCAAATCATCTTTAATAGAAACAATTCTATTGCTTAAGAAACCCGCATTTGCCGTTACATCAAATTTAAATTCGCCACGAGTTTTTTGATAGGTTAAACTCACCTCGATTCCTTTATTTTCTACATCTCCCGAGTTTACAATTCTTCCTTGCGGAGTTCCAGAAACTCCAGGCAATTGATCACGAACCAACATGTCTTTGTTTTTCTTGACGTAGGCATCAACAGATCCTACTAAAGTGTTATTTAACATGGTAAAATCTAAACCGATATTAGTCTGTTCAGAACTTTCCCATTTTAAATTCGGGTTTGATAATTCGCTTTCAGCATAACCATAATTGATTGATGGCACAGCGCCAATTAAAGCTTGAGTTTGAACTAAAGGCACACTAAATTGGTATGGGCCAAGGTTTCCTAAGTTTCCAATTTGTCCCCAGCTTGCACGAAGTTTCAAATTGCTGATGATTGGCTCAATACCTTTCATGAAATTTTCTTCAGAAATTAACCAACCTGCAGAAACTGAAGGATATACTTTCCAACGATTATTTTCTAATAATTTTGAAGTTCCGTCACGACGAACAATTCCGGAGATTAAATATTTCTGATTGAAATCGTAATTAATTCTTCCCACATAAGAAGAGATAATTTCATCTGATCTTCCTGCTGCTGTCTGCTGAATTAATTTTGCATTCAATAAATAACGCTGTGATGGATCTTCGTTATCAAATCCAGTTCCTTCAACTGTGTAGAAATCTCTTTTCGTTTCTTGATACGTATATCCAGCCAAAGCTTTTAAATTGTGTTTTCCGAATGATTTCTCATAAGAAATGGTTTGCTCGCTCAATAAATCGGTAACTGTTGAGTTTTTCAACGTCAATCTGTTGAAATCGAATATTTTTCCTGGTTCAGTAACCTTTACTGTAAAATCTGTCGCATTGTCCTGAATTCTGGTATATCCCCAATTCGATTTTACTTTTAAACCCGGAACAATTTCCCATTCTGCATACGGATTGATCAAAATGGTAGAAATTGGATTTTTATTGTTTAATCTTTTCAAATACGCCACCGGATTGATAACGTCTCCGTAAGAACCAACATATTTTTCTGGAACACCACCAAATTGGCCCGAACCATCTTCTCTGTAAATTGTTGCGTTTGGCGGATATAAAATCGCTGCCTGAATTGCTCCTGTATATGAACTTGAAGTATTAGCCGTCTGACCATCAGTTAAGGAATACGATAAATTTTCTCCAATGGTGAAATTATCTGCCAATTTGAAAGAAGAGTTTGCTCTTACTGTGTAGCGTTCTCCATAAGTATTTAGCAAAATACCTTCGTTTTTTCTGTAACTTCCAGAAAGAAAGAAATTAGATTTTTCTGTTTTTCCGTTTACCGAAAGCGACAAATCTTGAATTTCTCCTGTACGGAAAATTTCATCCATCCAGTTGGTTTTTGTTGTTCTTGCTGTTGGTTCAAATGCAGGATCGAAAGCTGGAATTCTTGGCAAACCTGCATTGTCTCTTGCAAGATTCATTGCATCAGCATATTCTGCAGCATTTAAAACCTCTAATTTTTTGGCTACATTCTGAAAACCTCCTTGGTAGTTTACATTCACATTAATTTTGTCTGAAATTCCTTTTTTAGAAGTAATTAAAATTACTCCACCAGAAGCTCTCGCTCCATAAATTGCTGCAGAAGCTGCATCTTTCAAAACGTTTATCGATGCAATATCATTTGGATTTATAGTGTTTAATGATCCGCTATAAATGATTCCGTCTAAAACAATTAAAGGCGTTTCAGCGTTCAAAGATCCAATACCACGAATGTTGATTGTTGGCGATGCAGTCGGGTCACCGCCATCGTTGATTACGGTAACTCCGGCAACTGTTCCTTGCAATAATTCAGCGGCGTTATTGTAGGTTCTGCTTGAAGTTTCTTTCATAGAAACAGAACCAACGGCTCCTAAAACTTCATTCTTTTTTACGCTACCGTAACCCATTACTACAACTTCTTGAAGCTGTTTTACGTCAGCTGCCAATTTTACAGTAATATTTTGTGAACTCGTTACTTTTACTTCTTGCGTTACATAACCCACATAAGAAAAAATAAGCGTGGCTTCAGAAGCATTTACTTCCAATTTAAATGTTCCGTCAAAATCTGTTGCTGTTGCTGCGTCTGAACCTTTATCTTTAATTCCAACTCCCGGCAATGGCATATTATCGTCTCCTCCAAAAACAGTTCCTGAAACAATAATTTTATTCTGATCTGCAGAAGCAACTTTCTGATTTTTCTTGATTACAATATTGTTGCTCACAATCTCATATCGAAGCACATTGCCGCAAATTTTATCCAACGCTTGTTCCAGCGTTACATTATTCAGTTTTAAACTTAATTTCTGATTGGCGTTTACTTGGCTGCTTTCGTACATAAAATGCACATCAACCTGATTTTCAATTTTTTGAAATATATTTTTTATACTCTCATTATCAACTTTTAAAGTGACTCTTTTGTTAATGTCAACATTCCCGGCTTTTACTGTTAGTGCAGCAAAAAACAAAGTCATAAACAGGAATAATTTTGCTCCTATTGTCCTTATGCTGGCATACCGCATTTGTTTTTCATTCATAGTTTTTAGATTTAGTGTAATTGTTTTGTTTATAGTTGCTACGTAGTTTTATTTTTATTGCTTAAAGAATTATTCGATTTTATAAACTCCAGAATCCATTTTGTATTGAGCGTTGATGATGTTGCACACCAATCCAATTACCTGATCGGCAGGAAGTTCTTTAAAATAAGCGCTAATCTTTAAATCGTTTAAATTCTTGTTTTTGACTTCGATCGAAACGTTATAATTGCGATTGATCGTGGCTACAACTTCTGCCAAAGGTGTTTCTTCAAAAACCATAATGTTTTTACGCCATAGCGAAATAGTATTTACCGGAATATCCTTAAAAGCCTGAAGCTTATTATCTTGAGATTTAAAAACCACTTTCTGACCTGGAGTTACATATACATTCTCGTCTGTGACAGTCGATTTCACATTTACTCTTCCAGTTGCCACCGAAACTTCTTGCGTGGTCTGATCAGGATAAGCTTGAACATTAAAACTGGTTCCGAGAACTTTGGCATCCATTTTATTGGTATGAATAATAAAAGGATGTTTCTTGTCTTTGGCTACATCAAAAAAAGCTTCTCCGCATAAATACACTTCTCTTGTATCGCCTTTAAATTCCTTCGGATATTTAAGAATACTTCCCGCATTTAGCCAGATTTGTGTTCCGTCACTTAATTTTATCTGAGCATGTTCGCCTAGTTTTACTGCAAATTCCTTGCTTTCAATAGTATTGGATGTTGCGCAAAAAAACACTGATAATCCAACAAGGAAAACCAAAGAAGCCGCAACAGCCCAGTTTTTATATTGAAGTGAAATAACTTTATTGGTATTCTTTATTTGTCTTAATTCTTTTTTCAGTTTTGAGCGATCCGATTGAACCACTTCCATATTATCAAAAAAATCATCTGTACGGTCGTACCATTTATTCCACATCTCTTGTCCTTTCGGAGAATACTTTCCTTCTAAAAAATTTTTGATTTCGTTATTTGAATTTTCAGGCATTATAATTTCTTTATGTCTTTAATAGTATGTCTTGGGAATTGCAATTTTAGGTAGGCGCAAAAGGTTACGCTTCTGTTAAGAAAAAAGTTGGGTTCTTAATCTGAAGTTTACTTTTAATTGAATTCGCCCAAATAAGTGCGCATAAATTTCAGCGCATACGTAATGTGGTATTTTACTGTTTCGATCGAAACATTCAATTCTTCGGCGATTTCTTTATTGGTGTAATGTTTTATGCGGCTGAGAATAAAAACCTCTTTTGATTTTTTAGGAAGTAATGATGCTGCTTCGTCAACCGCTTTTTGCAACTCATCGTAATAAATAGAATCTTCGATCGCATTATAACTGGTTTGCGAAACCGTATTTTTTTTTAAAACTTCTTGAATGTATTGATCGGTAACCTCGTGCGATTTTATATAGTCTAAAGTCATGTAGCGAACCGAAGTGTAGATGTACGCCGCAAAACTTTTCTGGATTACAATTATTTTGCGTCTTTCCCAAATAGAGGTAAAAACTTCCTGCACAATTTCTTCTGAAATGGCGATCGATTTCATTCGCAGATATACGAATCGAACGAGCAGGTCTCGATATCTAAAATAAAGTTCATCAAAAGCTTTATCCTTGCCTGATTTTAATAATTCGACAAGTTCTTCGTCTGTAAACTTCTTATACATGATTCATTATTTTATGATTAATCAAATTAAAAGTGCTAGCCAAAACACTTTTTCTGATTTCGTCTTGATAATGATCGTGCTGTTTTAAAAATGGCATATACAAAGTATTGGTTTCTTCTTATATGTCTCCAAAATTAAAGCTGAGGGTAGGTCGATTAGGTTACGTTTACATTAATAAAACCTTTCTAAAACGAAACATATTATTAACATTTGAAGTCAAAAGCCAACTGAAAAATAAGGGTTTGCAGTATTTCGCGTAAAAAATGAAATACTTTGTTTGGTATAACAATCTTTCTCTTATAAAAAGCAGAAAAAGTGCTTAACAAATAATTAATGAGAATGCATTAAGATGGGTTTATTCTTTTCAAAATTCTTTCAAAAAAAAAATAAAAATCAAAAACTAGTTGACAAAAGCAACTAAATTTATATATTTGTACCTCAACAATACACTATTTTAATCATGAATACTACAACTTCAAAAATCAGAAGTTTCAACCGATTTTATACGGCACATTTAGATATCTTAAGTCAACATTATTTAGATAGCGAATATTCTTTAACAGAAATACGAATCTTGTATGAAATCAGCGAAAGCAAAACCATAACAGCACAAAAAATCACTGAAATTCTAAATCTGGATAAAGGATACTTAAGCCGAATTTTAAAACGTTTTTTAAAAGAAAACTTAATAGAAAGAGTTGCTTCAGAAGAAGATAAACGCGCTTTCAATATTAAACTTTCTAATACAGGAAAAGAATTATTGGCTGTTTTAAACACCAAATCTGAAAACAAGATTGAAGGTAAAATTGAAAAACTAAACAATTCTGAAAAAGAAATTTTAGTCGATTCAATGAATACGGTTAGAAATCTGCTGACAGAAAATAAAATAGCTCGAGAAGATATCGCATATCGCCATGAAATCACGCCTGGAGATATTGGCTACATTATTCATCTACACGGCGCGATTTATGGCAAAGAATATAATTTTTCGACTGATTTTGAGAAATATGTGATCAAGACTTTTTACGATTTCTTAGAAAAATATTCCCCAGAAAATGACCGAATTTGGATGGCAGAATACAATAATAAAATTGTGGGATGTGTTGCCATTGTGCATCAGCCAAACGAAGAAGCCCAACTGAGGTGGTTTCTTCTGGATTCTGCTTTTAGAGGCCTTGGAATTGGCAAAAGATTATTGACTGAAGCTGTAGATTTTAGCAAAGAGAAAAAGTTTAAAAATGTTTTCCTGCTTACGACAAACATGCAAGACAAAGCGCTTCGAATGTATAAAATGATGGGATTTGAACTTACGAAATCGGAGGAAGTTCAGGAATGGGGAAAAACGTTTTATGAGGAGCGGTATGATTTAAGGCTTTACTAAGCAGTATGATATTTTTGTTTTTTATTAAAATATAAAAAGCGCAAAAGTCTTCTAACTTTTGCGCTTTCTATATCCCTCATTGTAACTGCATTTAATTCAGTATTCAATTATAGAAAACATTCTATTTTATCTTTATAAAATTTATTTAATCTTTTTGAAAATTTTATCATCCGAACCTAAATCAGATTTCAAAACAAGTTTGTTAGAACTTTTTATTTCAAAAATCAATTCCCTGTTAATTTCAAGCTCTGTTACTTCCCATTTTTTATTCCCACTTTTTAAAGCTTCTTGAGTAGATTGAATTGGTGGATAAATTGGTTTTTCTAAAATATCTGAAGAAGCTATATTTATATTAACTTTCACAACATTATTCTCTAAAGGCTCACTCTGTATTGTTCCAACAAAAAATCCTGGTTTATATCCTTCTCTAGCCTCGCCAAACAAATCTGTATTTCCATAAAATATTCCTGACAAAGTAACATCAATATTTTCTCCTTTTTCATTTTTCTCTTGCCAAGAATAGCCTTCAAAATTAGGGATCGTTTTAATATCTACTTTTTTAAATATCAAAAGGAGACTTTCATCTGGAGTATCAGTATTTTTATACTCATATTTTCCAATTAAATTATCCAAACTATCATTTTGCACAACAGACACTTTACTGTCAACGGAAGTTTCTGCTTTTTGTTCTACTTTTTGTTCTTTTTTCTGCTCTTTACATCCAATAAGTGAAAGGAATAAAAAACAAAATACTATACCATTTTTTTCATTACTTTTTTTCAAAATAGATTAATTATTGCGTCTTAAATGATCTTTTTTTGCATGAAATTACAAGTAAAAATAGTGCCCAAATAAAACTTCTTAGCATAATATTTTGTAAATGAGAATACAACTTAAAACTAAAAAATTATACTTAGCAACTTAGAGAAATATTTTTTCACATATGGTAACTGCAATTGTTAGTGAAAATTTATTCTTCCTCAATAAATTTACCATTGTTTCTTAAGATAAAATTTTTAAATGAGCCATCAGAGGTTATTATTGGTCCTAACAAAATCTGCGTTTCATCTATCTTCTGTAAAGTCACTTCCTCTTCATCATGTACGGTATTAAATATTTTTAAATCAGTAATCTCATTTTTTGAATTTAAGATAAATATGACACATAAATCATCTATCATTTCTGGATAAGCAATTAATAATGTCTTATCACCACTTAACATTTTTCCATAAATATATATGCCTGCATCATCTTTCTGCTTAATTTTAAGGACTTCTAACAGACTATTATAATAACCTTGTGAAAATTTGCTTTTTGAAAAAAATATCCTTTTAATTTCATCAATATTTAACAAGGTTGATCTTGAAAAAATTGGATCATTTGGGCCGATATCTAACCTAAGATTTTCTATGTCTTTTAACAAATCAGTTTTTTTTATTATATATTGAAATCGATCAGCATCTGACATATTTTTTTGATCTAGAGGCGTATATTTTTTTATTATTTCAAATTTGCCTTGATTATTTACGTTGTACAAAACATAAGGATAATAAGGTGCGCCAGATTCAATATAGCAATTTATTATTCCTTTAGAATCAATAAAAAGTTTTGGCATACATCTGCAAAACAGCTGGTTGTATTTGGACAAATCAAGAAAATCAATTAGTTCACCCTTTTCATTGTAATTTAACAATATATAAAAATCCGTTGTAAATAGTATAATTGTGTTAAACTTCTCATTTAGTTTAATTCGGCCAAAAACAATTGAATTTTTAATCAATTCCTCATTATCTCCATAATGAAACTCTCTATACTTCGTAGAAGTTTCCCTGTCAAATTTTTTATGTTTTACTAATAATTCAGTAAAACTTTCCTTATAGTTTTGATATTTTCTCCATTCATCTCCAAATTGATCTGTGTTTTCATTGAGAAACAAAGTATCTTTTATTGTAATTAATTTTATATCATTAATATTAAGTGTTTTGCTTGTAACACTATCCTTTTTTTCTTCATTTTTGCCTTCATTTTTGCAACCAAGTATAATTAGTAGTAATCCAAAAATTACTGATCTATAAATAATACCACTCATAACGTTTAAATATAATTTTATCATCTTTTAATTGTTTAAGCTTTAATATTTGCTTTTTTGTACGAAAATACACTTTTAAATTTCCAAAAAACAATATTATTAAATCAAAAAAGCGCAAAAGTTAAAAATACTTTTGCGCTTTTTATAATGCTATTAATTCGGTTTTATAAAAGTTTAATTTTTTCCGGATTATCTTTCTGTATTGAAAATTTAATTTTCTCAACCCAGTCAGTATCAGGAATATTTAATGTTGCTTTAAAGAAGTAATCTCCATTCTTTTCATTAACAAATTCAATATACTTAATAATAGAATATTGATTGAACTCTGAGTCTTTAATCCTGAAATCAGATTTATTGATTTTTTTTTCTAAAATAGTTTTACCTCCTTTACTTAAAGAGATAACTGATATGCGATTATGATACACGTCAGAGTTAATATGATATAAATCACTATCAACATTCTTTACAATAGAGCTATCATTAAGGCTGTAGTTTATTATTCTTAAATCAAGAATTTCTTCATTATTTTTTATATTTTCTGAACTTTTAATAGTATCAAGATCAATTGGCCAAAAGTTTTTAATTGTATCTTTATCTTGTTTCTCTTCTACAATATCATACTTAGTCAATTCTTCTTTATTAGGGGTTTGGTAAATTTTATTTTCTTTAGGTTGATTCTTTTTACAGCTCAATATTACCAGTAAAACCAAAAAAAATATTATTCTCTTCATAGGGTACTTTTTAAAGCTAAAATAGCATTTTTAAATTATTTAATCCAATCTTGAGGATCTATTAAGTAATCTTTATTTTTTCCATGTCCTTCGGTAGGGTCAATTTGAGTATATGTTTTTTCACTTTTCTTACCTTCCAATTTCATTATTTCATAATGTAAATGCGCACTAATGTCTCCTCCTTTTTCTTTTCCATTATAGGATGCTCCTAGTTCTCCTATTTTTTGACCTTTTTTAATTTTTTCGTCTTTTTTGACAACTATTTTACTTAAATGTAAATATCTAGTTTGAAATAAATTATCCTCAGAACGAATTATTAAATATCTACCAGTATTTCCACTTGCGTCATCTTTTAAGCTATAGATAAAACCATCATGAGTTGAAAAAACAGGAGCTCCAATATCCGTATCTCCTCCTCCTGAGTAATTAAAATCTAAACCTTTATGAAATTTTGATCCTACTTGTACATCTCGTTTACCATAACCTGAAGTTATTTGATTTAATGTCCAATTTTTATATTTTAAGTTAAGAGGTAGAGCTTTTAAGACTTTCTCAAATTTTTCTCCTTCATTTTTAATCCTTTCAAGTTCTTCCCTAACTTCCCACATAAATGTGGTGCCTTCTTCAAATCCCCTTTTAGTTTTTCCACTTTTAATAATTTTATTATCATATTCTCCCTTTTCTTTATGATAAGATGGATTGTTATAATATGCCATTCTATTACTAGTCCATAGAATATTACCATCTTTATCACCTTGTCCGACACTTGTAGGCTGCAGTACAGCTAGATATAAATCAGTTAATGATTTATATCCATTTTTTCCTAATTTTTCAAATCTCTTCTCAACATAATTCAATTGAGTTACTGCTGTCATCTTTTTTAATTCCGCATGTGTTGTTCCTACTTGTTCAGCAGAAGCTTCACTGAATTGAATAAGTCCTACATATCCAATACCATTATCAATATGCGGGTCAAAAGTTAGAGAAGTCTCTTTCGCAATAATAATCATAATCCAATTAGGGTCTACTTTAAGCTTCTTAGCTATTTTAACAACTTTTACTCTAAATTCCTTACTTACTTTAGAACCCCAAATTAATTGTGGATCATTTTCATCAATTATTTTGTTGTTATTTTTATCCTTGTTCCCCTCACCCACAATCATAACCAGCACTTTATTAACCAAGTGCTTTGTAGAATAACCTTCAACACCCGCATAATAATTTATTTTTGATCCTAGCTTGAGTTTCTTATCAAGATTCTTTAAAAGGAAACTGGTTGTGGCAACCCCCTCTGAGTTTACTGTTGCTTTACCTGCAAAAGATGGCTTTTCGCTTACTTTATGAGCACTCAATGTAACTTCTTCTCCAATCATATTTTGGGTTTTCGCAACAATAGTCACAATTGCGCCTTTTTTGCCAAACGGAACCTCATCTTCTGGTGTTACTCTATTGCCGTCATAGGTAAAGTAAACATCAAGTACTTTTTTATCTGCTGTAAGAGACAAAGTTGTATTAGCATCGTAATTGGCTGGTGACTTAAATGGATATGGTTTACTATTCTGGATTCCTAAGAGTTTAAAACCAATTTTGGCATTTTTCTTTCTTCCCAATCCAATTGCTTTTTGAAAAGTGGCATCAAATTTTACCTCTTCAAAAATTTCACCTTTACTATTTGTTTTTACGTCAATGTAATGGTTAGTTTTTGCGTTGCCTAAATAAAAATAGATTCTAACGGTTTGATTGTTATAATATGGAATACTGGCGTTTATCCAATTGCTTTCTAAAAGACCCGAAATTGTTTTTTTACTTCCTCCCCTCCATGCCCAATATGCTTCGGTTATTTCAGGCTGTTTTACTTCCATTTTAAAAGTAACACCATCTTTTGGCCCTTTTTTATCATTACAGTAGGCTTCTATTTTGTAAAATCCTATTTTTTGAGGAATTGGTACATCATAGAAATCCCACTTATGAATATATGGTTTTTGAGGATCTTTATTTTCATTTATAATTACCTCTCCGTCTGGAACATATAACTTATTATTAGAGTCATGAATTATCCATTTTACATCTTTTTTTTCTGTATCTGTAGGAGGATTTATTTTGAAAGTCTTAGCTTCTAAAGTTAAAGCATTACTCGGATTACCTAATAAAAACACATTTTTTTTAGGTGTGTCCTTAACGTGACCGATACTTGTAACCTCATTTTTAATTACCGAAGTTTTGAATTCCTTATTTAATCCATATTGGTCTTTACTGTTAACTTTAATTTTATAAATGCCTAAATCTCGCATGGCAAGTTTAATAATACCTGTCGAGTCTAATTCTCTTTCTTCTGAGATAACAGCATTTTTTCCGCCAACAACAGTTTCAATCTGATAATAAAGCTTCATCGGATTTAATGTTTTTATTGCTTTATTTTTAAGAGAAACTTTAAATGTTTTTTCTTCAGCAAAAGGTCTTATAAATTCAGCTTTAGCAATTGCAGGTGGTGTAATTATAATATCTTGTGCTACTATCTTTAGCTCTATGAAAGTAGCTGTCGCAGCGCTCTTTTTCTGTTTTACTGTATGTTTTTTTCCATAAGCATCAATTCTATACGTTCCTGGAGTATCAAAATTATAACTGAATGAAGTGCCTTCGTTTTCAAAAATGTTATCGCTATCGGTTGTAATATTATAAACTATCCAGTTAATATTTTCTTTTTGATTCACTTTCTGATTTATAAAAGCTTCATCGACGAAAAATTCCAGACTTTCGCCAACAATAAATGAGGTTGCATTCGCATTCTTAATTTTTACTGCTCCTTTGTTTACGCCACTTCCGTCCAAATCAGTTTCGTTGACTTGCTTAAGGAATACATAAACGTCTTCTTTGCCAATAGAAGCATATAGTCTGTCGGCACTTAAATTAGGATATATTTTAGTTTTAGTAGTAATGGTAATGCTATTTGGCAATGCATCAAGTCCTTCAACTTCTTTCAATAATAAAAATAATTCATCATATCGCTCAAAAAGATTCGCAACGTTCGTTTTATCATCTGCCAATTGTTTTTTGATTGTTTCCCAGCGACTTTTAGCAGCTTTAGAAATAGATCCTTTGAGAATGTTGGCCTCTATTGCCTTAATCATCTTTTTGCACACCACATTCCAATTAAAGTTTTGAACTTCAGCAGAGGTCTCCGTCATTTGTTTTAAAGCATTATACATTTCTGTAAACAGCATTTCGTTTGGTTTATCTACAAAATCTGCTACTGCTGTCTTCTCATCATCAAAAGCTTTGCTAATACGTGTCCAATATTGAATCGCTTCAGGATTATTTTCTTTAATTGCCTGATCTAATTTCTTTTTGATTTCGGCTTTGATAAGTTCCATCGATGGTTCATTGTTATTTGATTGAAGCATTTGTGGTACTATCAGCATTTGTTTTGTATCGATACTTTCGTAAATCTGACTAAATGCATTGCTTAAAACTGTATTTTCTGCTTCTGAAACCGGAAGAGTATTGCCAGTTGATCCAAAAGAACTCATAATTGTACTTTCAGTGCTATCAAAAGCGCCTCCTCCGATTGAAGCATTAAGCGTTGATCCAGGAAATAAATTTGACCTCGGAGCCGAAGAAGTATTGCTAAACGATGGGACTGTTTTAATTGCAGCATTGGTATCGAAAACGCCTTCTCCAGCCGAGTCTAAAGTATTGTTCATGACATTATTTGAAGCATTTTGCTCCTGCCAAATTTGTACGATATCTTTTTGCTCGTTGATTTCTTTTGAAACCTGAGCAAGTTCTTTTATAAAGCTTTTTGTTAAATCTTCAGAGCTTTCTAAAGAAGAATTATTTTTTATTAAAATATTGAAATTGTGAACTGTATTTCTATTCATAATGAAACGTTTTTTCTGGAGACAAAAGTACGCCCATCATTTATGTTTTGAAAATTACAACGCCTTTGAATTCAGTAGTTTCAGCGGGTTTTCTTTCTACTGAAACTACTGAAAACCATCGACTTTTTTCAATCAAAAACATATTCCTTTTCCTACTTTTGCTTCTTCCAAAAAAAAAAATAATCACATTGCATTTTTTTACCTCATTGCAATTGTGTCTTCCTTTGAATTCATAAAAAATACCACTCGACTTTTATTATTAATCAACTTAAAATAGCCGTTATGGATTTTTTATTTTCAATAGGCATACGGAAAATGCCTAAAATTCCCGACAAGAGTAATTTTGATTATTTACTATCGAAAAAATCTTTCTTAAAAATTATTTACCCAACTCTAAAAATGATTCTTATATGTAAAGTCATTTTCAATACCTAATAAGAGTTGAATTTCAAAACCTTATAATTACAATTTAAACATGGCAATTCAGGCATTAAATACCATTAAAAAATGGTTTCAAACAGGTTTGAAACCCTCTCAAAATCAGTTCTGGGACACTTGGGACTCTTTCCGTCATAAATTGGAGAAAGTTCCTTTAGAAGATGTTGAAGAACTTGAATCAATTCTAAATGCAAAAGCAGAAAAATCAGAGCTGGACGAACATAAAAATGACAATACAGCTCATTCTGAACTTTTCGCAGCTAAGGAAGATAAATCACAAAAAGGTATCGCTTTAGGTTATGCTCCTTTAGATGAGTTTTCAAAAATTGCTTATCAGTACTTAGAAATTGTAGATAATCTTACTTCTGGCGGTACAACATCAATGCTTTCAGCCGAACAAGGAGTTGTTTTACAAAACCAAATTGACAGCATCAGAACATTATTGTCTTCTGATAATCCTGAGCTTGATACTTTTCAAAAAATTGCTGATACGATTGAACAGATTCAAATGTCATTGGATACTATTTTGGTAAATGATTTAACAACGGGAGGCGCTACAAAAGCTTTAACAGCCGAAATGGGTAAGCAATTAGAAGCCAACAAAGAAGACAAATCGCAAAAAGGTGTTGCTGGCGGATATGTTCCTTTAAATGATCTAGCTAAAATTGCTAGCCAATATTTAACCATAATAAACGATTTGACTACTGGAGGTTCAGAATCTATACTAAGTGCTGAACAGGGAACTGTTTTACAAAATCAGATTGACAGCATTAATACTTTACTTGCTTCTGATAATGTTGATCTTGACACGATTCAGGAAATTGTAAATGCTATTGAACAAGTGCAAATGTCACTTGACACTATTTTGGTAAATGATCTCACTACTGGCGGCATTACAAAGGCTCTTACTGCCGAAATGGGAAAACAATTAAATGAGATTAAGCTTACGGCAACCATTGCAACTGATGCAGAAACACAAATAACAACTTCGGTTACAGAAGATAATAAAGTTGTTAGTCGTTCTAAACTGTATAATTGGTGGAATTGGCTGAGACGCTTGCCTTTAATTTGGAACAATGACATTTCTACAACTGATTATTTAGGACAAGCAAAAAGTGTCATGAATTATCTTGGATTTACTATTTACAATACATCTGGCACTAAACTTTTTTATGTTAATAAAAATGGAGTACACTTTAACTCTAATGGATCTGCAAGTGGTGGTATTACCTTAATGGATGACCTAAATAATGTGAACTCTAATTTATTGACACTTCCAAATAAGAGCGGAACTTTGGCAATTTGTTATGATGCTGTAAATACCTGTTATGGAACTGCTACAAAAGCTCCTCTTACTATTCCGAATGGAACATTAACTACTGTTCCTCAAAGTGGAGCAATCGAACGAGATATACAAGGAAATTTATATCATTCGACAGGTTCTACTCGCAAAAAAATAATAGATGAATCAGATGCAGTAAAATATCTACAGACTACTTATCGAAATTCGAAAACTAGTAACGTTACAAATAGTTATAGCCCTTACAGTACAACCATGTCCTCTTTTGCACCTTCAATAATGAATGCATTCGGATCTGCTGAAACTGGCAATTATTTACTAAAAACTGTAGATCAATACGAAGATGGATATCTGCCTGTTGAACCTGGATTTTATCTTCCAGACAATGTAGTTTTTGAATTTTACTTAAAAGGGATGAACTGCAAATTTGGCGGTGAAAGCAAAATTAAAATGTATGGAATACAACGAACAGGTGCAACATCAACTAATTTAAGGTCTTATGAAATCCCTCTTATTATTACCACAGCATCTGATGGAATTAATTCTTGGTCAATTTTATCATATGAAGAAAATTCATATGATATGAAAGGAAATATTATTGATACAGTTTATAGATCTTACCCTCTGCAAACCTATAGTTACACAGGTTACAATGGTAACGGAAACTTAAAATTCAATGATTCAATAATATCACTTGACCCAAGTATTACATTCTCTTACGAAGATCCATATAATGAAAATGGCATGAATACAATTTCTGGATCATCTTACACAAACATTTCAACGTCAATTATAAAATTATAAAAAAATGAAAACACAAAAAATTGTCCAAAAAATTTCAAACAGTCCAGTATTTGAAACTATAGAAAGAGAAATTCAAATAGCAGGAATAGTTCTTAATTTTGACTTACAATTATTAGACTTGTATTATACAATTTCTTACTTTAAAGATGGTGAAAATGTCAGCCAATTATTTAAAAAAGAAGTTCCTGAATGGCATATTGATAATCAGCAAACTATTCTTGTTCGCGATGAAAATTTTAATCCTGTAGCAAATCCAGATTATGTTGAGCACAAAGATGAGAATGGCAATGTGAAAAATTTACAAGAAAAATTTCTTACTGAACCAGCTTTTGATTATGTTTCAAATATAATGCTCAACACACCTATGAATTTGAGTGATATTCTTAGAAATTATATTTTAGAAGAAGATAACTCAGGAAGATTCAATTAAGAAATGGGATTAATACTATATCTAATTGCTGTTATCTTATTTTTGCCTTTGACAGCATTAAACATCATTGTAGTTGTTTTAAAAAATGCAAGAGCAAAAGGCTTTCTCAGAACTCTAAATCAATATTTTTTTACTGGTGCAATTGGTTTGGACATTTTTGCAAATTATGAATTTCGTACTCTTTGGAATACATTTTTGCGAAAGAAAACCGGCTATCAGTTTGGTATGAAAGGCGAAACAATTTCAAGCGCACTTGGTAAAAATCAGAAAGATAAAACATTATCCGGTGCAGGTTGGGTCCTTGTCTATTTTCTCTGGGCTGTAGATTATCAGTATTGGAAAAAAGGAGGCCATTGCATCAATTCAATAATTTAAGAACCCAAATATTTTTTCTTTAAATAAAACCGTTAACAATGAGAGACAAAATCTCTTAATTGTTAACGGTTTTATATTCTACTGAAACTACAGAATACAGAGGTCTTTTTTTTCGTTTTTTAGTGTTCTTCTAACCTACTTTTACATCCTCAAAATTAAATAACAGCATCTCTTTTGCATAAAGAAATCTACTCCTGTTATTCTTAAAGCATTTCCAGAAGAACATATTATTAATTCAATTATAACAAATACCACTATGAGTTATGTATTATCAAAAGGTATTAGAAAAATACCTAAAATTCCAGACAAAAACTATTTGAAAAATTTTCTAAATCTGAAATCAAACCCCTAAAAAATCCAAAAACAACAACTTAATTAGACATTATTATCATGGCTATACAAACATTAAATACCATAAAAAACTGGTTCAAAACCACTTTAAAACCTTCTCAACAGCAATTCTGGGACACTTGGGATTCGTTTAGACATAAACTAGACAAAGTTCCAGTAAAAGATGTTGAAGGAATCGATGAATTATTATATACAAAAGCAGATAAAAACGTTTTAAATGATCATATTGCTGATATAAACGCGCATGCTTCCTTACTTGAACTAAAAGAAGACAAATCGCAAAAAGGCATAGCTCACGGATATGCTCCTCTAAACGGTTTTACAAAATTAGCAAGTCAATATTTAGACATTGTCAATGACTTGGTTTCTGGTGGTTCTTCTTCACTTTTAAGCGCTGAACAAGGAGTACTTTTACAGAATCAAATTAAAAACATAAACTCCACTTTGGCCTCAGATAATCTTGATCTAAATACTTTTCAGGAAATCGTTGATGCGGTCGAATCAATTCAAACTTCTTTGAGTACTATTCTAGTAAACGATCTTACTACAGGCGGAACTATGAAGGCGTTGACAGCTGAAATGGGAAAACTATTGCAATCTAATAAAGTAGACAAAGTTACAGGAAAAAGTTTGCTTTTAGACTCGGAAATTGATCGTTTAACTACCCTTGAGAATTATACACATCCAAATAATCACTCACCAAATATTATTACTCAAGATGCAAACAATCGATTTGTAACAGATAGTGAAAAAGAATTTTGGAATGAAAAACAACCTGCATTAGGATTCACTCCAGAAAATACTAGCAATAAAAATACCGCTAATGGATATGCCGGCCTTGGAGCAGATGGAAAACTAATTTCTTCACAAATTCCTTCTATCACTATAAATGATACTTTTGTGGTCGATTCACAAGTCGAAATGATGTCTTTAAATGTAGAAACTGGGGATATAGCTGTCAGATCAGATTTAAATAAATGTTTTATTTTAAAAGGCACTAATCCAGAGTCCCTCGAAGATTGGCAAGAATTGCTCACTCCGAGTAGTGAAGTAACAACTGTTTTTGGCCGTAACGGCGCCATAACGGCTCAAACAGGAGATTATAATGCAGATCAAATTAATGAGACACCAACAAGACGATTTCAATCTGCTAGTCAACAAACATTTAACGATGCAACTTCAAGCATTCAAACGCAATTAGATTCAAAAATTTCTAATGCCACACATACAGGAGATGCAGTTGGAGCAACAGCTTTAACAGTAAAGGGAATTAACGGCACATTACTTTCGCAATTGCCAACTGGTCTTTTAAAAAATACAACCTCTACAGGAATTCCAGTTATAGCAAAAGCTAGAATCGATTATGCAGAGTCAACTGCTTCTCTTGCAACAGGTATATTAAAAAATACAGCTTCGACAGGAGAGCATAGTATTGCAACAGCTGGTGATTTTCCTATATTAAATCAAAATACCACAGGAACAGCAAATAATGCAACCAATCTTGCAGGGCAGCCATCAACTTATTATGCTCCGATTTCATCCCCAGTATTTACAGGAACTCCAATGGCACCAACTCCTGCTTTAGGGATAAGTAGTGAGCAATTGGCAACAACTGCTTTTGTATATTCAACTTTAGCAGTTGGTAATTTTGTTGACAAAATGTCTATTCAGACAATTCTAGGATCAAAAACCTTCTCGAGTCAAGCTGTTTTTAATGGTGGCGTTTTTTTAAATTATTCATCTTCTGATACGTTTAATTCTGGATCTCCCGGAAATATAGTTATAACAAACTCAATAGATGGTGGTGCATACATGGATTTCGGAAGTTTTTTTAGAACAGACAGGGCATATCGAATAGGTGTTGATACTGACAGTAAGTTTAAAATAGGATATGCAAATGAAGCAAGTAAATTTATATATAATAAAGCTGATGGTAATTTAGAGATTTCATCTTTAAATGCTACCAACCTAACTGGTGGTAACGCTACCGATGGTTATTTTCCTTTTGCATCAACTGGAGGTTTATTAAAAAATTCTGCCGTTTTTCAAAAAGCAAATAATATAGGCATTGGCACCAACACGCCTACAACTTCGCTTCACGTTTTGGGAAGCATCAGAACAGAAACAACAGTCCCTGTACAAGGAGTTACAGCTGGTAACTCTGGTGAAATACGAGCTGTAGCAGGCTACATTTATGTATGTTCAGGCGGTACAACATGGACTAGAGCAACATTGTCAACATTTTAAAACAGAGAATAAAATGCAATAAAACCACTATGATTTTTTCTTCATAGTGGTTATTTAATTTCTCAGTCTTCTCTTCCAAAATATTCCCAAGTCGGATTTGCTGAAACTACTGAAAACCAAGCGCTAATTATTCTTTTTTAGGCTTCATATATCCTACTTTTACATACTCTAATTTATCTATTAGAATTCCCAAAACACTCACGATTACACGATTTACTTTTAAGATATTTTCCTAAAAGTCAGCACTTCATTTGCATTAATCATTCAAATAATTTTATCAACTTTTAAATATTTATCAATCATGGATTACGTGCCGAAAGATTTAGGAGAAACGCCTAAAATACCAGACATGAGCAACTTTAAAAATCCTTTGGAATCAACATCCTCAGGTAGCATTTTTATTGAAAACTTCAATATTACTCCTTCAACTTCAATTGAAAAAAGTGAAAGTTTAGCTGAAATCATAAAAAAAGAAAGCAAAGACAGCTGTATTTAAACTATAAAAACAAAATAATGACAGACGAAATATTTATCCAAAACCTTAAAGAGAAATACGGTCAGATATTAAAACTTACTTCTGATGATCAATCAATTACAGCGTATTGTAAAAAACCAACTTTCGAAATCTATCTAAAATATCAAAAATTATACAAAGATAATCCACATGAAGCGATTCTATTTTTATTTAAAGAATGCCTACTTGAGAAAGAAAATTATAATGACGAGTTCATGCTTGCTTCAGGAAACTCAATCATCGAAATAATCAAAAAAGATAGTGAATTCAATATAGACTCAACACCTCAGAAAGATGAGTTTAAGAAATCGGCTGCTCTTATTCGATATGCTTTTCAGGTCGATCCATACAAACTTACTATGGATGAATTTTATAAACTTCTTGAGGAAGCGCTCTGGCTGCAAAAACACAATGACAACAGAATGGAAAACACTATGATGGCAGCTTTTGCTAAAACATTTTCAAACTAAAAAATAAAAAACAAAATCATTATGAAATTCAATTTTAATGTAAACGAAATTTTAGAAGCTAAAGACATCGAATACAGCGGTATCAATTATAACGAATCTGAATCGAAAGATTTTATTATTGACAAAACTGGCGGCGAATTTAATCTTCGCGTTTTCGCTCCTTTGGTTTTTGAACCTCTCGCAAAAAATGATCTTAATCTGCCAAGTTTAAGAGTCGACGCTGTTACTGTAAATCTAAGCCGTTCTAAAATAATTAAAAAAGAAAATGTTGAAGGAAGAGATTCAACCATTAAGGAACATATTACAAATGGCGATTTCAGCATTTCTATTGAAGGACTGATTGCCAATGAAACAGGAGATGAATATCCAAAAGAGAAGCTGTTTTTATTAAAACAATTCCTTAATGCTCCATATTCCTTAAGAGTAACACATGCCATTTTGAACCGATTTGGAATCTATGAATTAGTTATTGATTCTTATTCGATTCCTTCTATTTCGGGAACAAAAAATATCCAAAAATTTACGGCCAGCGCCACATCAGATGAAACTGTCGAACTAATAATTAGAGACAATGCTTAAGCTCAATGCCAAAATTAAAGTTTACGAAACTGTACGACTTATTCCCACGCCTAAATTTTATGAATTTAATTATGTAAAGAACGTAAACATAAATAGTTCGTACAAATCACTTACCGATACGGCAACTATTGTAATGCCACAGAAAGTGTATACTGATACAAAAGGATTTGATCAAAGTCTGTTTACAAATGCCAGCGGAGGAGAAAAAACAATCCATGATTTCTTTAAACTTGAAAGTTATATCGAAATATTCTTAGGATACGATGGCGACTACAAGCCTGCTTTTAGAGGATACATTACAGGAGTTCAATCAGATACTAATGCTGTAATAACCTGCGAAGATGCAATGTATGCTTTTAAAAAAGTAAAAGCCGTAAAAGACAACAATGTTCAGGATAAAAAGGACAATCTTAATTTTGTTGCTGTTAATCCAGCCACCAATGTTGACAATTTTAATCCTAAAACATTTTTCGAAAAAAGAATCAGAGAACTGAAACTGCCTTTTAAAGTCAATGCGCTAAATGAAAATATTGGAAACATTATTGTCAGCAGAAATCATAGTTTGGCTCAAGTTTTTGAAATGCTAAAAGACAAGGGAGTTTACACCTATTTTAAAACCGAAATAACTGGTCCAGTTCTTACGATTACCAATAATCCTCAGCAACACACCGCCAATGAATTATCAGGTTTTATTGATCGTAATTTTATTAAAAGCCCATTGGCTGGCGCTCTTGTAAAAAAACTGATTAATGAAGGTTTAAATCTTCTTGCTTCACAATTAAACAAAGCCATTCAAGCAGTTTCAGGCGGTTTTTCTGGAAGAGTCAATTTAAAATTCCGTCATAATATTATCGAAGATAAATTGGTTGTTGTCAACGAATCCAGCAAAAATACACGAACTAGAGTTGAAAAATACTTTAAGAATTCAAACAGTCCAATTTATATCGAATTAGGAGATCCTAACGGCCAGCTTTTAAAAACACATGTTTTACACAGCGATAATGAAAATTTACCTAATGATCCAGCCTTATTTGAAAAAACAACAACAGAAATCGCTTCAAAATTGTATCAATACGGCGCCTTGCGAGCCATGCAGTCTAAACCAAACGGATTTGAAGGTTATATTTTGACTTTCGGAGAACCATTTGTACGTCCGACAGATAAAGTGATTCTTGAAAACGGAAAAGACGAAGAAAAAAATGGAACTTTTCAGGTTGAAAAAGTAGAACGCAGTTATGGTGAAAACGGCTATAGACAGAAAATTTATTTAGGGAGAAGAGTCGAATCTGTATAAAAATTGAAAATGGGAAATATAAAAGATTTAATAAAAAATGTTGCCAGCAGTAATCAGAATATTGAAACTTTTGCGGCCAAAGTCATAGAAATAAACAAAGAAGAAGAATCTCTCCATAATCCAGAAGATGCTTATACCGTAAATATTATGCGAGCTGATGGCGCCATTATTAAAAATGTGCGTCTAAAAGCTTCTATTCAGGATCTGGAACAGGGAATTATTACAATTCCTAAAAAGGACAGCTGGGTTTTGGCTTCTATTATTGATGGAGTTGAAACGAGAG
The DNA here is from genome assembly GCF_000278705.1 of Flavobacterium sp. F52. Lineage (NCBI taxonomy): Bacteria > Pseudomonadati > Bacteroidota > Flavobacteriia > Flavobacteriales > Flavobacteriaceae > Flavobacterium > Flavobacterium sp. F52. Next base: position 41,812 of record NZ_AKZQ01000001.1, on the reverse strand, counting down.
CGTTTATTTCGCAATTTTCTGAAGTAGAACGCAATTTCATTCGTTTCAAAAATGATAATAATCAATACTTGGAAATTGATATTGATGCTGATAAGTTTCAAATGTTGTTTAAAGAAAAAGAAGCAGGAAAAACTGACACAACCTCAACCACACAGCCTTCTTATAAAAACATTGCACAGATAGAATTTTTAGGAAGACAACCAAACATCAGCGCTTCTTTTTATGATGAAAACGGGAAAGAAATTTCTAAAAACAGTTTCAACATCAATGGCCAATATATCAGTATTAATGAAGGCGCTACTATTTTTAATTTGCAAGATAAAGAAGTCAAAATAACTATAAAAGATGGTTTTGAAGCCCTTATTTCTGATACCAAAACTTCTTTTAAAAAAGGCGATTTAAATTTTGAAATGGATGATAAATTTAAAATTAATGCTGGAAAAAAAAACCTTCTGACCGAATTAGAAAATATTATAACCGAAATTTCAAACATTGTAGTTGTTCAAGGAGTTGGTCCCAATGTAGGCAACTTAATTACAATCAAATCCAATTTAAAAAATTTACTAAAAACTTAAAAAATGGCATTAGCGACACCTATACTACAACAAAAAATATTAGAAGCATTAGAAGCAAGTTCAAAAATAAGCGTTGATACCGATAGTAGTTCTGACAATTCAAACCAATCTTATAAAGCAAGAAAGGATACAGCTGAAGCGTTAGCGAAAGCTATTGAAGCATTTGTAAAGTCTGGCACTGTAACCACGACAGTAACAACAACTGGAAGTGCATCGGCACAGACTGGTACAGGAACAGGGAACATTTCATAGTTCTTTATAATCAATCATAAAAAAATGCCTCTTGTTATTAATGACAAGAGGTATTTTTATTTTAAACTATCTAGAAATGATAGTTTATTAATTCAACTTCTTTTTCAAAGCCTCTTCCAATTCAAAATATTTACTTTCAAGAGCATGAAGCTTTTCATAAATATTAATTGGGTCAGGCATTTGTCTGGATGCATACATACTTGCGTACCAAACTTCAAGAATATCTTCGGCATAAATAGAATACATCGGATAATTTCCGTCTCGGTTATCAGATTTTAAGATCAATTTTCCGCTTTCTCTGATTCTATTTAAAACCCTTTTTACCACTACTCCATCGTTCTTACTGACAATTACATAAATTCTTCCATCAAGAATATCATCAAAATTATCTACATATTTTCCAAAAAGGTAATCTCCGTCATGTATTGTAGTTGACATCGAATTTCCTTTAATTTCAAAACATCTGTAAGTTCCATTTTTAAGCATTGGCATACTAAAAGAAGGAAGACTTTCCATATATTCCGGATCAGCATATCCGTCTAAATATCCTGCACGAGCTTTTACTCCAACAAAGTTGATGTTTTCATCGCCTTCTTCATTTACCGTTATAATTTTCGGTACATGTAAACTAACCGCATTACTAGATTTATTCGCAAAAATATCTTCACTATCACCAAAAAAATAATCCGGGTTTACATGACAATGTGTAATAATACTTTGAAGAAGATCAAAACCTGGTTTGGTTCTTTTTCTTTCTCCATCGGCTTGTAATCTTCCAATTGTAATACTGTCTATAGTTGTGCTTGTAACTCCAATTAACTTTGCAAATGAGTTGTTGTTCAACTTCATTTCGTCTATAATACGTTTTATTTTATCATGTATTTCCATACTCAACTCGTTTATTGTTTTATGTAATATGTTTTACTTAAAGCAAAACTTCAAGTATATGTTGCAAAACTACACAATATATGGCTAATAATCACAATTTTAAGTAAAAATTTCATAAAATACTGATTATCAACGTACAAATTTTAACAAAAACAGGAACTATCATACATATTCATAATCAAACAATTAAATCATATTACTGAAATTACCGCATATTTATATGTAATATGTTTGTAAAAACAAAACATATGTTTTATATTTGCTTCAAAATAATCCAACATATGATTTTAAAAGAATTTTATAACGAAAAGAAAAACGCCATTGAAACAGAATTTAATTCTGATGCGTTAACAGTTCATCTATATACTGATGCTGTTTTTAAAACATCTATAGAAAAACCTGTAGTAATGTTTAAGTATGACAATATATCTTGGGAAACCTCTTCTGAAAAAAACTATAAAGCTGATGTTTCTTTTTGCCTTTATGTTGTAATGCCAATCGGAAGTGCATCTTATCCAAATTATGAAGAGGTTTTTGAAATTGCGCAACGCATTGATAAATCTATATTATCAGTAAATAACAATAATACACTTATTGATACTAATTCGACTTTTAAAGTAAAAGAAAAACAATCTACCAACGAATATGACTACTGGAATAAAAACGATTATTTCATCTGGGAGATTGCTTATAAAACAACTTTAATCGAAAACAGTTTAAAAAAGAAATATATCCTTTTCAATAACGGATTAAGCAATGAAGAATTGGAAGAACTTGGATACAACCTAACTTCAGATATAATCGAAATAAATCCAAATCAAGTTGAAGGAAATGTCGATTTAAGCGCCAATATTTAGTCTGAAAGAACTGCAGCACAACTATACAAAGCCATTTGAAACAAAAAAAATAAACATACATTCTAAACCGAAAAATCATGAAAAGAAGCAGAACATTATTAGACAAAAGGAGAGATTATGTTATGAACTATATTAACACTAATCAAGCCAAACAAATGAAAGTTGTAGTTGCAGAACTTTCAGACACTTTGTTCCTTACAGAACGCACTATTTATACTATTATAAACGAAGGTCTTGCTACAGAAGCAAAAGCATAAAGCACTGAAACTACTGGCTTTGACACTTCAAAAAATTGGAAAACCAAGCATTGAGCCTTAAATTTGTTCTCACAAACAAAAGATAAATTTTACCGTACGGCCTAAGGTAAAACTGAACTTAAAGAACGAAATATTAGAGAAGGTTCAAAACTACAATCCAGAAATTTTGGATTAGAAAACACAATCACATTTTCAAGTCATAAAACATTTACAATAGCAAGTTTAACTACTTGTTACAGCCACTCTTTTGCCCTTTTTGTGCAAAATCAAAATACATAAACATTTAAAACAATTTATATTATGAGTACATTAAACGATGTAGTAATTACCAAATTATCAGGCGGATTAGGAAGAAGAAACCCAGAGCAGGATATGGTTTCAGGATTGCTTTTTAGCGGTGAAGAAACTTCAAGTTTAAAATTTGATACAATCAAACGCATTGCTTCTCTAGAAGATGCAGAAGCTCTTGGTATCGATGAAAGCTACGACATCAACGGACAATCTGCTTATTACCAAATTCAGCAGTTTTTCAGAATGAATCCTTCTGGCGATTTATATGTTATGCTTGTAGGCACAGAAGTGTATGGTGATACTGTCAAAAAAGCAATGAGCATGCAGGAAAAAGCAAATGGAAACATTCGTCAAATGGCAATTATCTTTTCTGGCGATACCACATTTGCGCAAACAAAAGATGCATTAGCCATTGCACAAGAACAGGCAGATCTTGCCTATACCGATTATATGCCATTTGAAATCATTTTAGAAGGAAAAGGTTTTAATCCTGCTATAGAAGCAGATTCACCTTCTTTAGCTTTATCAAACTCAGAAAATGTTTCTGTCGTGATTGCAATGGATGTTGAAAAAGCATTTGAGCAAAAATTAATTCAACAAGACACAAACAAAGTTTATACTTTGAAATCAGGTGAAGAATTAGTTCCTTCTCAAAGCTCTTCAGACATTTACAATGTAAGAGATGCTGATGGCTTGAAAAAAGACGGTTCAGTTGTTCTTGAATTTGCATTCCAAGAGTCATACAAAAATACTGCTGCTGTAGGATTAGCTTTAGGAGCTTTATCTAAAGCAAAAGTATCTGAAAACATTGCTTGGATAGAAAAATTCAATCTAACTGGTAACGGTTTTGCAAAACCAGGTTTTGTTGGCGGAAAAGAAATAAAATCACTTGGAGATTTGAGAACTCTAAATGAAAAAAGATACATTTTTACGCAAACTCACACAGGTTTAGTCGGAGTATACTTTAATGACAGCCACACTTGTACAACTGGCACTTCAGACTTTGCTTATATCGAAAACAACCGTACTGTAAACAAAGCAACTCGTTTATTACGCACTGCTTTATTGCCAAAATTGGCTTCTCCGGTTTTAGTTGATATTGACGGTAAACTGCCTCAATCTGTTTCTAAAAGTTTCGAAGATTTATGCAGAAATGCATTAGAAGGAATGGTGGCTAATCAGGAAGTATCTGCTTTTGATGTTTATGTAGATCCGAAACAAAACATTTTGTCAACTTCTGAATTAAAAGTAAAAGCCGAAATCACTCCTGTTGGAACTGCACGTAAAATTATGGTCGATTTAGGATTCAAAAATCCTTTCGGAATTGATAAGGCATAATTTTTACAAATTACAATTCCTAAAATTAAAACAATAAAGACAGCTAAATGTGAAGTCACTAAACGTTGTCTAAAATATCAAAAACAAACAAAAGCTACACTATGAATAAATTGCCATTAATTAACGGACAACAACACAGCTGGTCATCAATTGAAGTAAGCATTGCAGGTAACATTGTTACTGGAATTACAGCAGTAAATTACAGCGACTCAGTTTCTAAAGAAAACCATTACGGAGCTGGTGACATGCCAGTACATAGAGGAAGAGGAAAATACGAAGCAAAAGCTTCAATCACTTTATACAATTATGAAGTAGAAGCTATTTTAGCCGCTTTGCCAAAAGGACAAAGATTACAGGATATTAACCCTTTCAGTATCATTGTAAGCTACTTAGATGACAGCAACGAAGTTATCACACATACAGTGAGAAATTGCGAATTCAACTCAAACAGCAGAGGAATCAGCCAAGGAGACACTAAGATTGCTGTTTCTTTCGATTTGATCTGTTCTCATATTGAGTGGAACTAATCTGCTAAAAATACTTTCCTAAACCATAAAGCTGTTTAAGAAAACCGACTCAAAAGAGAAAACCAAACTCATCGCGTTACGCAAAAAAGAAATTCTAAGCAACATGATTTTTGCAGCAAATTATTTTATCAGCTCTTTTTGCAGTCCGTTTTAAACAGTCTAATTACTTCAGAAGGCTGCCTTGAGCATTTCGTCCTGGAATACAGCTCAGGCAGTCTCTTTTTTTAATAAAAAAACATTTCAGAATGAAAAAAACAGCTCCAGAAAAAAACGAAATTCTTGACGGAAATATTACTCAAGCACAATTAAACCAATGGAAATTCAAACACAATAAAGTAGTCAAACTCACTATTAAAGATGATGACGACACTACTCTTTTTGCCTATTTCAAAAAACCAGATATCAACATTCGTTCGGCGGTATTGCAAGCTTCAAAAATGGATGAATTTAAAGCGCTTGAAGTCCTTTTTAAAAATTGTTACCTAGGCGGTGACGGTAAAATCGAACAAGAAGATGATTTACGTCTTAACATCACCACAGCATTTTCAGACCATATCCAACCAAAGTCTGTAAAAGTAGAAATTCTCTAAAAAAACGCATCTTTTTATTTCTTCCTGTAAAACCAAAATCATGATTATTAAAAACCATACGATAGAACTAAATGACACCAGCGCTTCTGAAATGGCAAGGTTTAGACAAATTATTCTTAACATTTGGCGACAGCAGATTGAGGATGATAGGAATGCCGCTGAGATGGAGAAGTTTTTGAAAGAATCCCCAAAATATATAAAAACAATAAATATTGAAGATTTAAACGACTTTCAAAGCAAAGAAGTTGATCCAGATAAAGGAAAGTTAACGGGAAGCAAAAATTTGGTTATTTTTACTGCGGAAAATGGTATTGACAAAAATAAAATGAATCAAAATTCTGGTGCATATGATTGGATAGCAGTTCAAAATCCTGATGATGCCCAAAATATTTTAAAAGCTTATTATGGCGAGAAAAAAAGATTTGTACAAAACTTTGTTTGGAGATCACATGGTGAAACCGGTGCTGCGCTTCTTGATGTTAATCCCAAAATAATTTTCTCAGATCCAAATAAAGTAAAAGCTTTACATTATATAAAAGAATTATTAACAGACAATGCAAATGTAGTTTTTACAGCTTGTTCAATAGTGGGTGAATCATTACAGCCTGGAAAAAGATATCATGAACAAGGCCGAAATGCTTTAAATAAATTTTCTGATTTTTTTGTTAAAGGCTCTCAAAGAAATTTATTTTTAAATTATACTCTTTCGAGTGCTACAGATGAAACATTTAATAGTTTTAATTTTGATGTTGGATTGCACAAACAAAATTGGGCAGGCTTTTTGTGGTTAACGAGGGAGGGAATAAAATCAAATTTTTATGATGTTACAATCAATAGTTCAGGGGGAATCAATATCCAAAAGATGAAGTGGTTTATGGATTTCAGTCGGTATAAAAAACCTTTATATAAATATTAAGAAACATATGAAAAAAATAATAATCCTTTTTTTACTTATAAATGCCTATTGCAATTCACAGAGTAAACAATGTATTGATAAAGGCATTAAAATCGAATATTTATCAGATATTGATAAACTCATAAAAAGTAAATACATCTGCGATTATTCTTTTGAAACATTTGGAAAAGATCGATTAGATAAATGTAAGGTTTTGTTTTGTGACAAAAATTACAAGGTCATATCTGACCAATACAAAACTCGAATTCTTATAGATAAAAAGCTAAAATTAAATTTCGCAATTGTCTGCATTTTACCTGATTTTAAAATTAGGAAAGAAACTCCCAATTCGCTTTATTTATTAGATGATAAATTAATGCCTGTATATTCAGTATCTATGTCTGGTGAAAAGAATTATCATGTATATAAATATGAATATACAAATGGAAATATAATTACAAAAAAAGCAATTGATAAAGAAAGCCAGAATATTAATATTGATAAGCTAACGTATAAGGAAATCCTTCTGTTAGTATCAAAAATAAAACAAAAATTTACCTTTAAGAAAGAGAAAGATAGTTTTAATAATTATTTTTACGATGTTCCTTTATGGACTGAAGGATACAGATAATATGTAAAAAATATTTTTACTCTTAATCATAAACCCGTTTTTCTAAGCTCGAGAAACGGGTATTTTTTTGCTTTTCTTTTTATAATTTAAATCCAAAAAGACATTTGTTCATCTACTGAAACTACTGTTTTACAACACCATAATATTTCTAAAACACTTTATTTAGACGTATTTTTACAGTCTAAATAAATCCAAATTTTAATCTCAAAATGAGATTAATAAAAGAGTTTTTTTTTCAATTCTAAAAACTCAAAAGCACAAAAATCTTATCGCCAATTCAACACCGTGATTGTTTTTTAGACAATCGGGAAAGGGCTTTTTATTCTTAAATCATTAATACAAATAATATGGATCAAACAACAAAAAAACACATTGATTTGCTTCATCCTTCAGTACGAGAAGAGGTTACCAAAATCATCGAAGAATGTGATTTGGCTTTAACTGGAAGAGCAAAAGTACGCATTACTCAAGGACTTCGAACTTTTCAGGAACAAGAAGATCTTTACGCTTTTGGCAGAACCAAACCAGGAAAAAAAGTAACCAATGCAAAAGGCGGACAATCTATTCATAATTACGGTTTTGCGGTAGATATCTGTTTAATCATCGATGGCAAAACCGCTTCTTGGGACACAGCAAAAGATTGGGACGATGACCAAGTTTCTGATTGGCAGGAATGTGTTGACATCTTCAAAAAACATGGCTGGAATTGGGGTGGAGACTGGAAAACTTTTAAAGATCTTCCGCACTTTGATAAAAAAGGTTATGACGATTGGAAATTGCTCAGCAGACTGAAACGTGACAGAAAAAATTATGTAATTCTATACAAATAATCATATGAAACATTTAAAACTAATTGTTCTTTTAATTGCTCTCTCTTTCATTACAATTTCCTGTGATTCAACCAGAACTGCTTTATTTGATCCCTATTCGTATCAAAAAACAACTGAAATTAAAGTGGAAGCAATTAAAATTATGGATAAAGCTGTTACGCCTTATCAAAATCACAAACAAGAAGTTGAAGCCCTTTTTCTAGAAATTGAAAAGCTGCAAGAATATGAAAAGAATAAGCCTAATAATGAAATTACTTTTGCGATGTGGCAAGTTCTTAGTAATAAGGAAAAAAATCTCTTAGCAGGGTTCTTTAAACGTTGGGAAAATAAAGAAATTTTATCTCCTCTCTTTATTGATGAATCTAAAAAGCAAATATTAAGTGCTCTCGATCTGCTTATTCAATATGAAATCAACAAAGATAAAGAATCAAAAGAACAGCTTTTAGAACTAATCAATCTTAACTCTTAGAAAATGAACACCAATAATTTAGTACAAGAAATAAAAGAAAAAGTGAGGCTTCTAATAGCTGAAAGTTATAAAGATTTTAAACCTGGATTAGAAAAGGATTTGAAAACTTTTTTAGAAACATCTGCCGAAAAACTGGAACGCTGGACTATTCTTTATGCCAGTGAAGGAATTAATGAAGAAGAACTAGAATGGCTCTTAAAAAGTCAGGTAGATTTAATTTCACTTCAAGCATTGCAAACTGCCGGAATATCAAAAATTAAATTAAATGCTTTTAAAAACAATATCCTAAAATTGATTTTTGAAATCATTATCAGTTTAGTTGTTAAACGATCTTAACTCACTGAAATACAATAAAAACATCTTACTGAAACTACAGAATCTGAAGCTCAAAAATCTTGATTAAGGCAGAAGCATGATGTATTTTTACAGTATCAAATCCGATGAAGATGGCGCGCAAATTCAAAGGAAAATCCACACACATTTTTAACAAACAATCCCTTAAACAGTAACAAAATATGAAAGATTTTATCATAGATGAAGATCTACTAATTCAAGGCGGAGACTTCGCTATTAAAGATTCAGATCAGCAAAACATAGAACATTTACTGCTAAGCCAAAAAGGAAGTTATAAAGAATTTCCAATTCTTGGTGTAGGAATTAAAAAATACATTAACAGTCCGGATGCAACTTCCAGACTACGACTAGAAAACGAAATAGATAAACAATTATCGTATGACAAATTTCATGTAAAAACGTTAGATGTCAACGATTTACAAAACATTAAAATCGATGGAAACTATTAAACCACAAGAAAATCAGAACATTTTTGACATTTCTCTACAAGAATATGGAAGCATAGAGAAAGTATTTGACATTTTAGAAGACAATGACCAATTTGACCTTACAGAAGATCTTTCTGTATACAAGGATTTAAAAACTGGAAGAGAAGCCTTTAAAAAAGACATTGTTGAATACTATAATTCAAGAAACCTAAACCCTGCAACTGCTATTACAGACGAAGAACAATATCTACTGGATAATTTCTCTGGAATTGATTACATGATTATTGAAGATGATTTTATCATTTATTAAAATCTTCCACTTTAAATTCTGAGTTTAAATTCTCAGAATTACATTGATTCAGATTCTCTCTTTTAGAAATCTCTAAAACGAAAACTACATTTCTGTAGTACTCACCAAAATCATAAACAATTATCTATAAGCATATTTACATGTCTTACAGGCTAAACTATATCTAAAAATAAAATATGGCACGTACAATTGCTGAAATTCAGAACGAAATTCTGATTGAAAAAAAGAAGCAAAGCTCCCTTAACGGCTTAAATAGCGACTCAAAAACAAGCATTTGGGGACTTTGGACAAATATCGTAGCGACGGCTATTTGGGTACATGAAAAAATAGTAGAAAAAAATGCCTTAATATCTCGACCGCATACATTAAACTGGTATCGCGAACAGGCTTTAAATTTTCATTATGGTTCTCCATTAGACCCAAACTCCAGTAATGGAATGTCTGTGATTTGGAAAGATGGTTTGTATCAATTTGATACTACAAATCTTTCTGAAGCTCAAATTGAAGAATCTAAAATTATAAAGCACTGCGCTGTAAGTGAAATTGATTTGGAAACAGTGCTCGATCCTGATAAAGAAATAACAGAAATTTTTTCTGATTATTTTCATAATAAGGTTGGAGTCGTTTTTATAAAAGTAGCAACTCAAAAAGGAGATGCTATTTCTAGAATTGATGTTCCAAATGAACTTTTTGCCTTCAAAGAATACATTGCTAAAATTAAGGATGCAGGAAATCAGGTTTATATTACTTCTGATGATGGTGACATCTTAAAATTAAACCTAAATGTTTATGTAGATCCTTTAAGCATCTATATTGATCCAAAAGATATCGAATACTATCAGCTAAAAAGTTTGAGTAGAGATCTAACCGCCGAAGAAATTGACAAAATAAATAACCACGGAACTGTTTCAGACTTAAACGGATCATTAATTTTAGACAGAAGCATATTTCCTGTCATTGATTCTATAAAAGAACATCTTAAAAATATAGAATTCAACGGTGCATTTGTCAAAACGTACTTAATTGATTCAATTCAAAAGGCTGAAGGCATTAAAATCCCAATCTTGAGTAAGGTTGAGACTTCTATTGCGAAAAATCCTAATGACACTGAAAATCCTAGTTTAAAAGATGTTACTCCAATTGAATATTTCGTCCCTAAAGCTGGATACTTTGATTTGGAAACTCTAGAGATTGAAGTCAACTATATCCCATATACTTTTTACAGAGACAAACAATAGCCAAATACTTTTACAATGAATAAATACACCGTTTTAAAGTGGGAAAAACTTCTTTTGTGGCTTATTCCCCCTATTCTTAGAAAAAAAACACATTTCGATTGGCTTGATGTTTTGCTTAGTCCGCTTCATTCCTTATATGAAGATATTCTTTATAAAATGCAGCATACTGGACAGGTTATTTATCTGGAAAAAGTACTAAATGAGACTTTTAATATCACAAAAAATTACAATCCAAATTCCAGCATCGAAGAAAAACGACAAGAAGGATTAATTTATATAGATGAATCTATCAAACCCTCTTTACAATATTTATATCTCCATAAAGAATATTACAATCCAGATGAAGCCTTACCTAATGGAGACAAAGTTCGAGGAGATTTAAGGCTTCCGCTTTTTGAGATTTTTAGAAATTTAGAATACCAAAACAAAGATAATAAACCCGTTTATTTAGCTCATCGAAAAGATTACACCAAAATTTCTTATGCCAATTTTAGGGTTTTTATTCCTGAAAGTTTAATTACAAATCAAACCATAGTTGCGGACATCAACGGAAATTCTCCAAACCAGCAAACAGAAGCAATCAATATCATTTCTGCTGAATATCATACTCTTCTTAACTTTTACAAATTAGCTGGAAAAAGCTATCAAAGTTATTGTTATTCAGTATAGAACCATTCGAAATAAATATAACACTTTACATTAAATAGTAAAAATGAAACAAGTAAATTTTACTCATCCTGGAGGTTTTCCTCTAGAGCAAGAAACTTTAGAAAGACTTCAAACAGCATATAGATCTGAATTGTACGAAGCTATAAAAAGACATTTAAGCATTCTACCAGATAAAAATTATATTATAGCACATGCTCAAAATGGAAAACAAGGCTGGGCTGTCATTCATCAAGATGAAGAAGGAATTCTATATCCTATTACTGGAGCCATAACTAATTTTTTAAAAACCACCAGAACAATCACAAATTTAATTTATGGTGATGGAACTTCTCAAACAGCTTACACTGATTATCAAGCAGAATACGTAAGTACCATAGGAACTCCATCAACAAATGATAAAGAAACCATAAACTATTATGATCTAAATACTTTTGAAGCTGTAAAAAGCATGCAGGCAATTGACCAGATCCTAAAATCTATAAATCTTAAAATTGATAATAATACTGCTGACATTTTTGCAATTGAAGGAGATATTAATCAAGCAAAAAGTGACATAAATTATATTTATGATTCTTATCTTCCTTTAAACGGCTCAAAAGCCATGCAGGGAGATTTGAATCTTGGTACTCATCAATTATATTTGAATAATTTAAACCTAGGATCTTCAAGTGATTATTTATTAGCAGTAAATAATCAAAATCAAGTTGTTAAAAATAGCACTTTGCTTTCATCTTTAATTGACCGTATTGAAACTTTAGAAAAAAGACCAGTAACATCAGTCCCTCTCGGAATGATTGCGTTGTGGGGCAAGCCGGCTCCATTTCCTGAAGGTTGGGAAGAATATGTTCCTTTAAGAGGAAGAATGCCTATTGGATTAGATACAAATGACTCTACATTTAATACTTTATTAAATTATGGTGGTAATAAACAAAAAACTTTAACAATTAATGAAATCCCACCACATACACATAGTTATGATAAAGCTATTTCTGGCAGAGGATACCAAACAAGAAGTGATGATAATCCACTTGGATCAAATGTTTCCGAAACTTCTGGCTCGACTGGAGGAGGATTGCCTTTTTCTCTTATGAACCCATACCGAGTTGTCCATTTCATAGAGTATACTGGAAATTTAAGTGATACCCAAAAACCAACAAGTCCAACTAACTTAACTGCTTCAAACATTGGAACTACAACTTTAACTTTAAACTGGAATGCGTCCACTGATAATGTTGGTGTTACTGGTTATCTTGTTTATAAAGACAATGGCAATACTCTTTTAGCTGAACTAGGAAAAGACTCTCTTACCTACAATGTTACAGGATTATCTCCCAACTCAACTTATAACTTCCAAGTCAAAGCAAAAGATGCTGCGGGTAATATTTCTGAGCCAGCGAGCGAAAATGCGACTACTAGCCCAGTACCTACTCCAACAGTACCTACATTACAGTATGCTTATTACGGAGGAGAGAACATGACGCTTCAATGGCCTAATTATATTGATTCAGAAGCCATAACTTATGAATTATTTCGTAGCATAAATGGTGGTACTCCTATGCTTTTACAAAGATCAACGGATACTTTTTTTTATGATAAATTATCTAATGGGGTAACATATTCATATCAAATTAGAATTAATCATAATGAATATGTGTCTGGTTATAGTAATACAGTCACAGTAACAGGTAGATCTTCTTAAAAAAACTGATTCATAATCTTTTGGGGTCGATAACCCCAAAAGATTTCTTAACTAAACCCAAAAAGACCTTCTAAAAACAAAGAAATGCAAAAAATATCAGAATATACAGACCAACTAAAACTACTACTGTACGTAATTTTTATGTACTTAGAGATGGATACTGGAATTGTCAAAATATTATTTTATTTAATGATAATGGATACTTTTTTAGGTGTTACCAAAACCATTGTCCTAAATAATCATTTTACTTTCAAAAAATTGGCTGTTGGATTTGTTTCCAAACTAGCTGTCTTATTAATTCCAACCGCTTTAGCATTGATGAGTAAGGGCCTTAATTATAACTTTAATTGGTTCGTAACTGTCGTAATGGATTTGCTTATTGTTAGTGACGGAATCTCCATAATCAGTAATATCATTGCAATAAAGACTAAAAAAGAAGTCGAAAACTTTGACGCTATGACACTAATTCTTAAATCAATTCGTAATCGCTTAATAATGCTTTTTAAAAAGCTTCTCATTACAATTGATCCAAAATTTCATGTAGAAAAATAAACCTCTAAAATCAAATTGATTTTGGAGGTTTTCTTAATGTCTAAATAAAAAAACTCCCTTCTAAAAAACAAGAAGAGAGCCTTAAAAACTATAAAAAGGAAATAAAAAACACTATAAATTCATCTTTTTAGCATCTTCAACAAACTGTTTCAATCCAATATCTGTTAATGGATGTTTCAATAATCCTTTAATCGCCGATAATGGTCCAGTCATAACATCTGATCCTATTTTAGCGCAATTGATAATATGCATCGTGTGTCTTACAGATGCCGAAAGGATTTGGGTTTGATAATTATAATTATCGTAGATTTCTCTTATTTCAGCAATTAGATTCATTCCGTCTGTAGAAACATCATCTAAACGACCTAAAAACGGAGAAACATAAGTTGCTCCAGCTTTTGCAGCCAATAATGCCTGACCAGCAGAAAACACTAAAGTAACATTGGTGCGAATTCCTTTTGAGGAAAAATATTTGCAAGCTTTTACACCGTCTCCTATCATAGGCAATTTTACAACGATTTGCGGATGCAAAGCGGCTAATTCCTCGCCTTCTCTTACCATTCCTTCAAAGTCTGTTGAGATTACCTCAGCCGAAACATCACCGTCTACAATATTGCAAATAGCCAGATAGTGATTTAAAATATTTTCTTTTCCCGTAATACCTTCTTTTGCCATTAAAGACGGATTGGTGGTTACGCCGTCTAAAACACCTAAAGCCTGCGCTTCTTCAATATCCTGAAGATTGGCAGTGTCAATAAAAAATTTCATAAGTTTTTTGATTTGTAGTTAATTGTAGAGACGCACTGCAGTGCGTCTAAATTCTAGTGAGTTAAAATGTGCATTTTCGATTGATTCTATTCTTCAAAAAACCTTCAATAAAAAAATATCCTCTTATTATTTTATCAAACTGACTTTTTATTCGTTTTGATTTTCAAAAAAATAGCAACTAAACCTTAAATCTATTTTTTTTCAGATCTCAATGGAAAAAAGCCATAATCTTAATACACATTTTCAAAGTTTTAGATTTTCTGTCTCACTAAATAGTTTTGAAACCTAACAGTCCCGATGCATCGAGGCTGTTAGGTTTGATATTAAAATCTAAACCAATTAAATATATTGGTTGATGATATTTTCAAACAATTCTTGTTTACCGCTTTGAAGCGTTAATTCTCCATTTTGGTTTGCAATATCATAAAGATCTTTAAGGTTTAATTTTCCGTTTTCGAAATCTTTACCTTTTCCAGAATCAAAAGAGCTATATCTTTCTTTTCTTAATTTCTCGTAAGGAGAAGATGTGATAATTTTATCTGCAGTCAGTAATGCTCTTGCAAAAGTATCAGCTCCACCAATGTGCGCTAAGAAAACATCTTCTAAATCTGTTGAGTTTCTTCTGATTTTAGCATCAAAGTTAACTCCACCGCCTTGTAATCCGCCAGCTTTTAAGAAAACCAACATTGCTTCAGTCGTTTCTTGAATATTATTTGGGAACTGGTCTGTATCCCATCCGTTTTGGTAATCTCCTCTGTTGGCATCGATACTTCCTAACATTCCCGCTTTTGCAGCAACTTCCAATTCGTGTTGGAAAGTATGTTGTGCCAAAGTAGCGTGGTTTACCTCGATATTGATTTTGAAATCTTTATCTAAACCGTATTCTTTCAAGAATCCGATTGCTGTAGCCGAGTCAAAATCGTATTGGTGTTTAGATGGCTCCATTGGTTTTGGCTCAATGAAGAAAGTTCCTTTAAAACCTTGTGCTCTTGCATAGTCTCTAGACATTGCCAAGAATTGCGCCATGTGGTCTAACTCTCTTCCCATATCTGTATTAAGTAAAGACATATAACCTTCTCTACCTCCCCAGAATACATAGTTTTCTCCGCCTAAAGCGATTGTAGCATCAAGTGCTAATTTTACTTGTCCTCCAGCTCTTGCCACAACATTAAAATCTGGATTTGTAGCTGCTCCGTTCATGAATCTTGGGTTTGAGAAACAGTTTGAAGTTCCCCAAAGCAATTTAATCTCAGACTCCGCTTTTTTCTGTTTTAAATAATCAGTAATAAAAGCCAAACGTTTTTCTGATTCTGCGAAAGTTGGACCTTCGTTAATCAAATCATAATCATGGAAACAGAAATAATCGAATCCCATTTTGCTGATGAATTCAAAAGCAGCATCTGCTTTATCTTTTGCTGCCTGATATGGATCTGAAGACTGATCCCAAGCAAAATTTTGAGTTCCTGGTCCGAATGGATCGCTTCCTTGTCCGCAGAAAGTATGCCAATAAGCGATAGCAAATTTAAAGTGCTCACGCATTGTTTTTCCAGCTACAACTTGATCTGGATTGTAATATTTAAATGCCAACGGATTATCAGATTCTTTTCCTTCAAATTTAATTTGGCCAATACCTTTGTAGTATTCTTTATCTCCTAAAACTATCATTTTATCTTTTTATTTATTTGTTAATATTAATTCTAATTCTTGTTTCCATTTTTTATAAGCCGTCTCATAGGGCTCCTTGTTGTGCAATGGTAAAAACGTCATTACATGGTCGTTGTCACTAACATTAGCTCCAAATTTGCTGTAATCGCCATCTTTTAAGCCAACCGCTCTCGCTGCGCCAACTGCTCCTGTCGTATTGTAAATCTCAATTTCGTGGCCAATTAAAGTTGCCACAGTATTTGAGAAAATCTCCGAACGGAAAAGATTGTCATTTCCAGCTCTAATTACATTGATGGTTGCGTTATCGTCTTTCAAACATTCCATTCCGTATACAAACGAAAAAGCAATTCCTTCAAGAGAAGCTCTAAACAAATGCGCACTATTATGAATATTCAAATTCAGATTTAAGAAATGTGTTCCGATGTTTTTATTGTTAAACATACGTTCAGCTCCATTCCCGAACGGAATCACAACTACTCCTTCTGATCCAATTTCAATATTTGAAGCTTTTTCATTCATTGCTTCATAACTTTCGTTGCCCATATTATTACGAAGCCATCTGTATTGAATTCCCGCTCCGTTGATATTCAAAAGTTTACCCACTCTTGGCGTTTCCAGTTCATAGTTTACGTGAACAAAATTGTTCACCCTTGTGCTTTTTCCAGAAGATGCTTCGCTTACTGCATAAAATACTCCAGAAGTTCCGCCCGTAGCTGCCACTTCTCCCGGATTTAATACATTTAATGACAGCGCATTATTTGGCTGATCACCCGCTCTGTACACAATCGGAATTCCTACTGGCAATCCAGATTCTTTTGAAGCTTTTTCAGTAACAACTCCTTGGTTTGTAAAGTTTTCTACAATTTTTGGAGTTAATTTTGTATCAATTCCGTAATATTCTAAAAGCCAGTCGGCTACTTTATTTTCTTTGTAATCCCAAAGCATTCCTTCAGACAAACCATTTTTAGTAGTCGTTACTTCGCCTGTCAGTTTCAAGGCGATGTAATCTCCTGGAAGCATGTATTTCGAAATTTTACTGTAAAGCTGAGGTTCGTTTTCTCTAACCCATTTCAGTTTCGAAGCGGTAAAATTCCCTGGCGAATTCAATAAATGCGACATGCATTTCTCTTCTCCAATTTCGGCAAAAGCTTTATTTCCAATTTCAACCGCACGGCTGTCACACCAGATAATAGAATTTCGTAACGGAGCGCCTTCTTTGTCTACAATCACCAATCCGTGCATTTGGTACGAAATACCAATTCCTTGAATTTTCGATGCATCAACATTTGCCTCCTTAATCGCTCTTTTAGTCGCCGTACAAATGTGCTGCCACCAGATTTCAGGGTCCTGCTCGGCCCAGTCTGGGTGAATCGAAAGGATTTCCATTTCGTTCTGAGGTTCATTCAAAACGATTACTTTTTTACCTGTTTCTGCTTCCACCAAGGCTGCCTTGACAGAAGAACTTCCAATATCATAACCGATATAATACATACTATAATGATTCTCTTATTATTAATTTTGTCGGCACATACCACTGCGTTTCTTCGTCATGTGTAATAAATGCCGCTGCTTTGGTTCCCATTTCTTTAAAATCAGTTGAAACAACTGAAATTCCTTTGTATATAAATTTCTTCATCGGGGTTTCGTTGTAAGATAAAAATCCAACGTCTTTCCCTGGTTCAAAATCTTTCTCTTTGCATTGCTCTAAAAAGTGTCCCAAAATCCTGTCACTTACGCTGATATAGGCAATTCCTTTTTCGATACTGAACTTCTTTGGATCGGTTATTACTTCATATTCAAAACCAAAATCGGCACAGAATTTCTTGAAAAACTCTACCGTTTCCCACGGATGATTCGTAAAATCAGGATATACAAACTGTATCTTTTTATACTTTTTAAACAAATCCACCGCTTCTGTCAAAGACTTATAAAACGCTTTTCCAAAATCCTGAAAAATGTAATTATTCGTTTTATCAGCCTGAATATTCCAATCTATCAAAAGCAGTTTTTCTTTTGAAATCGCCGATAATGCTGGAGCAATATCCTTGTGATCAAAATTCATCACCACATATTTGTAATACTTCCCGATTCCGTTATTGATGATCGTTTTAAAAACATCAATATTATAATGATGAAATTGCACATCTGTAATCACATTATCCGGCAAATTGTTCACAAACGAATGATATAAAACCTCTTTATAAGCCTTAAACGTATCCAAAACCAAAAGCACTTTCCTCGTTTCGCCCGCCACATAATAGCCTTTATTTGGCACAGAATCAATTACATTTTGATCTTTTAAAATCGAATACGCCTTAAAAACCGTATCTCTCGAAAGCTGATAGGTCTTGCAGATCACATTCACAGATGGCAGTAAATCTCCCTTTTGCAAAATATTCTCCGCAATGGCATTCGTAATTCCGTCAACCAACTGCTGGTACTTTGGAATATCACTTTCGTGATTGATTATAAACTCAAATTTTTCTTCTTCTTTTAGCATACCGTTCTGTTCCGTTCTGTTATGCTAAAGTAAGTAAAATTCTTTTATAAAAAATTGTCTTTTATATTAATTATGTTAAGTTTTTAAAATTCTATATTTCAATATTTTGGGTGTGTGCTTGTCCCGATAACTATCGGGATGCTATCCGTTGCAAGTCCTCGCACTTCCTTCGTCAGGCTCCGGGCTTTCCACTTCTATCCCTCACGCGTAAGGGTTTCAGAAGAACTTTAATCGTAAACCTTGTCATTGCCAGAAACAAATAGCCCCACTCCGATCTGGATTTAACAAATGTGATTACTTCGTTCCTCGCAATGACAAACAGCACGGCTAAAACAAACGCAACTGATTGTAATATTTATGAAATTTTTTTTACAAAAATCTTAATCAAATAATCTTCTTATTCCGTAGGGATCAATCGTAACGATCGAACCGTCTTCCAGATAGTCGATTTTAGTCACTTTCATGCTTCTCAAATGCGTCACCCCTTTTGAAAGGCTCGAATCATGGTAGAACAAATACCACTCGCCTTCCACTTCGCAGATCGAATGGTGCGACGTCCAGCCTATCACCGGATTCAGGATTCTTCCCTGATACGTAAACGGCCCGTACGGACTGTCTCCGATTGCATAGCAGATGAAATGCGTGTCTCCCGTCGAATACGAGAAATAATATTTTCCGTTGTATTTGTGCACCCACGAAGCCTCAAAAAAACGGCGCGCATTATCCCCTGCCAGAAGCCCATTTCCGTTTTCGTCCAAAATCTGGATTTCTCTCGGCTCTTCAGCAAACTCGAGCATATCATCTCTTAACAAAGCCACAATCGGCCCCAAGGCTTTTTCACCCGCAAGAGGCTCTTCGTTGTTTTCATGATATTTATTCTTGCGGTATTTCTGAAGCTGTCCTCCCCAGATTCCCCCAAAATAGATGTAATGTTTCCCATCTTCATCTTCAAAGACCGCAGGATCGATGCTGTAGCTGCCTTTTATGGCGTCCTTTTCAGGAACAAAAGGTCCGACTGGCGAGTCTGAAACCGCTACGCCGATCTGGAAAATTCCGCTGGCGCGTTTGGCGGGGAAATACAGATAGTACTTTCCGTTTTTATGCGCGGCATCGGGCGCCCACATCTGCTTTTCGGCCCAGGCAACGTCATCCACATGCAATGCAACCCCATTGTCGACGGCTTCCGATGAAATGTCCTCCATCGAAAAGACATGGTAATCCTCCATTCCGAAATGGTCGCCGTTGTCGTTGAACGGAATCCCCGCATCGATGTCGTGCGACGGATAAATGTAAATCTTTCCGTTGAATACATGCGCCGAAGGATCGGCGGTGTAGATATGGGAAACTAAAGGCTTGGAAATTGCCAGATTGCTTATTTCTTCAAAATTAATGTGTTCAATGCTGTCTTCAGGCATAGTGATATTTTTCTTTAATAATTAACTTCTTCTTTCTTTCAGTTCCGTTTCGATCTGCACTTCCATCTCCTTGTTGATCTTATAGAAAAACAGTAGTCCAGCTCCAATTAAAAAAGGGATTGCAGGGAAAATGCTCACTAATAATTTGATTCCATTTATAGCCGTTTGAGACTGTTGAGGTGTATTTGGAACGTAATCAAAATATCCTAAAAATAAAGTAGTTAAAGCACCTCCTATACTTAATCCCGTTTTCAATCCAACCATCATGGCAGAAAAAATAATCGCGGTTGCACGACGGTTATTCAGCCATTCTGAATAATCGGCAACATCGGCAATCATTGCCCAAAGAATCGGGATTGTGATTCCGTAGAAGAATCCATGCAAGATTTGAGAGAAAAACATCAGTCCGATTGAAGTTGACGGAAAGAAATAAAAAGCTAAAATGAACAAAGTCGAAATGAATAAAAACAATCCAAATACATTTCTTTTTCCGTATTTGTCAGCCAGATTTTTGGATAAAGTAATTCCGACAATCATAAAAATAATTCCGCCGGCATTGAATAAACCGAATCCTGCCGATACGGGATCATTTCCAAAATGATTCAATCCGATATTAGTTAAGAAATCCAAAATAGGTTGGATAAAAACAGCTAATTGCTCTTTATCTACATAATTCTCGAAATAATACACATACGAACCGCCTTTCATTGCCAGAGTCACAAATACCAAAGTGGTTAGCGAAAGCATAATGATCCAAGGTCTATTCTTGATTAAATCGCTTAAATCTTCCTTTACACTTGACTTTTGTTCTGGCTTCGGAATGATTCTTTCTTTGGTGGTTAAAAATGTAATTAAAAGCATGATGGTTCCGATAATCGCCAAAGCGGTCATAACTTTTTCGATTCCCACTGCTTTATCTCCGTTTCCTGCACTTTTAATAATGCCAAGCATAAAAACCTGAACGAAAAACTGCGCAAACATCACCGCCACAAAGCGGTATGATGACATACTATTTCTTTCGCCCATATCGCCTGTAATGACACCGCTTAACGCAGAATAAGGAAGATTGTTTCCCGCATAAAAAAGCAGCAATAAAGTATAGGTTACAACAGCATAAATTACTTTCCCTTTATATGAGAAATCGGGAGTTGAAAATGCCAATAAAGCCACCACTCCCAACGGAATCGCAGTTATCAAAATCCATGGTCTGAATTTTCCCCATTTGGTGCTTGTTCGGTCTGCCAAAACCCCAATAATCGGATTAAAAATAAACGCGGCAATTAATCCAACAATCAGCATGATAATGGATGAATCTGTTGGCGATAATCCGTAAATATCTGTATAGAAATAAGCCAGATACGTCATCAAAGTCTGAAAAACTAGATTAGCGGCTAAATCTCCTAAGCTATATCCAATTTTTTCTTTGATGGAAAGTTTTTGTGAAATGTTTCTCATTCTTGGGTTTGTGGTCATTTTATCGATAGTTAGTTCCCTCGAGGTTTTTTTAAAACCTTGTTGGTTTCGGTTATTTTGTTCTGCTTCTCAAATAAGGCCTAAAAATAGCAATTGCAATCAAAACAATCGGTTGTGTAAAATTAGACAAAAAAACATATCTTGCAAATTTAGTTCACTTTATTTGAATTATTTTTCATTTCACAACCGATTGCTGTTAATTTATCAAAACTTCAGCCTTTTAGACGCCTATTTTTTAGTTTCTTTCAGCGTTAAGAGACTATCGTATGCTTTTTTATGTTTTAAATCTTTATCAAATGGCAACGGATAATTGGTTCTTCCTTTTATAGGCCAGTTGTTCAGCCAAGATTGTCCGTCATGAACACCCCAAAAAGTCACTCTGCTTATTTTATCTTTATGTTTTAAAAATAGTTTAAAAATCGATGCGTAACGTTCCGCAAGTTTATTTTGAATAGAATCTGGCAATGATTTTGGATACGGATTCATTTTTTCACTTCCTTCAAAATTCTGATTTACATCTGCTCCTTTTAAATCCCACGGATTTGGCAAAACTGTAATATCCAATTCTGTAAAGGCCACTTTCAGTCCTAAAGCTGAATATTCTAATATACTTTTCTCAATCTCTTCCAATGATGGACTTTCCAATCTCCAATGGCCTTGAATTCCCACCCCGTCTACTTTTCCGCCTTCGGCTTTGATCTTCTTGATTAAAGCAATTGCTCCAGCTCTTTTTGCTGGTTCTTCGATATTATAATCATTGTAATATAAATCCACTTTCGGATCGGCTTTTTCTGCTAATTTAAAAGCATCGACCAAATATCTTTCTCCAAGTGTATTCAGGAAAACCGATTTTCTCAAGGTTCCGTCTTCATTTAAAGCCTCGTTTACAACATCCCACGAATTGATTCTTCCTTTGTATTTAGAAACTATTGTCGTGATATGGTCTTTCATGAATGCCTTCATTTCTGTACTGTCGGCAATTTTTTGCATCCAAGGCGCTAATTGGCTGTGCCAAATTAAAGTATGCCCATGAATAAACATTTTATTTTTCTCTCCATACGCCACAAATTTATCTGATAGTGTAAAATCGTATTTATTTTTCTGCGGATGCGTAAACATCGATTTCATAATGTTTTCTGCCGTAATCGCATTAAATTCTTTACGAATCAGAGAATCCTCTTTTTTGTTTTTTTCATTAATCTGATTTAAATCTAATGCAGTTCCTATATAAAAATCATTTTTATAGACATCCTTCAAACTAGGTTTTTCTTTCTGAGATGTACAGCTCACAGACAAGAGAACCGTAAAGGCAAATAAATAAGGTTTAATAAATTTCATGTCTTTTGGTTTAAATAGTTAATAGTTTTTATTTGATTTTACAAATTCAATTTATAAGCAATTCCCATTTCCAAACCTCTTAATTCAGCCAAACCTTTTAATCTTCCTGTCAGGGAATAACCTGGATAAGTTTCTATCTTTTCATCCACTTTATGTAAAAAACCATGATCTGGGCGCATTGGAAGACTTGTTTTTCTTTCGTTCATTACTAATAATAATTTCTCAACAATAACTTCCATTTTGACATTTCCGTTTAAATGCTCTGATTCTCTAAAAATGGTTTCGCTTTCGCGAATGGTGTTTCTCAAATGTAAAAAATGAATTCGGTCTCCAAAATCGTCTATTATTTTTTCGAGATTGTTTTTGGGGTCGGCACTTAAAGAGCCTGTACAATAACATAATCCGTTGGCCTTTGAAGGAACGGCGCTAAAAATAGCTTTCAAATCGCTTTCTGTTGAAACAATTCTTGGCAGACCTAAAACCGAAAATGGCGGATCGTCTGGATGAATGGCTAGCTTTTGCCCATTTTTCTCCGCAATTGGAGTTACTTCTGATAGAAAATAAATCAGGTTTCCTCTTAATTTTTGATTGTCGATTTCGGCATAATTTTCTAAAAGAGATAAAATCTGTTCTGCTGTAAAATTGATTGTGCTTCCTGGCAGTCCTAATAAAACATTTTTAAACAATAATGCTTTTTCTTCTTCAGATAACTGACTTCCAAATTGCAGTGCTTTTTCTTTTTGAGCATCAGAATAATCATTTTCTGAATTTGGTCTTTTCAAGAGAAAAATATCAAAATAAGTAAATGCATCCTGATCATATAACAAAGCTTTACTTTTGTCTTCGTTTATAAAATTATGATTCGTTCGCACCCAATCCAGAATCGGCATGAAATTGTAGGTTATGGTTTTGATTCCGCATTCTGCCAAATTTTGCAAACTGATTTTATAATTTTCAATGTATTGCAGATAATTTCCCGAAGCTCGTTTGATTTCTTCATGAACAGGTAGACTTTCAACTACAGTCCATTCCAACCCTTCATTTCTAATCATCAGCTGTCTTTCTTGAATGTCTTCAACCGTCCAAATTTCTCCAACGGGAATTTGATGCAAAGCGGTAACGATTCCCGTTGCACCAGCTTGTCGAATATCAATTAATTTGACATTATCATTTGGGCCGAACCATCGCATGGTTTGTTGCATTTTAATCATATTTGCCTTCTGTAAAAAATTAAAAACCAATACTATTTCCACCATCAACTGGCAAAACTGTACCAGTAGTATATTTTGATTCGCTTAAAGCAAAATAATAAACGGCATCTGCAATATCTGAAGGTTCTCCTAAATAGCCCATTGGTGTTCTTCCTAAAACTTTATTTTTTCTTTCAGGATCGTTGTCAAGTGCTGTTGCAGACATTTTGGTTTTGATAAATCCCGGAGCGATACAATTGGCACGAATACCAAACTGAGCCAGCTCAACCGCCATTGCACGTGTCATGGCTTCAATCGCGCCTTTGCTTGATGAATACGCAATAACTTTTGGGATTCCGTATTGCGATGCCATCGAACTGATATTAATAATGCTTCCGCCTCCGTTTTCTTTCATATTTTTTATCACTTCTCTGCTCACAGCAAAAACGCTCAATAAATTGGTATGAATTATCGAAAGAAAATCTTCATCGGTTACGTCTGGGATTTCTTTTTTCATATTGATCCCTGCATTGTTCACCAAAATATCAACTGGATTATCTTTTGTAATATTTGCAATCATCGCTGGAATTCCCTTCAAATCATTTAAGTCGAAGATTACCGGAATGGCATTTTCTCCAATTTCCTTACAGGCATCTTCTGTTTTCTCTTTTGATCTTCCGATTATATAAGTTGTGATTCCGTTCTCACAAAGTTTTTTTGCGGTTGCAAAACCTAATCCCGAATTTCCTCCGGTTACAATTGCTGTTTTCTTGCTCATAATTTATTACAATAATTTCATGCTTAATTTTTTAAACACATAGAAGCATAGTTATATTTTTGTGTACAAAGGCGTTTCACTTGCATCAATACACATAGCTATGTGTGAGAAACTAGTTTCTTTCTTTAATCTTTTTAAGTTAAATATAAATCTATGTTTCTATGTGTTTATTTTATTTTTAGTACGCGGATGAAACGGATTCGCTATCGCGAAAACGCTGATTGACACAGATTTTTATTCATATTTAATTAGAAAAATCTGCTTTTTTCCGTGTCTTCGCGATAGCGAATCCGCGTCATCTGTGTTACAATTACTCTATTTATTTACCCATTCCCTGGTGCAAAAGGGAATTTTAATGTTTTAAAATAGTCTAAAGTCTGCGTTGGTTTTTCTACACCAGCAGGAAGCTCTTTCCCTGAAAATTGTTGAAAATATAACAAACACGCATCACGCCACCATTTTGCTTCTTTGTACTGAATTTCTAGTAACATTTCGACTTCTTTAAAACGTTCACTGTCGATATATTTTTCCATTTTCTTCCAAACGTCCTGCATTTCCTTGACTTGATTTACGCCTTCCTGATATTTTAATGCTAAACCATTCCAAAGCGTTTGTCCATTTTTCAATTTGTAATCCCACGAAACGTGATGAAACCATAAAAGGTCTTTTTCAGGACAAGTTTCTAAGTTATCAAAGAGATTTGCGACTTCTGGCGCGTATTGCGAAATGGCATTCGTTCCCGATTTAGATCTGTCAAAACCAATCCCGTTTTTATCTACTTTATGATAATATGTCGGATTCCATTCTGGTCTTGATAAATTGGAAACCCACGGTCCTGGCCCATAATGATGTCCCGTATCCATGATATGATGCAGACCAAGCGGCGTCATATAATTGACAACGGCTTCACGAGAATCGATCATGATATTTTTGACTGGTTGGATGAAATTTTCATCATTAGAAAAAGTACTTCTTAACCATTCGTCGGCAATGGTTTCTGAATCCAGATACGGATTCCACGCCAGTCTCCCGAAACCGTACCAATTGGCCTGTGCAAACGGATGTCCTGTCCAGTTTAAATCGTTTCCCATATTAGCAACGCCTGCGATTCCTGTTAGTTTATTTTGATATAAAGTGCCGTCAATCACTTTGGCGACGGTTGAACCTTTTCCTTTTTGATAAGTATCGGATTCCAGAACTTCCTGAAATAATTTAGGAAGGAAAACCAAATGCGTGCTGAAACCTAAATATTCCTGTGTAATTTGAAATTCCATCATTAAAGGCGTTTTCGGCATTGCTCCAAATAATGGATGAAAAGGTTCTCTTGGTTGAAAGTCTATCGCTCCGTTTTTGACTTGAACGATTACATTTTCTTTGAATTTTCCGTCATACGGCTGAAATTCGGCGTAAGCTTGTTTAGCCCTATCGTTCGCATCATGTTCCGAATACACAAACGCTCTCCACATGATAATTCCGCCAAAAGGCGCAACAGCATCAGCGAGCATATTCGCTCCCTCAACATGGTCTCTTCCATAGTTTTGCGGCCCTGGCTGACCTTCTGAATTGGCTTTTACCAAAAATCCGCCAAAATCGGGAATTCGTTTATAAATTTCAGCCGACTTGTTTTTCCACCAATTAATAACTTCAGGATCTTTTGGATCGGCAGTCTTTAGCTTCCCAATTTCAATAGGAGCCGAAAATCTTGCAGTTAAATACACTTTTATTCCGTAAGGTCTGAAAACATTGGCTAGTGCTTCCACTTTTTCTAAATATTGTGGGGTAAGAATTAAAGCGTTGGCATTTACATTGTTCAAAACTGTTCCGTTGATTCCGATTGAAGCATTCGCTCTTGCATAATCGATATAACGCTGGTCAATAAAATCTGGCAATTTCTGCCAGTTCCAGAGTGAAAATCCTGCATAACCACGTTCGATAGTTCTGTCGAGATTATCCCAATGATTCAGGATTCTGATATTGGTTTTAGGAGAATCCGCAATATTTAAGCTTTTAATCGATTTATTCGTCTGCAGTATTCTCAAGAAATTAAAAACTCCGTATAAAACGGCAACATCATTTTTGCCTGTAATGATGATTTGTTTTTTGTTTTTAAGCGAAATGGATTTAATAATAAAACCTTCATTATTTATCTTATCAAAATCAGATTGCAGTTCATTTTTTATTTCGGAATTTAAATTTGAATGTGAACCCACAATAATATAGCTCTCTCCTTTTACTTCTGATCTAATTTCAGGAGTATTTCCCAACATATCCAAAAATCCCGTTTTCAGTTCTTTTTCAGCAATTTTGATGGTTTCAGAATTTCCTAACATTGCGATTCCTTTAATATTGCTTTTGTATTCTGAAGCGATTCCAGAATTGGTAACGGCATTATACTGAAGCCAAAGTTTATAATCCTTTTGTGCTGAAGCAGAAAAGGAAATCAGAAAAAACAGAAAAACAAATCTTAGTAAAGCCATTAGTTTTAATTTATTTTTTTTTAAAATCGTATTCTTTAAGCATTAATATTTTATTTCTTATTTAAAGCATTTGATAAAATTTTAATTCAAAAAATATATTATTCGAAATAAAACAATAATTGCAATCGGTTGCGTAAAAATATAGGATTGTTATCTAAGAAAAAAATTTTGGCTACTTTTTTTTCAAAAAAAATAATTTATATAACAAATAAAAGCAGGATAATTATAAAAACTATCCTGCTATGACGGGGTTGAATTTAAGTTTTATCGCTTAAATTATCTCTTGTAATAGGCAACAATACTTGCTTTTGCCAAGGTCTGGTTCCAAAGATTAAATCCTACTACTGCTGGATTTGTATTTTCATCTGTTCCTAGTTTATTTACTTTTAAAGCATAAACGGTAATAATGTATTGGTGATATCCATGACCAATTGGCGGACAAGGACCTCCAAAACCTTTAATTCCATAATCGGTAATGCTTTGAATTGCTCCTTTTGGAATAAGATTTTTAGTTCCCGCATTAGTTACCAGTTCGTTTACATTTGCCGGAATATCTACGACTACCCAATGCCAAAATCCGCTTCCTGTTGGCGCGTCTGGATCGTACATGGTTACCGCAAAACTTTTAGTCCCTTCGGGAGCGTTTTTCCAAGATAGCTGTGGAGACTGATTTTCGCCTGAACACCCAAATCCGTTGAATTCCTGAACTTTAGTTGTTTCTCCTCCTAAATCTTTACTAGTTAAAGTAAATGTTTTTTGTGCAAAAATCGATGTTGAAAAAATGGCTGACATTGCCAAAATTAAACTTAGCTTTTTCATTTTGTCTGTTTTAAAATTTTAAGCAAAGTTAGATTTGGAATCGCTGAATAACTTTAGCTAAAAAGCCAAAAACTGTTGCTAAAAGCTCAAATCAACTTATGATGTTTAGGTGTTACGCCGTATTTGGTTTTATAAGCTTGACTAAAACTGGAAAGGTTTTCGTAACCTGCTTCGAAATACACTTCAGAAGGGCTTTTTTCCTGGCTCAGCAAATAGTGCGCATGTTCGAGCCTTTTGTTTTGAAACCATTTAATAGGCGACTCTGAATAATATTTTTCAAATTCTCTTTTGAAAGTCGAAACACTCATGTTACACAAAAAAGCCAATTCTTTTAATGTCAATTTGCTTAAATGGCTGTTTTCGACTGTTCGAATGAATCTTTGAGCCGCATCGTCACTATTTGCAGTTAGCGAATACAGAAAATCGGTTCCGTACTGCGCCGTCAAATAAAGCATAATTTCGTCAAACTTAACTTCGAGCAGTTTTGTCTGAATGGTTTTTGAAAGTTTTGAAATATCTGTTAAACTGTCTACAAAACGTTTCAGAAAATCATCATAATCAAAAGCATAAATCGATTTTGGTTCAATAGCTTCTGATTTTTCCAATTCCATTTTTCTGATGAAATTATGAACCATTTCGCTCGAAAAAAACAAAAGAATGCTTTTATATCCAGAGATTTCAGAGATTCTTTTTTCTGTCATTAAACAATTTCCGGAACGCATTATAAGAAACTTAGAAGGTGTTATAGACAATTCTGTAGTATCAAAAATGACTTCTTTGGTTCCTTCAATCAAAAAACTGATGATATTCTGATTTAAAATGATCTGCCGTTTCGAAACGTCTTTAGAACTGCTGTAATCGACAACGTGTACATGTTGCGATTTTTCTAAATTCATTTCGTCTGGAAGTGTAATTGTTTTCATAAAAGTTATTGGCCTATCAAACCAATGATAAGCCTTACTATTTAGAATTTTATTTCTGAGTAGATTCTCTTGCGAGTACTTCTGTATTTAAAAAAGTGATTTCTTTGGCATCGTCATTTTTAGACGATTTTAAATTTTTAATGATAATTTCTGCCGCCGCCTTTCCCATTTTTTCAGCTGGATGCGTAATAGTCGATAAATTCGGATCTATAATCTGCGAAATTGGGTCATTATTAAAACCAATCACTTTAAATTCTTCGGGTACTTTAATACCGCGTTTTTTAGCAGTTTGAACAGCGCTTACAGCCAAAATATCTCCTGGCGCAAACAATCCGTCTGGAAGTGGCTTTAAATCGAATAAAGCGTTACTGGCTTTTACGCCGTCTTCATAAGTAACCGAATTCAAATTGATAATCAATTCTTCTTCTACTTCTATATTATGATCTTTTAAGGCTTCTATGTAACCTCTTTTTCTTTCGTTATACAGATTTCCTAATTCTGAACCAGCAGTAAAATGAGCAATACGAATACAGCCTTGTTCAATAAGGTGCTTGGTTGCTTTGTAGCCTGCTGTATAATTGTCTATTACAACTCTGAAAGTATTATAACCTTTTGGAACCCTGTCAACAAAAACCAACGGAATATTATTGTTTGAAAACTGATGAAAATGAGCCGTATCTCTGGTTTCCATCGCTAGAGAACAAATTACGCCGCTTACGCGATTTGAGTACAAAGATTTCGCCATATTCACTTCTTCTTCATACGAATCATGCGACTGCATAATAATTACCGTATAATCCGATTTTTGAGCTGTGATTTCGATTCCGCTAATTAGAGAAGACAAAAAGGGCTGTGTAACGGTAGGAATCAAAACACCAATTGTCCTAGTTTTGTTGCCACGTAAACCTGCTGCTAAAGTATTTGGGACAAAACCCATTTCTTCAGCGGTTTTTTTCACTTTCTTAATCGTTTTATCACTTATCGTGTGATGATCTTTTAAAGCTCGTGAAATAGTAGATGTGGCCAGATTAAGTCTCTCGGCAATGTCGTAAATCGTTACATGTTTATTTTCTTCCATGAAATAAAAAATAAAGATGTAAATATAAACTATTTTCTCTCAAGATGTTCTTTAGAAAAACTGAGATTAGACAAAATATTCCCAACCAACGTCTTATAAATAGCAGTTGGTTAGGAATATTAATTTCTGTCCTGATCCTTTATTTTTGAACATTGTTCTTTTTGTCTTTTAGAATTTTACCTTCTTTGGTAAATTCTAAATCAATTTTATTAGTCAGATCGACATCAAGATCTTTGTGTCCATAGTCGATGTGCGTTATTTTTTCGTTCGGATGATTTTTGGCTACATAAGCCTTAATATTATCTGGAATAAAATCGGTTGGAATTGGGTTGTCTCCGCCGTCAACTTCACGGTATGAACCATCTTTCCAGAACTCCACTTCTGTTCCGTCTTTCAGTTTTACTTCATAACCTTTTTCACCATGCTCGGGATCCTTCTGAGCCTTTTCTACCGAAGTATGGCTAAAATGCTTCTTTAGAAATTCCTGTGCCGGTTTTGGCAGTTCGGTTACTTCGATTTTTTTCTGTGCGCTGGCCGAGATTGTTATAATAAGCAATGCTATGGCTAAAAATATCTTCGTTTTCATAATTTGATTTTTTAAATGTGGTCTTACTAATTTACTACAACCAAAAATGCATTCAAATGATTTTAAGAAAGTTTTAGATTTTTAATCAACCATAAAAACCTGATTTACAAAGATTTTAAAAACAATTAATATCACAACTTTGCTTAAAAATTTTATTTTTAGAAATATTATTTTGATTGTTTTGTAGTACTTTTACCTCCAAGCCAGAAATTAATTGGCTTCTTAAATCCCAAGTTTACAAGACTTTAAAAACTATTCTATTTTTTATTTAGGATACAAACCCAAAACGTATGGCAATCTGGTCAGGAAGATTATATTTATTGATTTTCATCTTTTTTTCGTTTGGTCTGCAGGCTCAGATTGAAACGAAAAAGAAGACTTTTATTTCCAGAAATCCCGCAAAAATTAAAGAGGATAAAAATACGCTGGCACTTTATGATTTGTACAATAAAGGTGAAGAGAAAAAGGCTTACAAAAAAGCGCATTCCATTTTAAAATCGGGCACTGTCGACAATAGAGTTCTCGCACGAACTAATCTCCTTCTGGCTTATTATTTCAATAAAAGAGCCATTATCGATTCTTCTATTTATTATACTCATCAGGCTTTAAAATTTAATACCGCTGTAAATGATTCATTAAAAAGCAGGCTTTTTTCACTTGGTTATAATTTGCTGGCCATCAATTATAAAAAAAGAGGTTTGCTGAATGAAAGTAAAAAATGGCACTTAAAAGGTATTGAAGCTTCTCAAAAATATAACGAAACAAATCTTTTTTATACTCATACGCACGGTTTAGCACAGACGTACAGTGAGTTGGGCGATTACGACAATGCACTGAAATTGTTCAAACAATGTTTGGAATATAAAGATGACAACGAAATTATCTTAGGAAGTTATATCAATATTGGCGATATTTATTCGAAACTGAAAGATTATGACAATGCCAATATTTTTTACAAAAAAGGAAAAGTGCTCTGCGAAAAAACCAATAATAATCAG
This sequence comes from Flavobacterium sp. F52, assembly GCF_000278705.1. NCBI lineage: Bacteria > Pseudomonadati > Bacteroidota > Flavobacteriia > Flavobacteriales > Flavobacteriaceae > Flavobacterium > Flavobacterium sp. F52. Next base: position 10,154 of record NZ_AKZQ01000001.1, on the reverse strand, counting down.
GGACGGGTTATTGTTTTATTAGGTCTCGGAGAGAATTATCAACTGCAGAATAAATCTCAGGAAGCTTTAAAAATGTTTCAGGAAGCACTTGCTATTGCTGATAAAAGCGAACTAAACCAACTCTCGATTGTTTCCCGAAGCAGTATTGGAGATACCTATATTTCTTTGAAAAAATATAACGAAGCGAAACTGATATTTTCTGAAGCGCTTCAAAAATCTGTTTATTTTGGCCTGCTTCAAAATCAGAGTTATATTTATGATGAATTGAGAAAAATCGCTATTCAACAGGACGATTATAAAAGTGCTTATTCATTTTTTGAAAAATCGACACACATAAAAGATTCCATCAATAATCTTCAGAAAATAAAAGAGATTAATGAGTTAGAAGTCAAATACAAAACGGCACAAAAACAAAAAGAAATCGAAACTTTAAAGTTTGAAAACGAAGCTAGAAAACTGACGCTTGCCAATCAGGAGGAAGCCATAAAAAACATGATTCTGCAAGAGGAAATTTCGAAGAAAAATAACGAAAATACAATTCTGGCATTTCAGAATTCATCAAATAAAAAAAGAAATGAAATTGCTCTTTTAAAGAAAGATCAGCAATTGAAAGCTTTAGAAATCAATCAGCAGAAAAAAATGCGATGGTTTACGGTTATTGCTTTTCTAGTTTTACTTATACCTATAATGGGTCTTTTGTTTCAGTATTACAAACGTTTTAAAGTTCAGCGTTTACTGAATATCAAACAGGCAGAAGTCAGTTCTCAAAAAATTGATGGCATTCTAAAAGAACAGGAATTAGAACTGATAAAAGCTTCGATAAGGGGACAAGACAAGGAAAGAAAGCGTATTTCGCAGGAATTGCACGACAGTATTGGCGGAAACTTAGCTGCTATTAAACTACAAGTCAATCATTTGAATGCTTCAGATTTCTCTACTATTCAAAGAATCAGTCTTCAATTGGATGAAACGTATCAGCAGGTTCGAAATTTATCGCATACTCTTCTTCCAAAGAAATTCAGCCAGAATAATTTTTTAGAAGTTCTCGAATCGTATTTGAAAAATATCAGTGAAGCAAGCAAAATCAAGATTTCGTATATTCCTTATCCGAAGAAAGAAATTAATGAATTGGATGAAAATATTCAGGTTGAGGTTTTCAAAATTATCCAGGAACTTTTAACGAATACGATTAAGCATGCAAAGGCTTCGGAAGTGGAAATCCAGCTGAACTATATTGAAAATATATTGAATGTTATGTTTGAAGATAATGGAATTGGTTTTGAAACGAAAAATAACTCTAAAGGAATTGGTTTTATTAATCTCGAGAACCGAATCAAAAAACTAAATGGCTCTTTTGCAATTGATTCGAAACTAAAAAGAGGTTCCATTTTTAATATCGAAATTCCGATCGCAGAGCCTAAACCTAAAACGAAAATTAAAGGAATTGATTTGAAAAATCAGCTTGATGAATTGAAAAGCAACTAATATATTTGTTGAATGAACCCAGTTAACTTACTTATTGCCGACGATCATACGATGTTTCTTCAGGGAATTACTGCTCTTTTGGAACAGGAACCTAATATTACCGTTATCGACAAAGCAATAAACGGAATTGAAGCGCTTGAAATCGTTAAAAAGGGAGTTGTAGATTTTGTTATCTTGGATATCAGCATGCCTGAAATGGACGGAATTGAATTGAGTAAAATCCTCAAAAAACAGTATCCAAATGTCAAAATATTGATTGTAAGCACACACAGCAATGTGATGGTTATTTCGAGACTAATTCGAATTGGGGTGAATGGATATTTGTTGAAAAATGCTGAAAAAGTAGAGCTTTTAAAGGCTATTAATACAATTGCTTCGGGAGAAAATTATTTTGCAGAAGAATTAGAAGAAAAGCACCTTTCGAATAGTTCTCGAATTGAAAAACAGGTTTCAAATTTAACTGAATTGAGTTCGAGAGAAAAAGAAATTCTGGTGTTGATTGCACATGAGTATAATACGGCAGAAATTGCCGAAAAAACGTTTATTAGTTTAAATACCGTAAATACGCACCGCCGTAATTTATTGTCCAAATTGAATGCTAAAAATACGGCGGGTCTTGTAAAATACGCAGTCGAAAATGGTTTAGTTGATTAACTAAAATCCCTTTCCTGCCCTGTAGTTTAAAACTAATCCAAAAGTGTCGGGAATTACTACATTATCGATTGATTTATTATACGTGCAGATAACCCTGAAATTGTCTGAAAGGTGAAAACCGGCTAAAAAATTCAATGTTTTTGAAGTTCGATAGCCTCCGCCAAATTCTACTTTATTTTTGTAATTGATTAAAAGATTTAGATCGGTCTGAAATGGTGCTCCTTCAACATATTTAAATAATACGCTTGGGTTTATCAGTACTTCTTCAAAACGATTGGTAAAAAATTTGTACCCAAAATAACTATAATAGACATTTTTTAAATGGGTGTTATTGCTCGAATTAAAAGCAGAACTTAACAAATTTGGAGATGATAAACCGAAATAAACCTGATCTCTGTTATACAAAAATCCAACACCAAAAGTAGGCGTAAAACTGTTTACATTTTCCTGAAATTCTGGATCGTTTTCAAGATCCAATCGGGTCAGGTTTTCGTTGTAAAGCATTGCTCCTGCCGTTACTCCAAATGAAACAATACTAGGATCGTAGGCCCACCATTTGCCATATTTATAATCAGGATCATAGTAAATTTTATACGAATATGAAGTAAAAAAATTGGTTGTATGAGTCACTCCTATTTGGTCATGTGAAATCCCTGCTGCTAATCCTATTTTTTCTCCCCATGTCAATTTATTTACTGAAAGATCAAAATTCTTGGGACTTCCTTCTACCGAATTGAAATACCCGTTGGTTGTCATGGCAATATCTATATCCGAATAATATCCGGCATGGGCTGGATTTATTAAAACGGCATTGTAATTATAACTTGAAAAAACAGGTGTTTGCTGTCCATAGGCTCTTTCTAAAAAAATGATGATTATAAATAAAGCTAAGATTATATTGAATTTACTTTTCATGAATTAACGTTTTAAAACAAGATATCCCTTGGTTTTCTTAAAATGATGGGGCTGATTGACACGGATTTCAAAGAAATAAGTTCCTTCGGGAAGCTGATCGGCTCCAAGATTTCGGCTCTTATTAGCAATTCCACTAAAAACATTGGTGGCGTTGTCGTAACCTTTTGTATGGTAAACCAAATCCCCCCAACGGCTGTAAATCAGGACTTCATTCTCTGGATAATCTGTTATTCCGTCAATTTCCCAAAAATCATTAATTCCGTCTCCATTTGGAGAAAAACCATATTTAGTTTCATCTTTTTCAATAGGAGGAATTACAGTTACAGTTACCAAATCTTCTGTTTCGCAGCCTTCTTTGTTTGTAAAAACTACTTTGTAAGTTGTAGTTTCTGATGGTTTAGCAATTGGATTTCCGATTTTACTATTATTTAATCCTGTTGCAGGCGACCATGAAAAAACACCATCTTCTAAAGCAGTAGCATACAATTGAATAGAGTCTCCTTGATTAATTTCTGCATCTTGTCCTGCATCAACAAAAATTGGATAGCTGAAAAGCTGAAAGGAGCATGCTGAAACATTGTTACTTTTATCTGAAACTTTTATGGTAATAGTCATTCCGTCTAAAAATGCTGTTCCTGGCGCTGGAGACTGCGTTATTACAGGGTTTGGATCTGTATTATCACTTGCAAAAATCATTTTGGTGTAATCCGGAACCTGACTTACACTACAGTCAAACATTTGATCTGCAATGCAAGTAAAAACTGGTGGCTGTGTATCTTTTGCAACATTAATTTTAAAGGTGCACGACGTACTATTTCCACTATTATCTGAAGCATTAATTGTTACATTCATTCCGTCAGTTACATTTGATCCAGAAGACGGAATTTGTGTGACAGTTAAATTCGAATCGCAATTATCAGTTGCAGTAATCATCGTTCGATAATCTGGAAGAACATCTCCAATGTTTAAATTCTGATCTGCAATACAAGTAATTGACGGAGCTGTTATATCAGGAGAAGCATTAACTTTAAAACTGCAATAGGATTGATTATTAAAAACGTCTCTGGCTGTTATCGTAATCTCCATTCCGTCGATAAAAACACTTCCCACAGACGGATTTTGAGTAATCACGGGATAAGGATCGCAGTTATCATTTGCTATAACTAAAGGCGTATAATCTGGAATTATACTGCCACATGATAAAGTCTGATCTCCTATGCAGGCAATTACTGGCGCTGTAACATCTGCAGAAGCGTTTACTTTAAAACTGCAAGTGGAACTATTATTGGAAATATCTTTTGCTGTAATGGTAATGGTCATTCCATCCGTAAAAACACTTCCTGCTATTGGATTCTGCGAAATTACTGGCGAAGCGTCACAATTATCTGTAACGACTACTAAAGCTGTGTAATCCGGAATTATTGCTCCGCATGATAAGATTTGATCTCCTAAACAGGCAATTGCAGGCGCTGTCACATCTGGGGAAGCGTTTATTTTAAAATTGCAAATGGAACTATTATTGGAAACATCTTTTGCTGTAATTGTAATGGCCATTCCATCTGTAAAAACACTTCCTGCAGACGGATTTTGAGTAATCACGGGATAAGGATCGCAGTTATCATTTGCTGTAACTAAAGGCGTATAATCTGGAATTATATTGCCGCATGATAAAGTTTGATCTCCTATGCACGCAATTACTGGCGCTGTAACATCTGCAGAAGCGTTTACTTTAAAACTGCAAGTGGAACTATTATTGGAAATATCTTTTGCTGTAATTGTGATGGTCATTCCGTCTGTAAAAGCAGTTCCAGCAGACGGTTTTTGAGTAATCACAGGATAAGGATCGCAGTTATCATTTGCTGTAACTAAAAGCGTATAATCTGGAATTGTACTGCCGCATGATAAAATCTGATCTCCTATGCACGCAATTACTGGCGCTGTCAAATCTGCGGAAGCGTTAACTTTAAAACTGCAAGTGGAACTATTATTGGAAACATCTTTTGCTGTAATTGTAATGGCCATTCCATCTGTAAAAACACTTCCCACAGACGGATTTTGAGTAATCACAGGATAAGGATCGCAATTATCATTTGCTGTAACTAAAAGCGTATAATCTGGAATTGTACTGCCGCATGATAAAATCTGATCTCCGATGCACGCAATTACTGGCGCTGTCACATCTGCGGAAGCGTTAACTTTAAAACTGCAATACGATTCATTGTTGGATGCATCTTTTGCAGAGATTGTAATGGCCATTCCATCTGTAAAAGCAGTTCCAGCTATTGGATTCTGCGTAATTACAGGTGTAGCGTCACAATTATCTGTAACGGTTATTAAAGCTCTATAATCTGGAATTACTGCTCCGCATGATAAAATCTGATCTCCTATGCACGCAATTACTGGCGCTGTCGCATCTGCGGAAGCGTTAACTTTAAAACTGCAAGTGGAACTATTATTGGAAACATCTTTTGCCGTAATTGTGATGACCATTCCGTCTGTAAAAGCAGTTCCTGCAATTGGATCTTGTGTTAGTATGGGTGCTGTGTCTTTATTATCAGAAACTGTAACCAAATTCAAATAATTTGGAACTAAACTTTTACAATTGAGCAACTGATCTGAAGGACAAGTTAAAACAGGCGCCTCGGTATCAGCATCATTTGAAATTTTAAAAGTACAAATCTCAAAATTTCCACTTTTATCTGTAACGGTCAACGTGACATCTTTGGTGACGCCATCAAAAATTGTCCATGGCGCTGGAACTTGCGTTACAGTCGGATTTGAATCACAATTATCTGTAACGGTTATAACATTTTTATAATCTGGAATAGGAAATCCAGTTGAAACAACTTCATTAGAAGGACAATTGGCTATAACTGGTTTCTGAGTATCTGTTACTTTTTTTCCAAAAACAACAAAAGCTTTTCCTGGATTATAATTTACTTTCAAATTTGAACCATAGGAATTGTAAGGATTACCAATTATAATATCACTGACACCATCATTATTAACGTCTCCTGCATAATTTACACTATACTCGTAAAGATAATCAGACATAATTCTAAAATTCTTATCGGTACTTGGACTTACAGTAGCTGTCCAAATCTTCTTTCCAAAAAAGATATAAGTAGTTCCAGGATCATGCACAAATAAGTCATCAATAGTATCGCCATTAAAATCTCCAGCGTAACCAAAACTATTACCAGCACTTACACCGTTTATTTTAAAGCCATTAGTACCGTCAAGATTTTTTAAATCTACTAGAACAGGAAAAACAGTTTTCCCAAACAAAACATACTGTCCTGTAATAGCAATATCATTAATGCCATCGTTATTTAAATCTCCTGCTTTTTCAATTCCATTATAAGAATCCAAAGCAGTTTCTGAGTTTTCAATTATAAATCCGTTTGTTCCATTTAAAGCTGAAATATTAAAATTTGCTGGAAAGTTATTGGAGCGTCCAAAAACAACATACTTACGTTTTTGATCTGATCCGTTATAAGAGCCTAAAGCAATATCTACAATCCCATCTCCATTGACATCTCCCAAACCAGAAACCGACCGACCCAATTTTCCCGTAGAAGCATCTCCTTCAATTGTAAATCCATTTGTTCCGTTAAGTTCAAAAGTTCTCAATATTGCCGGAAATCCTCCTGCTCTGCCGTACACAACAAAACACTTGCCATTCACTGCTCCCGAACCTGAAGTAATAACTGCAATATCCTGAAAACCATCAGAATTAATATCTCCTATAAGATCTATACTTGATCCTGTAGCTGCATAATTTTCATTGCCTATGAGAGTAAAACCATTAGAACCATTTAGCGACGAAAGTTTTATTTCGGCAGGAAAACCGCTTTTTTTCCCAAATATAATATAGGTATGCCCAGCTTCTGGACCGTAGGAAGAATGTCTGTATGGATCACTTACCATAAAATCTCCAATTCCATCGCCATTTATATCTCCCGCACTGCTGACATCGTATCCTGTTAAAGGAAAATTAGAAGACGAAATGTCATTTCGTATCGCAAAACCATTCGTACCATCCAGTAAGCCTAAATCAATATTTGGTGCAAATCCCGAAGCTTTGCCAAATATTACATAAGCAGCACCTGGTATTATCTTATAAATTTTTGAAGCTCCATACCATGGATTATAATTTCCAGGAGCTCCAATAATTAAATCTTTTATTCCATCACCATTTACATCTCCGGCGTTATTAACGCTAAACCCAGCTTCTCTGGTTAAAATTTCGCCATAAATAGAGAATCCATTTTCACCGTATAGATTATTCACATTTATAGAAGCCGATTTACAGTCAATATCCTGCTTAACAGTCCTTAATTTTACTAAAAATGTGCAGAAATTAATGTTTCCTGATGCGTCTTTAGCTGTAATGGTAACATTTGTATCTGCTGTAAAAAGTGTTCCCTGAGGTGGAGTTTGCGTAAAAATGATATCAAAATTATCTGTAAGGTCATCACTTAAAGCAGTTAAATAGGATATATAGTTTGGTAACGTTGAATTTTTGTACAATTCCATTCCTGAAGGACAGCTTAAGATTGGGGGTAAATCTCCCCCCAAGGGATTTATGTAAAAATTACATACTGATATATTTCCTGATGCATCTTTTGCTGAAATAACTACATTCGTTCCTGAAGTAAAAATAGTTCCCGGTATCGGCACTTGCGTTACTGTCGGATTAGTGTCACAATTATCTGTTACATGTATTAAGCCCAAGTAATCAGGAATAGCATCCCCAATTGCTAAAGTTCGATTACTAGGGCAATTAGTTATAACAGGTTTTACAGTATCGGCTGAAGCATTAATTACGAAACTGCAAGCAGAAGTATTATTTGAAGCATCTTTTACCATAAGAGTAACTGTCATTCCAGGCGTAAAAGCAGTTCCTGGAGATGGCGTTTGAGATATAGTTAGAATTCCATCGCAATTATCACTAACTGTCAGCAAGGTTTTATAATCTGGAAGAACTGATCCACATGCCAAAAACTGAACTCCTGGACAGTTTGAAATAACTGGTTTTATAACATCTGGATTAGAAGTAATGGTAAAATTACAATATGATTTATTCCCAGTTTTATCAGAATACTCTATTTCAATAGGAGTTGGATTACCATAAAAAATGGTTCCTGCTGCGGGAGTCATTTTATATTTTAAATTAATACTGCAATCATCCTTGAGATTCATAATGGGACTTATTGCATAATTTGGTATAGCATCGCCACAATTTAATTTAATATTTGTCGGACAAGTAAATGTTGGAGGAGCTACATCTGGATTAACAGAAGTAATAATAATGCTGCAACTGCTTGTGTTTCCTGCATCATCTTTAGCCGTAAATTGAATTTCCATTCCATCATAAAAAAAAGAACCTTCTCCAGGATATTGAGTTACATCTATTTCAGTATCAAGATTATCATTTACAGTTAACAGATCGAAATAACTCGGAACAAGCATCCCACAAGTCAATTTCTGATTTGGAGGACAAATCAATATGGGAGGTTCTGTATCAGCAGCAGATTTGGCTATTTTAGAAGTAAATTTGGTGACAGCTTTTATTTTTCTACTTACTGACTTCATATTATTATCATTAATAAGCGTAACAATATTTGAATCTGACTTAGTAAAATCTTTTTCCTGCGCATAAACTGTTACAAAAGAAAAAGAAATGATAAGCAGTAAAATTAAATTTGTTTTTTTAGTTAAAATCTTAAATTCGACCATGCTGAGGTATTATAATTTGCAAATACTATTTAAAGCGCAAAACTATAATCTCGCTAATTCTCTCACATCACTATAAATAGTGATTTTTAAATTCCACATAAAATAATACAATCAAAAAGTACACTGCGAATTTAATTTGTAAATTAGTCTAAACCATTAAAAACTAAAATCATGCGTAGTATCATTGCTCTTTCCTCTCTTTTGCTTTTAACATCTTGTAAAAATGAAAACAATACTAATATCTTATCAGACTATTTTACATATGAGAAAGAAAAAGTAGAAACTGCAGGGGTAAAAATGATACCAATAAAAACACCCATTGGAGAATTTAAAGTTTGGACAAAACGTTTTGGCAATAATCCAAAAATTAAAGTTTTACTACTGCACGGAGGCCCAGCAATGACGCATGAATATATGGAATGCTTTGAGACATTCTTCCAGCGTGAAGGATTTGAGTTTTACGAATATGATCAACTAGGATCATACTATAGTGATCAGCCAAAAGACAGCAGTTTATGGACAATTGACCGATTTGTAGATGAGGTAGAGCAAGTTCGAAAAGCCATTAATGCTGATAAGGACAATTTTTATGTATTGGGAAATTCTTGGGGCGGAATACTAGCAATGGAATATGCATTGAAATATCAACAAAATATGAAAGGATTGCTAGTTGCTAATATGATGGCAAGTGCTCCAGAATATGGTAAATATGCCGATGAGGTTCTGGCAAAACAAATGAAACCAGAAGTTTTAAAAGAAATTAGAGACTTAGAAGCTAAAAAAGATTTCAGCAATCCAAGATATATGGAATTATTGATTCCAAATTTCTATCAAGAGCATTTATGTCGCTTAAAAGAATGGCCAGACGGATTAAATCGTGCAAGTAAACATGTTAATTCTGAAATATATACACTCATGCAAGGACCAAGTGAATTTGGTATTAGTGGGCGTCTGGCTAAATGGGATATTAAAAACAGACTGCATGAAATCACTATTCCAACTTTAATGATTGGAGCAAAATATGATACTATGGATCCAAAAGCAATGGAAGAACAGAGCAAATTAGTTAAAAAAGGACGTTATTTATACTGCCCAAACGGAAGTCATTTGGCAATGTGGGACGATCAAAAAGTATTTATGACCGGCGTAATTCAGTTTATTAATGATGTAGATAGTCACAAATTTTAATTTCCTAAAAAACATAAAGTACTGATTTAAAGCATTTAAAAAACACGGCATTTTCCCTTGGGTTATGTTGTCCCTTGGATCTTTTGCGAATGAAGGGATAAGAAGCTCTCACATCCCTTAAAAGGAGCCCTTTCCATCCCACCGCTTAGTCAGGAAAAAGTTCTAGGGCA